>JANYDB010000049.1 GCA_025359985.1 Burkholderiales bacterium | reverse complement strand
TGTGGTGTCAAGACTGCTTATTTGAGCACGCTCATTGCAAAATGGTATCGATTCGATACTAACGTAATTCCCAATATTCATATTTGCAACATTTTCAGTTTGCCAAACTTCTGCAAGCGCTATTTCAGATCGGGTGTCAGCACCATTTCGGAAGCGAACAAGTCGTCCAACATTTCTCGCCGACGCACGCAGTGCATCGACGTGCCATCGACCATCACCTCGGCAGCGCGCGTCCGGGTGTTGTAATTCGAGGCCATTACAAACCCATACGCACCGGCGGACAGTATCGCGATCACGTCGCCCTCTGATGCCGCCAGCGTACGACCGCGCCCCAACACATCGGCGCTTTCACACACGGGCCCTACAACGTCGTAAATACGTTTGGGTGCTGTCGCATTGGCAGGCGACGCCATCACGATTTCATGATGCGCTTGGTAGAGTGAGGGGCGAATCAAATCGTTCATTGCTGCATCGACGATTAGAAAATTCTTAGCTTCCGTCGGCTTCACGTATTCAACCTTGGTCAGTAGCACGCCCGCGTTGCCAGCGAGTGCGCGGCCAGGCTCCAGCAACAACTCGACCTTGAGCCCACGCCGACTGCGGCTCAACGCCATCTCGAGTGCTGCCGCATAGCGATTCAGATCAATCGTGTCCTCATCGGAATACGTAATGCCTACACCGCCGCCTGGGCAGATGTGATGGACATGAATGCCTGCGTCTGCAAGTTCATCAGCCAAGGCAACGATCTTCGCCATCGCTTCCAAGAGCGGCGCATCATCCACGAGTTGCGAGCCAATATGACAATCGACGCCAACGACATCGATATGCGAGAGCTGAGCGGCTTGTTTGTAAACCGCAACAGCGCGATCAAAGGCGATACCGAATTTATTATTCTTTAAGCCGGTTGAGATATACGGATGCGTCTTCGCATCGACGTCCGGATTTACGCGCAGGCTGACGGCGGCACGTTTATCGAGCGAGGCGGCAACCGTATTGATCCGGTAAAGCTCGGCCTCTGACTCGATGTTGAAGCCCTTAATGCCTGTCTGCAAGGCGAAACAAATTTCATCTGTTGTCTTACCAAGTCCTGAGAAAACCACCTTGCGTGCGTCGCCGCCTGCCGCCAATACCCGACGCAATTCACCACCCGAAACAATGTCAAACCCTGCGCCGAGCTTGGCGAATACGTTCAACACCGCAAGGTTGGAATTCGCTTTTACGGCATAACAAATGAGATAGGGTCTGCCTTGCCGGGCAGCTGCTAAAGCGGCGTCCAGTCGCCGAAAAGCGTTGGTCAGTGCAGCGCGTGAGTATACGTAAGTCGGTGTGCCAAACTGCGCAGCAATATCGGTCAGCGCCACATCTTCCATGCGCAATGCGTCGGTACTATCGTCACCACCATCGCGGGAAACGCCAAATGTAGAAAGCGGCGCGCTCATTTGCCGTTCTTTGCGTTGGGGGCATCGGACGTGACAGAGGGTGCAGTGGCGAGTGTTTTTTCAGGCTGCGTAGATGTCGTCGGCGCAACCTCTGGCGGTAACGTTTTTGGTAGCTTGAGCGGACCCTTTTGCCCGCAAGCAGAAAGCAAGGCAGCGCTCGTCAAAGCGGCTAGAATGAAAGTAGAGTTGAATCGTGTTGATTTAAATATTCGCATGGCAAAGTACTCGTCGAGAATTGAAAAAACAGAATCGAAAGGATGGTATCACGCACATGAGCACCGTTAATTCCCCCGGCGCCACAATCAACACGACCAACAGCGCGAGCAGCAACACACCAATGCCGGAGAGCGTCTTCCATCAGCGGGTGGATGCGATCCTCGCCAACATTGAGAATGCGATGGACGATGTGCCATGCGACATCGATGCCGAGCTAAACGGCGGCATCCTCACACTCACATTTGAAAACGACACCAAGGTCATCGTGAATCGCCAAGCGCCGCTGCGCGAGATTTGGGTCGCCGCAAAATCGGGCGGCTTTCATTTTAAATTTGATGCTGCTACGCTCACCACGACCAGCCCCGCTGCACAACGCGGATGGAAAGACACACGTTCCGGTGAAGCGCTGGAGGTGTTGTTATCGCGTGTGGTGAGCGAGCAAAGCGGCAATGTGATTTCGATCACATTCGCGTGATTCAGTTGACAAGCGTGCTCGTCAAGCCCCAGCGGCAACAAAAAGTGATCAGCAGAAACCCCTTGAAAAGAATCTACGCCTGATTTAGTATCGCCTCAACACCAAACTTCCCTGCGTAAAATATGGCTTAATGTAGTATCGAGTCGAAATCAATATTGGCAGAGTGCCCGCCAAGACATTTATTCGGAAGCACTGAACAGCAAGCTTCAAGATGGCGAATGCAAAGGTTCACAGAGGAGGAATAACAAAAATGCAGAAAATTATGAGAACAAAATCAGTGGGGAAACATCATGGATAAAAGCCCACTCGTATTGCTTGATCTCGTCAGCCGCCTTGGTAACCTCATGCGCACCGAAGGCCGCCGCGTCGGCCAAGACGAGCAATTGCAAAGCGTCCACGTCGAGGCGCTCGTTTATTTATCCAAAGCCAACCGCTATTCCAACACGCCGCAAGCGTTGGCTGAATATTTAGGCGTCACCAAGGGCACTGCCTCGCAAAGCTTATTGTTATTAGACCGTCGTGGGCTGATCGAGCGCTATCAGGATGATCTTGACCGCCGCGTCGTGCGGCTCCGACTAGCCGCCACCGGCGAGCAGTTCCTCTATGATGCCCAGCCGCAACTCGCCTGGCAACACGCCACCCGCAACATCAGCCCCAACCGCATCCGCAACGCCGTCTCCGCGCTGCGCGAAACGCTCACCACCTTTCAGCTCGATAACGAAGGAACGGCGTTCGGCGAATGCGCCGGGTGTCAGCACTTTGAGCGGCTATCAGCCCGCGCTTACCGTTGCGGGTTGATGGGGGATCGACTTTCCGGACCGGATACCCGCAAAATTTGTTGGCTTTATGAGGAGAAGGGAAGCGGGGTGGGGGAAGGGGAATAATTTACAGCGGCATCAAAAAACCTTCGTAGGGCTCAGCCTCCAGTAACTTCTTGCCAACTCAATCCAAACCTGGCCAAGTATTTACGCAGGCGATCTGCATCATTTGTACTTGAACGCGTATTGCGCGATGCAACATATAATTTCCGGTCGGCCTCCGATAAGGTCTTCGTGCTTCGACAAATCGTCATCACTGCAACAGGCTGCCATTGATCGAACAAATCAATTTCAGCATTCGCATCGTTAGTTAAATATTGACTAAGGCTAGCATCAGGTTCCGAAGCCTGAATACCCACACGCCAAAGCTCCCGCAGCCGCACAATCTCGGCATCTACCAATTATTCGGTAATCCTCCCGCTTTTTGCGAACCTAGCCATCCCCGTTACCGATGCCGAAAGATCGCGAAAATTGCCTTGCCAGCTGGCGGTCGGCGATTCCGCAAACCATATAGCGCCGCTCAGTTTCTTTATTGAACCGTACCATTTGCCCATTTTCCTTCTAGAACGGCACCAGTGAATATTCCAAGTTCGGCTCAATATCGCCTAACGCCCTCAGCGCTCGCGATCTGCTCAAGAGCTGACGCCAAGTGCGTTCGCTCTTTTTCAAGCGTCGCCAGTATCAGCGCTCATCTCAGGTTGGTCTCGCCGCTACACCATCTGCATACCGTAATTGCGGTATGCCCGCATTTATATAAGTCGAATTTGGCCGGTTTAGGGTTCGTTTTTCCGTTTGTATCGATAAGAGCATTTACTTACGGAAAACAACGATCCACGCGTATGGCCTTTATAGGGCGTCGTTAATAAGAACTTTAAAGAACCGCGAATCCGCGGATCGCTTTAAATCCTCTCATGCGAAGCACCAATACTAGAGCCAGTTCCCGAACATTTATGCTCGAAAAGGCACGCCAGACAATGTGTTTCAACAATTTCTATTCACCCACCTATTACCGGAGATCATGATGAACAAGCAAATTACCAATCTTTTAAAGGCCACCGCCACTTTCGCCTACGCGTCGGGCATTGCCACCTTGATTATTGTTGGCGGCCCTGCAATTGCGGCCGACGAGCCCCTAAAGACCGAAGCTGCAAACGCTAAATCCGCCACCAAAATCATCAACGCTGCTGCACCCGTCCCCACTAAAAATGCAATGGGTGGTGGCGTTATAGATAAGAACGCTTCCAAGGTTAAGTCAGAGGGCGCGAATGACAGAACAGCTTCCAAGGTGAAGGCTGAGGGCGCACATGACAGCAGCGCATCCAAGGTTAAGTCAGAGGGCGCTAACGATATGACCGGGTCAAAGGCGATCACCGGTATCAGCGACCGAGCTGCATCAGGCAAGTAATTTGCGCGTGATGCGTCGAGCTGTTTTAACCGCCGCACGCATGAAATGAAACTAAAGGCCTTGCAATATTCGCGACGCGAACACTAATTAGGAGAACAAGATGAAATCATTCATGAGTAAAAAACACTTTACAAATGTGGCTAGCGCAGCGACCGTGCTGCTAAGTTCGTTTGGAATTTTTTCGCAACCTGCGTCAGCGCAGCTATTGGGTAATCCAGAGGTAACCTATAACATTACTGTGCCGATTAACATGACCGGATGGAGCGGCATCTTATCGGCGGTAAATGTGAAGTGCGACGGAGTCGACACTAATTTCATGGTGCAGGCGATGAAAACATCCAGCGTTCCAACCGCAACGGTTGCTTTAGCGGGTGGCGGATATAACGGTAATGTCGCTATCAAGTTGGTGTTTAGTGCACTTTCAACAGCTGCATTCGGCGTTTGCACGTTTAGCGGAGTCAGTTCAGGCGCCAATAATCCCGACACAAAGTTTTATTACAAAGATGACCCCAAGTGCGGACCGACTTCGTCTACAGCGCAGAGCGCCGGCCATAAATATGTTTGTCTGAGCGATCCCGCAAAGTCGAACAACGTCAATTACTCTTTTGACTACCAATCGGCAGACGAGGCGAGGCTGACGTTAGTATTCCCGCGGCCTACGTCTTAATGTTGGTTTAGCGCTTCGGCGCAAATGAGCTGAGCCGTCTGCGCACAGCGCATAAGTGTGGCGTTTCGGCGCTTTCAGATTGAGCGCAAGATACGCACCCGTCTTGCGGTTGATTTTATCGCGCCGGCGCAATCAATGCCTCAGCAAGTGCGGCGCGTTGCCGCCCGTTAAACAATCGAGGTTACATTGAATAAGGTCACGATGAAAAACGTGTTCACGATATTTCGGGCGACGATGAGAAACGAAAATCACCGCGCAAGCCACTACGCAATTGCATTGTGCGAGGCATTTCATTTCGCTGCATGCACCTTGCTTTACGCCGCTGCCTCGCTGCTCGCCTTTTGTTGCCATGTGGTGGTTGCGCAAACCCCCTCGGTGATCGCGCCCCAAGTGCTCATCACCAACGCCGCCCAAGCTCGGCAATTCACCCCTACGAGCCCGGCTGTTTCGCTTACCAACCGTTCTATAAACAGCAATGTCTCCGTCAGTTTCCCTACCGTTTTGATCACCAATGCTTTTCAGGCAGACAACAAAGCGCCGGTGGCCCCGCAAACCGCTATCACTTATGCCGCGTCGGATTGGCAAATCGCGGTTAACGGCGAAGTGATTCCGTTGACCAACGCAATTACCGGCAACACCATCGCAATTAATCCTCCAGAGGTTCCGATTACTAACGCATTGCAGATCATCAGCAGAACGATTGTCGTGCCGCAAACCGGCATCACCAACGCAGCGGTTGCTCGGCAAACGTCCATTGGCAGCCCGGTGATTCCCTTAACCAATGCCATTGCCAGCGGCACAATCGCGATCAATTCTGCTAGCGTTGCGCTCACCAACGCATTTCAGAACGTTGAGAAAGCGATTGTTGCGCCAACCATTTCTATCACCAATCAAACACTGGACCGGCAAGTCTCTATTGGTAGCGCGGTGATTCAAATTACCAATGCCATTACAGGTAGCGCGATGGCGGTCAAACTTCCTGCCGTTTCAATCACGAACGCTTTACGGAGTATCAATAACACGATAGTGGCGCCGCAAATCGCCATTACCAGTGCAGCGCTTGATCGGCAAATTGCCATTAGCAGCGCATTTATTCCGTTGACCAATGCGCTTGGCACCGGCGAGGCAACGATCAATCTAGCGAATGTTTCACTCACTAACGCGTTGCAAGGTAGAGCCGCAGCTGTTTCCACACAGCAAGTCACCCTCACAGCCGTAAGGGCGGCGCAAACGTCAATCCAAGCCCCAACATTGAATCAGCCACCGACCAATCCTGGCATCTTCACGGCCACACTAGTCCGTGTTACTGGCACCGCATCAAATAATTCCCTTAACCCGTTTGATCCGTCCGGCTTAGAGGTCGTGGTTAACGGGGCCCTCGGCCGCAGCGCTACGGGCAGCGGATTGGCGCCATCGCAACTGGTCGCCGTCGCACCTATTGGTGGTAGTAGCAGTGGCGCCACTCGCCGAGTAATGTCGGCTGTGTCCGGGACGCCGCAATCAGCACAGCTGGGCAAACCATTTATGCCGCTCGTCGTGCAGATCAAATTCGCCAATGGCACACCGGCGGTGCGTGTTCCCGTGACGTTTAACGTACCCGTCAACGGCGCAACGGCAAGCCTCGGTCCGCGGCGTGTATTTTTGCCAGTGCTAACCGATAACAACGGTATCGCAAGCTTTCCCGACTTGATGGCATCAGGGCAAGCTGGCCGCTATCGTGTAAGCGCTTCCACACCGTCGGTGAGTACACCGGTTTATTTTGAGTTAGCCAATGCCCCGGACGGCCCGCCAACGCTTGTTTTAATATCGGGGAGCGGACAAAGCGCAACGGTTAATACCGATTTTTCTGCGCCACTCAAAGTGCGCGTAACGGATACCGCGCAAAATCCAATGGCGGGTGCGGCGATTCGGTTCACAGTTTCCGGTACGTCATCCAATAGCGCGTTAGCCAGATTCACTGGTGCGACCGCAGGTAATACCGCGACAGTCAACACCGATGCAAACGGCGTTGCCGCATCACCGACCTTGCATGCCAATGGGTTTGCTGGCAACTTTAGCGCGGCAGCATCGTTCACAGGCGGCACTTCACCGGTCAGTGCCTCAAGTACGGCCAGCTTTTCATTAAGCAACACCGCCGGTGCGCCGGCAAGCATTACGGTTGTGTCTGGTTCAACGCAAACGGCAACCGTTGATACGCCGCTAGCAACACCGCTGCGCGCGTTGGTAAGCGATCAATCCGGCAATCCAGTCGCCAATATTGTTGTGTCTTTTGCAGCACCTGCTTCCGGCGCTTCACTGCAATTGGGCAGCGCAAATGTGGCGCAGGCCACCACTGCTGCGGACGGAACCGCCACGCTCGGTTTCGCCAGAACGAATAACCTTCCTGGCAGCTTTGCGGTTAACGCTACTGCCGCCGGGGTTGCAGCGCCCGCCGTATTTGCGATAGCCAACCGAGCTGACGTTCCCGCCAACGTAATCGCGCTATCCGGAAACCCACAAATGGCACGCATCGGTGAGAATTTTACGCTGCCATTTAAAGCCGAGGTGCGGGATCGTCTGGGCAATTTGCTCCCGGGAATTACCGTTTTGTTCCGCAGCACACCGCTGACAGGTCAAATCGCTGGCGGATCGTTCAACGGCGCGGCGATCGTCAATGTAGTATCCGATGCAGCCGGTGTAGCGACATCGCCCATACTGCGCGCCAACAACAGCACCGGCCCACATGAAGTTACCGCTACGGTTTTGGGCGTTGTCACGCCGGCCACCTTTGCGCTGACCAACTTAGTCGGTGCCCCTGCAACGATTGCCGTTGATGGCGGAAGCGGACAGGGAGCGTATTTAAACACCACTTTCGCTACCGGCTTGACTGCCAAGGTTAGCGATGCCCAGGGCAGTCCGTTAGTCGGCGTCTTGGTCACGTTCAGTGCCCCGGCGAATGGGGTGTCGTTGGCATTTAGTGGCGGTTTGCAGCCCCAGGCCACTGCGCTGACCGATGCAACAGGACGTGCAGTTTCACCTGTACCCCTCGCCAATAACGTGCCAGGTAGCTACGAGGTGGAAGCCAGTGTCACCGGTGTGGCCGCACCAGCACGGTTTATGTTGACGAATCTGGTCCGACCAATACCCACGATCACGATTCAAAGTGGTGATGCTCAAAGTGCACCAGTCTTGAGCAACTATGCCTTGCCACTATCGGTCATTGTGCGGCAGGTAAATGGCACGCCGCTTGGCAACGTGGCGGTGACATTCACTGCGCCGAGCACCGGTGCTAGCGTACGCTTTGGCGGCATGACGTCGATAAACATCAACACCAACGCCGTCGGCGTGGCAACAGCGCCAACGGCGTTGGCGAATGCGTTAAGCGGTCCATTCGTGGTGACCGCTAACGTCATCGGCGCAGGCAGCGCAAGTTTCAACCTCAACAACACTGCATTGGCCGTACCGGCGAGCATCAGCGTCGTCTCCGGAAGCGGTCAATCGGCAAATATCAACACGCCGTTTGCGCAGCCATTACGCGCCATCGTCCGTAATGCCGCCAATGCACCGGTGGCGGGGGTGTCGGTTACGTTCAGTGCGCCAACCTCGGGAGCCTCAGGGTTGTTTGGCACGTTGCCCAGCGCAACCGCAGTCACGGACGCAATGGGCGTCGCTACTGCGCCGACCTTAACGGCGAACAGTGTGGGAGGTAATTTGGTCGGCAATTACGCCGTTTTCGCAACGGTCAGTGGCGTAGCGACACCTGCTAGTTTTATGCTCACCAACACGGCCGCGGTTGGCAACGTACTTTCAATTCTTGCTGGCAACAATCAAAGCAACGAAGAGTTTGCCGCGTTATCTTGCCTGCGAGTTCGGGTCACCAACGCGCTAAGCGCTGTCTCCGAGGTCTCCGTCACCTTTACGGCTCCCCCCGGCCTAGCAGAGTTTTCATCGACTGGCACAGCAACAGAAACGGTAATCACGGATTCGATGGGTATCGCGGAAGTCTGCGACTTGAGCAATGATCGCACCGTGGGCGCGTACACCGTGCAAGCGCGATCACCAAGCACCACTTCCTATGTCTCGTTTGACATGGCGGTGGTGGCGGGTATGCAAGATGTGACATTCAATTTGCAAGGGGGCGGTAGCCGAGCATCGGGTGGCTCGGTGAGCGTGCAGCTTATCAACAACTGGGGTAATCCACTCTCGCGCTTAACCGTAACTTTAGGCTCATCGGCTGGCATGTCGGGCTGTCGATTCGCCGGTAATAGCCGAAGCATAAACGTCGTCACTGATGCACAAGGTCGTGCTTCTGCGAGCATCGGTTGTGCTGAGCAGGGCCCGCATGACTTCAGCGCGTCGATTCTTGGCGGACGATTTTTTGAAACGACTACCGGCTCGATAGGACCATAATATGCGCCCGCAACCTCAGCTTACAAAAATCAATGCTAAAGCGGCGAGCAAGGTAGCACTTGCCGCCCTGCTCGCCGCTGGTGCAATCTTCAGCACAACCCATGCCAGTGCGCAGCTCCGCGACTTTCGCAGCATCAATCCCATCGCCACGCCTGCTGTACCTGCGCTGCGATTGAGCAGCCCGCGCGCAGTGCCGCGCGAGGTCGTTGAAAAAGCCGTGCGCGATATTGCCGACGCATGGAATTCGGGCAGGTTGGAAGGCTATTTAGACCGCGATTTTGCCAACGGTCTGCGGCTCGAAGATGTGTTCCGCTTCACCCTGCCGCGCGATGCCAAGTTGGTCGTATTGAGTATTCGCAGCGTAAGTGTGCTCGATCAGCAATTGAGCCGCGAGCCAGTCACACCCCATCAAGCACCGAGTGTGGTCAGCTTGGTCAATGCGGTGGTAGAAACCCAAATCGAATTCCTCGATGGACGCGCGGGCTTTGTCAGGTTGCCGGGCAGCAATGAATTTACGCTGCGCATCACGGAGGCGTTCTGATATGCCGCTTGTTCATGATGCACAACGGTTGTTCCCTGCATCGCGATGGCCGGTGACAATTAAACTTTGCGCCATTTGCGCTATTTGCATTTACGCTGCAGTCGCCAATGCGCAAGCCATTGATGCGGCGCCTGCCGACGAAGACTGGCAACTATCCGGCTCGGTTAATGCGAGGTGGGATCATTATGCGGTGAGTGGTGACGCCGATATCGCCCCCTACGCCAGCACAGGCAGCCAGTATTACAGCGATTTCGCAGCCACTTTCGCTCGCCGTATTTCTGCCTACGAAAAAATGTCCGCGCAGATTACGGCGGCCATAAATGAATCTGCCTATCGTGGAAATGAGCGCGGCGGCGTTGTCCAGCAGTTGAAAGCGCTTTGGGAAAAAGGCGACGCTGCGATTCCGTTTCGCGCCGAAGCAGGGGATATTTTTGCGTACCAATCGTTGCGCACCTTGCAGCGCGGTTTGCGCGGCGGACAAATTGAATGGCAGCCTGAAACCACTTTGGGGAAACGGCAATCCGTGTTGCTGGCAGCCGGCACCAGCGCCACTTCATATCGGCATAACAGCAACGCCGAGACGTCCAATGATCGCTTTGCGAGCGTCGGTTGGTTGCTGGAGGAAACGCCGATGGGGACCTTCAATTTATCCAACACTTGGGCCAGCCGCCGCGCCGGTGCTGGGGCTTCAGGCAGCACAACTAATTCAAGCTATCCGGGCTATTCACAATCGGTCACCAGTTTGGGCTATTTGCAAACCATTAACCAATCCTGGCAGCGCCTTTTTATTCAAGGTGAACGCGCATTGTTTCGTGGTGCAGCGGATGGACAAGCGGGCGTTCACGATCAGGCGAGTATGGTCACAGTCGAAGGCCGCGTGATTAATTTGCCGCTCAATTATTTGGCGCGTTGGGAGCGCATCGGGCAGGGTTACCGCCCCAGCGGTGCCGCAGCGCCAGCCGACGCCGAGCAGACCACCCTGCAAGCGTCGTGGCGTTTTTTAACGGGACAAAATATCGTTGTGCGCGCATTGCAATCGCGCGATGGCTGGGATTCTGGTCGCGAGACCAAAGCGCGTACCGCGCAGGCAACGCTCAACGGACCGGTGATCGATAAGCTCTTTATCAATACCGATATGGCGATTCAACAGCGGCGGGCTCTGGATGATTCTTTGCGTGACCGGCTCGCTAACGGTCGCGTTGAAGTTAGCTATTCGTTTCTGGGCGGCAATAACATTCGCTCAGGATTTAGTGGGCGACGTGCAGAAAGCGAAGTAGCCAACACCGTCGCCTATTCGCGCGACTGGTTTATACAGGCTGGGTTGCCGTTTGATTGGTCTGGCATTCGCGGCACTTTTTCGCCCGGCATCACTTGGCGCAATCAGGTAGATACGACAGGCACACAAAAGTCATTTTCACCGACGCTGCTCTTCACGGCAAGCCGAGATAACCACAGCTTTACGTTTTCTCGTGCAACGACCACGCTTAAATTGTCCGACGCGATTGTCGATGCATCCGGCAAGCAAACTGCGTTTTCTTATACTTATGGTGCACGATCATTCCGCATTACGGCAGATGGCGAAGCCATCAGCCGGGTGAGTCCAGTTGACCAACATGCACAAGCACGACGTATCGGCTTTTCGATTTCGATTCCGTTTGATCGCGCATCGGCGCGGGCAATTGGTCGCAATGCAAGTGGGTTAGACGCCGGGGCGGCCAGTATCGCCGGATCAGGTTTTGACATAGCGGCCATGGGCCCCAATACCCCGTTAGCCAATTTGGAAGGTTTGGCCGCACAGTTTCGCATTGCCGCCTTTGCGTCACAGGGTGATTATCGTGTTTCGGAAGCGCAAATATTTAATCAAATCACTTCAAGGCAGCGTGTCGTTGCCAAAATCAATGGAGAGCGGGTGACCATTGCCGCAATCGTGGTTGATCCCAATTCCGGTGACACCAGCGCCGAGTTGCAGCGCCAGTACGAGCGCATACAAGAATCAATGTTACGCGCCTATGGTTCGCCAACCATCAATTCCACACAAGGTAATTTTAGCCAGCAACTGACGAATGATCTGAACGCGGGCACCTTCCGCCGCGTCATGGAATGGCGTGTCGGCAACAACGTGCTGCGCTTCGGCATCCCGCGCAGACTAGACGGCCAAATACGATTTGAAATCCAACTTGCTGCACAATTTAATTCCAGCGTGGAGGCCAATCGCTGGTCGCTTGAAGATTTCCGATGAGTGGCAGTTCGGGTAGCATCGATGCGCGTTGATGTGGGGGCGCTAATCAGCAGCAGGCGTCTGAAGCCACTTATGGCGAATGATTTTCTAGAATTTTTGTTGCATGTTGGACGCATCGCGGAATGTTATGCGGAAGCTATCCGATACAGAAGTCAGCTCGTGTAGCGGTGGCGAGTGTCCCACGTAGCGCATCGAGCAATTTATTCAAGGTGTTGTCGAAAATCCTTGCCATTCTTACTAAGTGCGCCCAAATAAATAGGCGTTATTGCTTTCTTTAAAGCACGTTCCATCTGTGCCGAAGGCGTCTTTGCCAGCAAAAAGAATTCGGGCGTTTGACTTGTCGTTGCGGCGATCAATTTGGACAACAGCACGGCGGGGCTCATTTAGCCCAACCGAACCCTAGCTCGCGCAACCGCCGCCTTCACCCGAGCAGGCGCGGTCCCGCCTACATGATCACGTGCGGCGGCGGAACCTTCGGGCGCCAGCACGGCCTTTGCATCATCGCTGATTAACGCTGAAAACTGCTGCAATTCGGTTAGGGTTAGTTGCTCCAAACCGCGCCCTGATTCACTGGCTACGCGCACCGCTGTTGCCACGGCTTCATGCGCATCGCGGAAGGGCAATCCTTTTTTGACCAAGTAATCAGCCAAGTCGGTTGCGGTGGCAAAACCTTTCATCACGGCGGCGCGCATATTGTCTTTTTTCACCACAATATTTGCCGTCAAATCCGCCATGATGGTGAGCGAATCGCGCACGGTATCAACTGTGTCAAACAGCGGTTCTTTATCTTCTTGGTTGTCTTTGTTGTAAGCGAGCGGCTGGCCTTTCATGAGGGTTAACAGTGCTACTAAATGCCCGTTCACGCGCCCGGTTTTGCCGCGAATCAGTTCGGGCACATCGGGGTTTTTTTTCTGCGGCATGATCGATGATGAATAACAAAACCGGTCCGGCAAATCAATAAAGGCCACCGATTGGCTCATCCAGATGATGAGCTCCTCTGAAAACCGTGAAAGATGCGTCATCACCAATGCCGCAGCCGATACAAATTCAATTGCAAAATCACGGTCCGACACGGCGTCTAATGAATTCTCACAAACCTCGTCAAACCCTAGGCTGGACGCGGTCATGTCACGATCAATCGGGAAAGTCGTGCCTGCCAAGGCGGCCGCACCGAGTGGCGAGCGGTTCACCCGCTTGCGGCAATCGATCATCCGCGCTTCGTCGCGTGACAACATCTCAACATAGGCCATGAGGTGATGGCCGAATGTCACGGGCTGTGCCACTTGCAGGTGCGTGAAGCCGGGCATGATGGTGTCGGCGTGCTGATCCGCCATGTTGACGAAAGCAAGCTGGGTAGCGCGCAATAGCACGATGATGTTGTCAATCTCGCCGCGCAGCCAAAGGCGAATGTCGGTTGCGACCTGGTCGTTCCGCGAACGCCCTGTGTGGAGGCGCTTGCCCGCATCGCCGATCAGGGCGACGAGCCGCGCTTC
>JANYDB010000048.1 GCA_025359985.1 Burkholderiales bacterium | reverse complement strand
ACGTAACGCCGTGAAACCGTTCGGTACGGTACCCGCAGATAGATTCGCGCAAGTACGATTTGGCGTGGCCATCAATACGCGGATTGCGTTTGCGGGGGTGGCACTGGCGGTGCTGACATAAACCATATCGGCGGCGTTATCGAAATTGATATCGGCGGCGCCTACAATGCTCCATGTTGCCAGTGGTGCACCGCCACGCTTGCGCACCTGACTAATAAAAGTGTTGTTGCTCGCCGGGATCGGTGAGCCGTTCGAGAACCATATAAACGAGACGCCTTGATCGTCGATATTGGCGCTCATGCCTCGAAAGCGCCACACTAAATCAGTGTAGCCGTCACCGTCCAGATCGCCGATGGCCTGCACGTCCCATGCGGGCTTCACGTCTCGCAGGTAGCTCGGCATCGTGGCGGTCACGCCGGGGAAAAACTGTGCGAGGCCTTGACCGTTGGCGTTGAGCGTGGAAGGGCCATCGCGCAACATCGCGAGATCTGCGCGCCCGCTACGGGTGAAATCAGCCACGCCCAGCATACGAAAATCGACGCCGGGGTCAGAAAGTGCTGTCCACTGAAATACACCATTCACCAGGCGACCCGCTTGCATGCCGTTGTTGGTGGTGTTGCGAACAATTAGCGCGCTACTACCCATGCCATCAATATCGGCGCCGCCTTTGCGCGATAAGGGAAGTGACGTCGGGATGGTGTTAAAGGTTGCCGTGATTGAAGCAGCGCCATTAACGGTAGTTGCGCAGGTAAGGTTATTGACTGCTGTGCAGCCAACCCAGCCAGCGAAGAATGCGCCTGCAGTGGGAGAAGCTACCAGTGTGACGCTGGTGCCACTAACCACAGTGCCGCTGCAAATCGATCCACAATTGATGCTTGCCGCCGCCAGCGTCACGCTGCCGCTGCCATTACCCGCTTTGACCACCGTGACGCCAACCGGGCCATTGACCACCAACGGTAATGCCACCGCATCGATCCAGGCCGTATCGGATCCCCCTGCGCTATGGGCGTCTTTTTCGTACGACCAGGTAATGGTATGGGCTCCTGCCGTGATGGGAATCTGCACCGCAGTCCACGGCGATTCGCCAGAGACACCTAGCCCGGGTGCTGCAAGTCCATTGCAAGTGCCGCTGATGTTTTGCTGTGCGTCATCAACCAGGAAACGCAGACAGTCGAATGTATTTTCGCTGGAAACACGTCGTGCGAAACTGATCACACCCACATCAAAATTGCCGGTGTATTGAATTTGCGCTTTAGCGCTATCGCCAATCGGGTTGGACTTCAAACTGCACGGGCCCGTGAAACTGGTATCCGTCGCAATACTCCATCCGGCGTTGGCGTCAGCTGGTGTAATCCACCCACTGGGCATGACGCAGTTGTTCGGAAAACTACCCGCATCAACTACCGTAACGACCATCGCGCTCTGCGCGCCGAGCGCAGCATTCACAGGGCTGCTCAAGGTGATGTTAAATGTACCGGGGCTCTCTGCAATATTGTTGGCGAGGATCGGGATGCTGATTGTTTTATCGGTGCTATCAGCATCCGACCAATTAAGTGTGCCGGTCACCGCCATAAAACGACTACCCGCTAATGCCGTGCCGCTGGTGGTGGCAAAATTCACACTAACGGGGCCAAACGAGCCGTCGGTTCGTGACACCGACACCGTGAGCGACGTACCTTCGACGGCAAACGCAGTCGGTTGTTTAAATTGCACATTGCCTGGATAGTTCGCCGGTATCGCCGCAAGGAAACTTTCAAAGTTACCCGCATTAGTGGCGGAATTGCGTGATCCAGAGCTCGCAAAGATGCCCGCACCGCGTAACGCAAAAGCGTTACGACAACGCGATAAATCATTGGCGTCATTTGCGCCAATCGCCGCGAAGAGAGCATCGCGCGCTTCAATCAAGGTTGGATCGTTTGGCGTTAGTTTGTACGCGGCAACGAGGTAGCGCTTCATGCGATCCTGCGCTTGGGCAAAACTCAAACGGGGCGTATCCGTGAGCAGCGAGGCATAACAGCCCCACAGCATGGATGCCCAGACTTCGCCAGTGTTATGTACTTCGGCGTTGTCGCCCGTAAACGCCGGCACGGGGCTGACTGGCAGCGCAACACCAGTCTCGATATGTTTGAAGGTGAGCGGGTTCTTGCTGAAATCGGTCGAGTATGGATAGCGGCGAAAGCCGTTGTAATACGCTTGGCTGATGGTGACACCGGCCAATTGCGGGCCGTCTTCGGGATACGCGCCGACAGTATAGACGCCGCTGTAATTTGCATTGGCTGCAATCTGTAGATCTTCAGCTTTAACGGTTAACAGCATGGCATGAAAATCGGCCCAGCCTTCACCCAAGCCATTCGACTGACTGCTACCGAGACCATTAGAATCGCCGATCAAGCGGTGGCTGATGTAATGCCCCCACTCGTGGGCAATGATGGAATTATCGAGTGTACCATCGCGATTTACCCCGCTTACTCGACGCAATCTTGAGTTCGGCGTACCAGACTGCAACTGTATTTTGAGTGCAGCGCCATCAGCCTGGGTCACCATCAATACCGGAATGGTGATCGCATCGGTGATGTTACTGTCGTCAGCCATGGAGGCTACGCCGCTCGACGCATTGTTGGCGATGATGACGCCAACAGCGCCCGCCATTTGCGCATTGCGAACTTTGGTTTTGAATGTGCAAAGACCGCGATCAATGAGCACCACCAAACCGCTAACCGAACTGGCATTGGTGATGTCATCGCAACCGTCATTAACCGGGCTCACACCGTCTTCGGCCAGGATGAGTGGCGCGGAAATATCAAAATTTTGTGGGCCAAACGCGGCCGATCCCGCGATACGCTGCAGGGTCGGCGCAACTGTCACTGCCGCTGAGCCGCCGCCCGTAAAAATATACATTCGCATCCTGGGACGCGCACCATCGGACGGCGTACTCATGTTGGCATTGTTGACACCGGATACATCCTGCGCCTGTGCGCGAATCGAATCATTGCCGAGGCCACCGCGCCCATAGTTATCGGTCTGTGCATTACCGTTGATTTCTTTGAAGCCGGCGTCGTAATACCAATCGTGTAGCCAGTTGTTTAGATAAAAAAGATTGACGACACTCGCAACGGATTGGGTTTTATTGGCCTGCGCGTCCATGTTCGGATCGAAGGTGTGTAAAAACGCATTGCTGCCAGACGTGCAGGCATGAAAATCGCCTTTCTGCGGCGAGACTAAACTGCATTCGTTCGGCGCAACTTCAAAGCCATCTGCAGGTGGTGTGGTTGACGGCGGAATGGCAGCCGGCGCAAACAGATTGGCCCAGGCTTCAACATTATTCCCAATAGTCTGTGTAGCGTTTGGCGGCAGCCAGGGATCGTTTGTCGAGATCGGGCCGTTCTGCAGCGTGATATCGTTTTGCGGAATGAACGCCGCCTGAAAACCATTATTCAGTCCAGTGGGATGCGGTGTTGCATTGCGCCCAACCGGGCTTGGGAGCGGCAAATTAATGCCGCCGTTTTCTGCCCAGACGCGATAAGTGTAGGCAACATCGGATATCAGATTTTTGCGAAACAGCAATCGGCCATCGTCGGCCGCGATCACGTAACTGTAGTAGTCGTTTTCATCCAGCTTGCCATCATTGACCTGGAGTTCGATGTAATAAGCCGGCGTCAATCCTTCAGTCAGTCGATACCAAACCGGCTTGACCCGAGCGGGTTCGGCCAAGCGCGCTCCATCGGAGCCGGTTACGTTGGCGGGCATTGATAGAAATTGATAAGGCATATCTGACGCCGTTTTGGCCGCGACCGTAATCGCACTAGCCGCTCCTGGCGCAAATCCGTAGTCAGCGAGTGCACGAGCGACGGCGTCAGCCATCGATAGACGAAACATCGACGCGCTGGATTTCAAGACGGGATTGGATTGCGCCGATTTTTGTGCAATCGCGGCCAAACCTGAACCGGCTATGGTTGGACCCAACTGACCACTGATCGCCAGCACTTGAAGATTCGCGTTCATCATCACCGTTGCCGACTCGCGAAATACCTCGATGCCGTCGCGTTGATTGCCGAATTTCACTAATTGCGCCCCCTGATACAAAGGCTCTGCATATTGCAACGGTGCCGCATCAATCTCGGCCGCAGATAGCTGGAAAAAATCTGCCACGTATTTCAGATGCACACGTGCGGCTTGTTCGGGTGTGATGTTGCCGGATTTCTGTTTAGTGGCGAGCGAGCTGATCGCCGTAAAAGTAAGAAGGCTGGGAACGCCTAAGCGCTCGCTAAAATGCATGCCGTTCAACTGCGGATAGCGTGATTTCGCGTTGGCTACTACGTCAGCTTGCGCTGACGGTGCTGTAGCGGCAGCATTAGCCGTCACCGTCATCGCCGCCGCCGCCGCCGATTTAGATGTGGTCTTATTCGCCGCATCCTGCGCATTCAGCACATTGAAATTTGGCAGATCTCGCGCCTGAGCAACATCGCTGATGCTAGCAATACAAAATAAGCAGCAAAGAAGCACGGAAAATGGGGAAAGCGCCAGTGCAGCACGTACGATACTAACCAATATATTCATTGACGCTCCCTAGCGATTCGATTTGCACGATCAGTCAATTAGATAAAATGATGAATAACATTTTACAATTATTGATTTAGGCGAGCATCATAACTCATACCAAAAAATGTTACGAATTCTCTTATACCAAAAGGTCCGTGCCGCTTTAAATAGAGTCGGAAACAATTAAAATTTAAATGGTGGGCTTTTTTTCCTTTCTCTGATCATTGAAAATCAAAACAGATGGAGCCGTTATTTTCTTCAAACAGATTGAATTGTTATAAAAGCCAATTTTGTAAACTTCATTATTGATGACCATGTTAGAGCACATTAATATAAGGCAATGGCTTGACTCATAAATATGCAGTCACTTTATGCCATGCGAGCTAATTTTTTTGGGCACGAATGTGGCGCTACAAAGACGGCCCCCTGTTTCGTTGCGTTGATGTGCCGCTCTTCATATAGAGCGACAGCAACAGAATAGTCATCTGTGGCGCTAACCGAAAGCTTATGGATTTGAATTAACAAATTAGAAAACGAGCCGTGAAAATCGAAGGTGTCGGACAAGAGACTGGCGGAAATATGAACTTAATTCTTCAGGTCAACGAGCTTGGCTGGCTGCTCGGCGCAACGTGCAGTTCGCCATGTGCTGTCCATCGGCGTAGGGTCTCCAATCGGTCTGAATCTATCAGTGCTTCTGGCGGAGGTTCAAGTTCATTTTTTTGTCACGATCACTCCTCAGAATGGCGGGTTGCGGGCCTAACGATGCTTGGCTTACCTATCTCGTGCCAGATTCAACCGATAACTTACAACTCAGCCTCCGAGGATACGGCGATTTTAACGAACAGCGGGAAAGTGTTTTACCAGTCCATTTTCGCCTGCGTTTTAACTCAATTTTGGAAGCGTTACATCCGCATAACATTTTACGGTGCGCCGAAAAATTCCTGCGATAAGTCGAAAAAAGGTTTCGTAATTAATTAGTTTCATCATCGAGTTGAATAAATATACAACGTCACCTAGTGACGTTTTCATGCAGTGCCATTGAATCCACTTTTTGTTCACAAACAATGACCAAAATGCAGTCTAACAGCGCTCTTCCGGGGCGCAATTGACGAAAATTTTAAATCAGGCGAGCGCAAGAATTCAGTATTTTCGTTCCCGCATACTCGCTGAAAAATCCTGTGTTTACGGGGTTCGTTTTTTACGCAATGAACTGAATTGCGCTGTCCGCGAGACGGGTGCTTATTTAGTGCGCGATTTTCTCAATTTTTTGGCTAAGGAGCGCGCGATATCGGTCCCAACGCATCGGGTTGCTCTATCGGCAATTCTTTTTCTCCATCAGCGGGTTCTTGGTGTCGATTTGTCTTGGCTGGATGGCGCCCCCGTCCGCGCGCGTTACCTAAATAGACACGTTTCGCAACCGCAGTGAATTTGAGATAACAGAAACGCTGGAAAGGCTCATCGCTAGTGCTGCAATCATCGGTGACAGTAACCAACCGGTGAAGGGATACAGCAGCCCTGCTGCAAGCGGCACACCAAGCGCGTTATAAAAAAACGCGAAGGCAAGGTTCTGCTGCATATTGCGAATGGTGGCGACAGACAAGGCGCGGGCGCGCAGAATGCCATTCAAATCACCTTTTACCAGCGTGACCTGCGCACTGTTCATCGCCACATCGGTACCAGTACCCATCGCCACGCCGATGTCTGCCTTGGCCAGTGCTGGCGCATCATTGATACCGTCGCCTGCCATCGCCACTACGTGACCTTCGCGCTGTAAACGCTCGACCAGCGCTAATTTATCGGCGGGCTTTACTTCACCATAAAACTCTTCAATATCCAACCGTGCCGCGGCCGATTGCGCTGTCTTCACACCGTCGCCCGTTGCCATGATTACCTTAACACCCGCCAATTTAAGTGCAGCCAATGCCGATGGCGTGGTCGCTTTAATTGGGTCTGACACCGAAAGCAAGCCGGCCAGAACCCCATCTACGGCCAAATACATCACACTTGCTCCCTGACCGCGCAGCTCTTCGGCTTTGTTGGTGAGCTGACTTATATCTACTTTATCCTGCGTCATCAGTGCGGTGTTGCCAAGTGCGAGTCGCTTATCGCCCACCATGCCGTGCACACCCATACCGGTGCTTGATTCGAATTGCGCTGATTTATCCAGCACAAGATTTTTAGCTCGTGCAGCGTTGACAATCGCAGCAGCTAAGGGATGCTCGCTACCTTGATCAAGGCTCGCGGCTAGTTGCAAGATTTCATCTTCAGTAAAGCCGTGAGCTGCAACCGCCTGCTCGAACGCGGGCTTGCCTTCAGTCAACGTACCGGTTTTATCTACAATCAAAGTATCAATCTTGCGAAAATTTTCGATCGCGGCAGCGTCACGAAATAATACTCCATGTGTAGCGGCCTTCCCAGTCGCCACCATGATCGACATCGGCGTGGCCAAACCAAGCGCACAAGGACACGCAATAATGAGTACGGCAACTGCGTTAATCAGCCCGTATACCCAGCTTGGCTCGGGGCCAAATAATCCCCAACCCAAAAAAGTGAGTAACGCCGAGCTGACGACCGTTACGACAAAATACCCGGACACCGTATCCGCCATGCGTTGCAGCGGTGCTTTTGAGCGTTGGGCTTGCGCAACCATTTGCACAATCTGCGCCAGCATAGTTGCACTGCCGACTTTGTCCGCTCGCATAATCAGGCTGCCGTTGCTGTTCATTGTTGCGCCTATCAGCTTATCGCCCACTCGCTTGGTAACGGGGATCGGCTCACCGGTGAGCATCGATTCATCAACCGCACTGCTACCCTCTGTCACAACGCCATCCACCGGCACTTTTTCACCAGGCCGCACGCGCAAACTATTGCCGATATGAACATTGCTGAGCGGTATATCTTCTTCCGTGCCATCGGCCTTGATACGGCGGGCGGTTTTAGGCGCGAGCTTAAGCAGCGATTTAATGGCTGCCGATGTTTGTGACCGCGCCTTCAACTCCAGCATCTGGCCTAACAAGGTGAGTGAAATGATCACGGCGGCAGCTTCAAAATAAACACCCACACGGCCATTTACTAAAAACGATGATGGAAAGATACCCGGCGCAATGGTCGCCGCCACGCTATAGATAAACGCTGCACTAGTACCCAACCCAATCAGAGTCCACATATTCGGGCTTCGATTCACGAACGACTGTATGCAACGCACAAAGAACGGATAACCTGCCCACAGCACCACTGGCAGCGTCAAACCCAATTCAATCCAGCTTTGCGCTGACCCAACCAGCTCTGTTTGTCCGTGTCCCAACATCGCGAGCGCAGTAACAATGACGGTAAAGGGAAGGGTCCACCAAAATCGACGGCGGAAATCCGTTAGTTCGTGGTTCTCTCCCTCATCAAGCCTCGGCATTTCTGGCTCGAGCGCCATACCGCATTTGGGGCAACTGCCCGGATGATCCTGTCTGATCTCGGGGTGCATAGGGCAGGTGTACATCGCACCAACAGCCACTACATCATCATCATGCTCCCCATGCGCTTCGGGGTGCAGGTATCGCGCGGGCTCAAGCTTGAATTTATCAACACAGCGGTGACTACAAAAATAATACGTCACCGCATCATGCGTCACCGTTTTGTCGGGATTGGCTGCAACTTTCATCCCACATACCGGGTCTGTATGCGGTTTGGTATCTGGATCCGGCGCAGTAATATCCTTTGACCCGCAACAGGAGCCCGTATTGGGTGAAGAGTGTGGTGCAATCATGGCGGCCTCTGATGGTTACTACTGGTTTAATTTTTACATCCTTGCACCAATGGTAGGTTCCATATCAAACCTGATGTTGAGAAATATCACGTATTGTCTACACAGCCGTCGTTATTTAACCTCGCTTACTTCAACCTGAGTGACGGTGAGCTTGCCGTTAATATTGTCCGCTGCAAAATTGATCTTGTCGCCTACCTTTAGCATATCCAGCAGGGCAGCATCTTTGATGCGGAACACCATGGTCATCGGCGGCATATCGAGATTTTTAATTTCGCCGTGTTTGATGGTCACCTTGCCGGCCTCTTTGTCTATTTTCTTGATCTCACCTTCCGACATGGGTACAGACGTTGAGGTTTTTTCAGCTACCGCTTTGGCTTCTATCGGCGGCGTGTTAACAGCGTCTCCGCCTGCAAGCGCGGCTACTGATGATGCGGAAAGGATTACTACAGATAAAACGCCATAAATATTTTTCATCAAAATCTCCAAAAAAATTAGTTTTCTTCGGCGTGACTACTGTCCAATGCCGATGCGCTTAAAAATGACGGCCGTTATCGGGCAGTAACGATAATCTTGCCGAACATCCCGCCTTGGTAATGGCCAGGAATCAGGCAGGCGAATTCGAACTCGCCCGCGTTATTAAAAGTCCAGATAATTTCGCTGATTTTGCCCGTGGGCACATGTGCCATATAGGGCTCCTCATGTTCCATATTCGGGAACTTGAGCATTAGCGCTGCATGCGCATCGAGCTCTTTTTTTGTGCCAATAACCATTTCGTGCAACATCTTGCCTTCGTTTTTCAGAACAATTTTTATTGTCTCACCTTGTTTTACCTCAAACTTGTCGGGCGTGAATCGCATAGTGTCTGACATCGATATTTTAATGGTTCGCTTGACCAATTTTGCGTCGCCCGCTATGCCCCACGCTTTCTGCTCCTTTTTAACGACATCGGTTATTTTGTGGGCGTGGTTATCGTGGGCCCGTGACGACATCGGTATCACGATGGTTATTGTGGCGATCAATGCGATCAGCTTTTTCATATTTTTCTCCTTCATTGAGATAGCCATATCAGTGACCAGCGTGGCTAACAGGTTTGCGAACTTGCACTTCAACATCCTTGACCGGCATATTTTTCACTGGCATTGAAGCGTTGCCTTCAGACTTGAATCGGGCAGGTGCCGCCAGCGCACCAGTCCACTCAAAGGCGGTTGTGCCAGGTGGTTGCTGATACCAGCCGGGGTCTTTGTAATCACCTGGCTTTTGGTCACGACGTACCTTGACGACCGAGAACATACCGCCCATCGCGACCGATTCGAATGGTCCTTCGCCAGTCATCATCGGCGCAGTATTATCTGGTAACGGCATTTCCATTTCGGCCATATCCGCCATGCCGCGTTCCCCCATCACCATATAATCAGGAACCAGTGAGCTGATGCTTTTGGCAACGCCGCGATGATCAACACCAATCATGGTTGGCACGTCATGGCCCATTGCGTTCATCGTGTGATGCGCCTTATGGCAATGAAACGCCCAATCACCTTCTTCATCGGCCAAAAATTCAATCTGGCGCATTTGTCCCACTGCAACATCAGTAGTCACCTCTGGCCAGCGCCCGGTTTTGGGTGTGGGGCCGCCATCGGTGCCGCTCACCACAAACTCGTGCCCATGCAAATGAATCGGATGATTGGTCATGGTGAGATTGCCGATACGGATACGCACCTTGTCATTTTTTCGGACCACCAGCGGATCAATGCCAGGGAACACGCGGCTGTTCCACGACCATAAATTAAAATCCAGCATGGTCATGATTTTTGGCGTGTATGCACCCGGGTCAATGTCGTAACTATTGAGCAAAAACACAAAATCACGATCCACCTCATCAATTAACGGATGTTTGTTTTTCGGATGCGTAACCCAAAAGCCCATCATGCCCATCGCCATTTGGGTCATTTCGTCCGCATGCGGGTGATACATGAAAGTGCCAGGCCGCCGTGCAATAAATTCATAAACAAATGTTTTCCCGGGCTGGATTGCGGGCTGGGTGAGGCCAGTTACGCCGTCCATACCGTTGGGCAGGCGCTGGCCATGCCAGTGGACTGAGGTGTGCTCCGGTAATTTATTGGTCACGAAGATGCGCACCCGATCACCTTCAACAACTTCAATGGTGGGGCCGGGACTTTGACCGTTGTAACCCCATAAATGCGCCTTGAAGCCTTCACACATTTCACGCACCACCGGTTCTGCTACCAAGTGGAATTCCTTCACACCGTTATTCATGCGCCACGGCAATGTCCAGCCGTTCAGCGTTACCACGGGGTTGTAATGACGCCCGTTACCGGGCATCAAGGGCGGCATCGTGTCGGGCTTGGTTTGAATCGCAGGTTCAGGTAATGCAGCCATGGCTACTCGGCTCACAGCAGTAGCGGCCACTGCCGCACCCGCGATACTGGTGCTTTTAAAAAACTCTCGTCTGGAAACCATTGCGTTATCCTTTTTTAATGGGCCGCGGCAGCATCATTAGACGCCGAACCACCTGCCACCATCGCATTTGCACCACTCATATTGGGTTTAGCAATCATCGCCATATCGAGATCAGCTTTAGCAAGCCAGAAATCACGCAGCGCATCGATATAGCCGTTTACGCTGGCAATCTGTGTACGCGCATCGGCCAGGAGTTCGAATACACCAATCAACATGCCGTTGTAGCGCAACAGGTTCTCATCGGCAATACGCTTACGGATCGGCACCACCTCATCACGATAGTGTTTGGCGATATCGTAAGTTATTCGATAACCGTGATAAGCCTCACGAACTTCAGAACGTGCATTGATCGCCGCTTCAGCCAAACGATTTACCGACTGCATATAAAGCGATTCAGCCTTGGCAACCTTAGCTGAACCCCAGTCAAATATGGGAATTTCCAAACTGACCTCAAAACCTTTTTTGTAAGGGTCGGATCGAAGTCCCTCAAGTACGCGCGTAGGGCCGATTTCCAGCACATTAATGAAGCGGGTGGCTTTGGTAAGTCCCATGTTTTTAGCGAGTGATTCAGTGCCCAGCAGCAGCGCCTGCACATCAAGGCGTTGGGCCAAGGCAATTTGTTCAACATCGGGCAAGTCATCCGGCGCGGTGGGCAGATCCGGGAGGCGCTCGGGTAGTTTTAACTGGATATCGTTACCCCACAAACCGAGCATTCGCGTGAGTTTTTCGCGGGTGCTAACCTGGTTCTGTGTTGCTCGCGCATAATTGAGCGCCGCATCAGCGTAAAAACTTTGTTCACGCGCTTGGGAAAGTTTATTCCAGTTGCCGACGCTTGCCATGCGCCGCGCCAATTCTGCGCTGGACTCCGCCACGGTTTTGACTTTGCCCATATAGCGCACATTTTCTTCCGCCGAGACCGCAACAATATAAGCCTTGCGAGCGTCTGCCGCCAACCTTAAAACCTCCATCGCCACAGCGCGTTGCGTCTGCTCGAAACGACGTTTTTCCATCTCTGTTGCGATCGGAATGGTAATCACTGACAGCAGATTAAACGTCAGCGTCTGCTCGATCGCATATTCCTCATTATGGTTGGCGCGTCGCATTGAAAAATGCGGATTGGGCAATCGGCCTGCCTGCACCCAATCAGCTTCTGCAATACCCAACTCAAAAAAAGACGCCTGGAGACCGCGGTTGTTCAACAATGCAATTTCTACAGCGTCTTCAATCGTGACCTGCTTTTGCAACAGCTTCGCTACACGTATGGCGATCGCATCACGATCCGCATCATTTCTTGCCCATTTTAGATCCTTGTTGATGAGGGTTTTAGTGTTTTTTTCAACGCTAGCCAACCCACCGTCAGGTGTAAATGATGCACACCCCGTCAATGCCAGAGTGGCCGCCGTTAGAATCAGCCAATGCCCTATTGTTGGACGAAGAGTATTCATGTTCATATGCATTCCTATTTGGGCTCACGGTGGCCGGTATGAGTGCTTGGCATGGGTTTGACGGTGCTATCAAGCTGTGGCTTTGAAGCTTTGCCTGAAGTGGTCGGCGCGAGGGCGGGATTTTCTGCCGGAACCGACTCGTTCGCTTTTATGGCCTCACGTGAATAAACGCGCCAACCGCCAATCTTGCCCACTTCCTCGTTGGCCGCCTTCCATGAAGTGAGCTTATCTTCACCCAGAGGGCGGTAGTCGCGAAACGGAGATTGGTATTGAATAGGAAATGCCAACGATGCCGCATTAGCGGGATCGGCTGTTGAAAATGCGGTAGCCACGCCGCTCCATGACACAACCGATATGACAATAATATTCCTGACGCGCTTCATGTTGATCCTCTACTTTCGAAACTCACCAAATAAAACAACGATAGAAACGAGGATACACACGATACGCACGGGAATGCGCACTGGACGTTACCGGATGCACTCACCGTTAAGCGAGGGGCGCGCGAGGCGGCGGGCTTGCAAGATCAGAAACGTATGAGGGATGAGGCAACACCCGAACTGCTGAAAAACTGGGGCTTGTCGTAGGCGATAACATGAGTGGCATTTCACATATTGCTAGTGCGTTCGCCAAATGACACAGCTCGCAATGGTTACAGGATTGGCCGAAAAGTCGTTCTGAACCCGCGGATTTGGCGTGGCACAGCATAACGAATTCATCTACGCTGATGTTTTTGGACGCTTCCGATATTGTCGGCACAGCCGTTTTTAGGGGTAGTCCCGTCAACGGCATGACCGAAGCCTGTGCACCGGCATTAAGTAACCAGACGATCATCCAGATAATCAAAAGTTTGCGAAAAGAAAGCATAATCAAAAGACCGAATGAATGCTGTTTAGTTCTTTGGCCCTGCACGTAATTAAGCTTTTGAGACCTAATCGCCAGAAGCTCGCATAGGTTCGCTTATGATTTCGTCTTCAAATTCGAGTGAATCAACGCGCTCGCGCAATTCTTTGCCTGCTTTAAAGTGCGGCACGTATTTCTTGGGCACTTGAACTTTCTCGCCGGTTTTGGGATTACGGCCCGTACGGGGTGGTCGGTAGTTCAGTCCAAAGCTGCCAAAGCCTCGAATTTCGATACGATCACCTTGCGCAAGCGTATGGGACATCGCGTCCAACATGGTTTTAACGGCTAGTTCAGCATCTTTCGGGGCCAATTGGCTATGGCGTGCCGACAGAATTTCAATCAGCTCAGACTTCGTCATGGATTTCACGTGGGTGATCCAATATTCAAATTATAGTTTGTGTTTGTATTTATGCTGCACCCGAAATGCGACATAGCAATTGCACACTTAAAAAACATACTACTCATTATTGCTGGCAGGACAGGCCATGTGACCAGACCTGCCAGAATAATAATTAGCTGTGCTTTCGAGCTGCAATCACCTACCGCTTATTCGCCTTGCTTGAGTTTCGCTTTCAACAGCGCACCCAGGTTAGTCGTACCAGCATTATTCGGCGAATCATCAACCACTTTTTTCATGGCGTCTTTTTCGTCAGCGGCATCTTTGGCTTTGATCGACAAATTGATATTGCGGGTCTTGCGATCCACGTTAACGATCACAGCTTCAATTTCATCGCCTTCTTTCAGGTGCGTGCGAATATCTTCTACGCGCTCACGAGAGACTTCTGAAGCGCGTAAATAACCTTCAATTTCTGCTGTCAGCGCAATCGTTGCACCCTTGGCATCAATTGCTTTAACGGTACCCTTAACCAAGGCGCCTTTGTCGTTCATGCCGACATAGCTATTGAAAGGATCATCGTCCATTTGTTTCAAGCCAAGTGAAATGCGCTCACGCTCAACATCAATGGCCAACACGACCGCTTCGAGCTCATCACCCTTCTTGAAATTCTTGACGGCTTCTTCGCCGGGCATATTCCAGGACAAATCAGATAAATGAACCAGGCCGTCGATATTGCCAGGCAGACCAATAAACACACCAAAGTCGGTGATCGATCTGATCGTACCTTTAACGCGCTCGCCCTTCTTCTGGGACATCGAAAACTCTTCCCACGGATTCGGCTTGCACTGCTTCATGCCAAGCGAAATACGGCGGCGTTCTTCATCAATTTCCAGAATCATGACTTCAACTTCGTCACCTAAAGAAACAACTTTTGCGGGATGAACGTTCTTGTTGGTCCAATCCATTTCAGAAACGTGTACTAAGCCTTCGATACCCGCTTCGATCTCGATAAATGAGCCGTAGTCGGTCAGATTAGTGACTTTACCAAACAGGCGTGTGCCCTGCGGGTAACGACGTGCCAGACCCATCCACGGATCATCGCCCAACTGCTTCATGCCGAGTGAAACACGGTTTTTTTCTTGATCAAATTTCAGAATCTTGGCTTCAACTTCATCACCCACCGTCAATACTTCAGACGGATGCTTGACACGACGCCATGCCAGGTCTGTGATGTGTAACAGACCATCGATACCGCCCAAATCAACAAATGCGCCGTAGTCCGTGATGTTCTTGACCACACCTTTAACAATGGCGCCTTCTTTCAAGGTCTGCATCAATGCGGCGCGATCTGCACCAGCTGACGCTTCCATCACGGCGCGGCGGGAAACCACCACATTGTTGCGCTTTTTGTCGAGTTTGATCACTTTGAACTCAAGCTCTTTACCTTCAAAAGCGGAAGTGTCTTTGATCGGTCGGGTATCAACTAGTGAACCTGGCAAGAAGGCGCGGATACCGTTGATCATCACAGTCAAGCCGCCTTTAACTTTACCGGAAACCATACCAGTAATGATCGTGCCTTTGTCCAGCGCCACATCAAGATCGTGCCATGCGGAGAGCTTCTTGGCTCTGTCACGCGATAGCTTAGTCGCACCATAGCCGTCTTCAAGTTGTTCAATAGCTACGGTGACAAAGTCGCCCACTTTGACTTCAAGTTCGCCTTTGTCATTTTTGAATTCTTCGACGGGAATCACGCTCTCGGATTTGAGACCCGCATTTACCACGACGATATTTTGGTCAACGAGCACAACCTCAGCGGTAATCAGCTCGCCGATCCGCATTTCTTGGCGGGTCAAGCTCTCTTCAAAGAGCGCGGCAAAACTTTCCATCGGGGGCATCGTTTTAGTTGCAGTTGCGAGTGTTTGTTGGGTTGCGGACATAAGGAAAGTGACACTTTCGGAGGGTTAATGTTACTTACTTGTTTAACTGCGCGGCTACTGCACAGTCAATATCGCTTTCAAGCAAGAAACGTGAATAAAACCGGGATTTCATGGAAAACCTGGCACTAACTTTCAAACATGAGATGAAACACAAATCAAACACGAAGCAAAAAACGTTCGCTATATAAATTGCAAAAAACAATTTGCAATCAAACACCTACTGAATTTTTTGGCGTCTTGCTGTACCAATCGAGAATGCTAGCAACCGCTTCATCAGCAGAAATCTCTGTTGTATCAAGTAGTTGTGCGTCATGCAGACGCTTGAGCGGCGCAACCGGACGATTTATATCGCGTTCATCCCGGATGCGTAATTCTTTTACAACGTCGTCTATTATGGCAGACATTCCTTTTTGTTTCAACTGCTTAGTGCGTCTTTCGGCCCTTGCCTCAACACTCGCGGTCAGAAAAATTTTAAGCGCTGCGTCAGGGAAAATCACCGAACCCATGTCTCGACCATCACAGACTAGGCCGGGCGCCTCGCGGAACGCTCGCTGGCGGTCTAGCAGCGCTTCACGCACCTGCCATAACGCGGCCACGATAGATGCATTTTGGCCAGCGGATTCCGAACGAATATCATCGCTCACATCTTGACCTGCCAGTAAAATTTTCTCACCGACAAATCGAATATCAAGCTGCCTTGACATTTCCGCCACCGTTTTGTCATCGGTTAACGGCACACATTGCCGCACAGCCGCCAATGCGGCCAAACGGTAAAGGGAGCCACTATCCAAATAATGAAAGCCCAACGCATGCGCCACACGCTGTGCGACGGTGCCTTTACCAGATGCGGTGGGGCCGTCAATAGTAATGACGGGCCAAATGACGGGTTGAGTGGGGACCGTGTTCGAAATCAAATTCATGGGCTTAACATCGTTGGAGAAAAAAGAAAAATGAACGCAATGGGTGCGTAATCAAAGTCGGCAGCTTGGCTTTATGTTACCAAAGCCCCCTTGGCACAGCTTGATATATACCGAAAAATATTGATGTTGCTTTTTGAAACTGTTTGCAATCAAGGTGACGATGCGTCATCTTCGCCTAAAGTAGTAACCCTTCGTTCACCTCAAATTACCTTTAAGGAAACCCATGAAAACCAAAGCTGCCATCGCATGGAAATCGGGCGCGCCATTGACTATTGAAGAAGTTGATCTGGAGGGCCCGCAGGCAGGTGAGGTGATGGTGGAGATTAAAGCCACTGGCATATGCCACACCGACTATTACACTTTGTCAGGGGCAGATCCTGAAGGTATTTTTCCATCGATCCTCGGGCATGAGGGCGCAGGCATCGTAGTCGACGTGGGCATCGGTGTGACCTCGCTCAAAAAAGGTGATCACGTAATTCCGCTTTATACGCCGGAATGCCGTCAGTGCAAATTTTGCCTGTCTCGCAAAACCAATCTCTGCCAAGCGATTCGATCAACCCAAGGCAAAGGCTTGATGCCTAATGGCACCAGCCGTTTCTCGATTGACGGTAAACCCATTTTTCACTACATGGGCACATCTACATTTTCAAACTACATCGTCGCACCCGAAATCGCGCTCGCCAAAATTCGCAAAGATGCGCCATTCAACAAGGTTTGCTATATCGGCTGCGGGGTGACCACCGGCGTCGGCGCGGTGATCTTCACAGCCAAGGTGGAAGCGGGCGCAAATGTTGTGGTGTTCGGCCTTGGCGGCATTGGTCTCAATGTGATTCAGGGTGCAAAAATGGTCGGTGCGGATAAAATTATCGGCGTGGATTTGAACCCCGCTCGCGAAGCGATGGCGCGTAAATTCGGTATGACCCATTTCATTAATCCAAAGGATCATGAAAATGTGGTGGATGCGATTATTCAATTGACCGATGGCGGCGCAGACTACAGCTTCGAATGCATCGGCGATACCAAAACCATGCGACAGGCGTTGGAGTGTTGCCACAAAGGCTGGGGCCGTTCGATCATCATCGGCGTGGCCGAGGCCGGAGCCGAAATTTCGACCCGTCCGTTTCAGCTCGTGACCGGCAGAGTATGGGGTGGATCAGCTTTCGGTGGCGCTCGCGGCCGCACGGACGTACCGAAAATTGTTGATTGGTATATGGAAGGCAAATTAAATATCGACGACCTCATCACTCACACCATGCCACTCGAAAAAATCAATGAAGGCTTCGCCTTGATGAAGCGCGGTGAATCGATTCGCTCTGTGGTGCTGTACTGATGATTGAGACCATGAGCATTGAGACCGTTGGTATCGAAACCATCAGCGAACACTGTTGCTTCGGCGGCATCCAGGGGTTTTATCGACATCAATCAAAGGTGATTGGTTTGCCGATGAAATTTTCAGTTTATCGGCCACCCTTAATGCAACACACACCGCAGGCCGCCATGCCGGTGCTGTTTTTTCTGGCCGGGCTAACGGCGACCGAAGAAACTTTCATGATCAAGGCAGGTGCACAACGCTTTGCGGCCAAGCACGGCATCATGCTAATAACACCCGATGTGAGCCCGCGCGACACCGGCATTAAGGGTGCTACTGATGATTGGGATTTTGGAGAAGGCGCCGGCTTTTATCTTGATGCAACCGAAACGCCATGGTCCTGTAATTTTCGGATGGAGACTTATATTGTCGACGAGTTGAGAACTATCGTGACAGATCATTTTGCGGCAGACGCCAATCGCATCGGCATCTTCGGGCATTCCATGGGCGGTCATGGCGCGCTCACCTTGGCGCTGCGCCATCGCGATATTTTTAAATCGGTTTCGGCGTTTGCGCCTATTGCTGCGCCAATAAAATGCGCATGGGGACAAAAAGCGTTTGCGCGTTATTTGGGCAGCGATGAGAAGGTTTGGGCCCAACACGATGCGAGCGCATTGATGTCTCAACTCATAACGCCCTACCCCTCGGGCATTTTGCTTGATCAAGGCTTAGCCGATAAATTTCTGACAGAACAATTGCATACGCATGAATTTGCCGCCGCTTGCAAAATCGCACATCAGCCACTAACGCTTGAGTATCAGGCTGACTATGATCACGGCTATTATTTCATTACCTCGCTCATTGAAAAGCATCTTGCCTTCCATGCGAAAACGCTTATTTTGCAATCGTAGAAAACACGGAAAAATAATCCGGGAAGGTTTTTGCCACACATCCCGGATCATTGATGGTGATCGGCACATTGCCAAGCGCTACCAATGAAAAGCACATCGCCATGCGATGATCGTCGTAGGTATCAATGCTTGCATTTGCGATCAATTTTTCAGGCGGCGTAATGCGGATAAAGTCAGCCCCTTCTACAACCGTTGCGCCCACTTTGCGCAGTTCTGTTGCCATCGCGCTCAAGCGGTCCGTTTCTTTGACACGCCAGCTTGCGATATTGCGAATGGTCGTAGTGCCATCGGCAAACAATGCCGCGATGGCAATCGTCATCGCCGCATCGGGAATGTGATTCAGGTCAGCATCAATCGCCTTAAGCCTGCCTGACGCAGGCGCTTCAGCCTCAATCCAGTTGTCACCCATGGTAATCGTGGCGCCCATCAAAGCCAGTGTTTCAGCGAAACGCACATCTCCTTGAATACTCGTTTTGCCAACGCCCATCACTCGTACACCAGCCCGCACCGTGCCTGCACCCGCCCGCATCGAGCTGACACCAATTGCGCCCGCAGCCAGAAAATACGAGGCACTGGAGGCATCGCCTTCAACATGAATCGTGCCGGGCGCACTATACGATGCTTGGGCCGGGATTATAAATTCCCGCCATTCACGCCGCTCAACCATCACACCGAAGAGCGCCATCAGGTTGAGCGTAATGTCTATATAAGGTTTTGAGATGAGCTCGCCGATGACTTCGACCGTTATTTCTTTTTTGAGCAGCGGGAGCGTCATCAACAGCGCGGTCAAAAATTGACTCGACACATCACCCCGAACTTTCACCCTGGAAACATTGGAATTCGCATAGGGCAAAATTTCCAATGGCGGAAAGCCAGCGTTGTTCAAATAGCGGATTTTCGCGCCGACATGGTTTAACGCTTCGACCAGATCACCAATGGGCCGCTCATGCATTCTAGGTACGCCGTTCAACAGGTAACGGCGATCCGCTGGTCGGCTCTGGAACGCCAGCGCGGCAGTAAGTGGTCGAAACGCGGTGCCTGCGTTGCCTAAAAATAACTCGGCTTGCGTTACCGGAAAACGTCCACCGCAACCGATGATGCGATAGTCATTTTTGCCCGTTGAATCGATGCGCACACCCAGCTTTATCAGTGCCGCCAGCATCACATCCGTATCATCAGATTTTAGTAAATCCCGCACCACCGTTTCGCCATCGCCCAAGGCCGCCAATAACAGCATGCGATTCGAAATACTTTTTGATCCGGGTAGTGTAATGATGCCGGCCGCATGGCTAAATGGGCCCAGGGTGAGATGCTTGAGATGAGTGAATGTACCCATAAGGTTAAACCGACTCATCGCGAAAGTGATCCAGCTCGCCCGCTAGCCACAACGCCTTTGCATCATGCGAACGCTGCATCAGGGCTTCCAATTGCGGCGCATCGGCCCTTGCAATCAGCGCGCGTAATTGCGCCGCTTTGATCAGATAAGCGTCCATTTCCGCCAGCAATGCAGCCCGGTTATTCAACGCGATATCACGCCACATTTCCGGGCTCGATCCGGCGATACGCGTGAAATCGCGGAAGCCCGAAGCCGCAAATGAAAACAAGGTTTTAGCATTGGGTCGCGCGGCGAATTCATCCACCAAGGCAAACGCGAGCATGTGTGGTAAGTGGCTCACGGCGGCAAAAATTGCATCATGTGATTCAGCCGACATGGTCGATACTTGTGCGCCACACGCACGCCACAGCGCGGCGGCTGTTGCTACCAACGCGGGTGAATTTTCGGTGAGCGGTGTCAACACCACTTTTTTGTTTTCAAACAGCAGCGCATCGGCTGCCGCAACACCGGATATTTCACGCCCGGCAATCGGATGCGCCGGCACGAACTGCGAAATTTTTGTGCCTAGCTGCAAACGCGCTGCCGCCACCACATCCTGCTTGGTGCTGCCCGCATCCATCACCAACGCATGTTCGCGAAGGTGCGGTGCAATGGCGGAAAAAATTTCAGGCATTTGGCGCACGGGCGTGGCGATCAATATGCAATCGGCTAGCGCTGCGGCTTCGGTCAAATCCAGCGCCCGATCAATCACGCCTAAGCCCATCGCTTCATTGAGCGATGCACTGCTGCGCCCGACGCCAATCACTTCGCCGACAGCGTCGGCCTGTTTAAGCCTCAGCGCCACCGAACCACCGATGAGACCAACGCCGACGATAGCAATCTTCTCAATTTTCAACATGCAAACTCAAACACTGGTGGGGCAGATGAGGCCAAAATGGTTGTTAAAGCCCGTGGATATTGAAGTTTTCACTTTTTATGATTCAAGCGCGGTCTGCAATGCCGTTAAAAATTTGGCGTTTTCATCTTTCGTTCCGATTGAAATCCGCAAATAATCCGGCATGCCATAGCTTGCAATGGGCCGCACAATAATGCCTGCTTTCAGCAGCGTTTGAAACACCGCACCAGCTCCACCACCGCGTGCGCCAATTTTGATGCAGACGAAATTACCGAATGAAGGAATATGCGTAAGCTTGAGCGCAGCAAAGCCTGTCAGCATCTGCGCCATGCCCTGCTCGTTTACCAGAAATGAGCGCTCAAGAAAATCATTGTCGAGCAACGCTGCTGCCGCTGCCGTCTGCGCCAGCGAATTCACATTAAACGGCTGGCGCACACGGTTCATAAGCCCCACCACATCCGGGTGCGCCAGTCCGTATCCCACGCGCAATCCGGCCAGTCCGTAAGCCTTTGAGAAGGTGCGCGAGATGACCAGATTCGGGAATACTTTAATCCAGCCAGCCGTATCCACGCGCAGATGTCTGGGCAAATATTCGGTGTAAGCCTCATCCATCACCACCAACACATTGGCGGGAACTTTTTTGAGCGCGGCATAAAGCAGCGCAGCATCGATAAACGTACCGGTTGGATTATTCGGGTTCGCGATAAACATCAGCCTGGTATTCGGCTCAATCGCGGCAAGCATCGCATCCAGATCGTGGCCAAAGTTTTGTGCGGGCACTTCAATGCCGCGTGCGCCAACACTCTTCACCGCAAGCGGATAAACCGCAAACGCATGCTGTGAATAAACGGCAGAATCAGCGGGCGTCAAGAACGTGCGTGCGGCAAATTCCAGAATATCGTTGGAGCCATTACCCAGCACTATATTGTAGTGATTAACATTAAATTTATTCGCGATCACGTCTTTCAAAGCGAACCCGTTGCCATCAGGATATAGCGCCTGTTGCGATAGCGCGGCCGTCATTGCGGCAAGCGCTTTGGGGCTCACGCCCAGCGGATTTTCATTCGATGCCAGCTTGATAATATGGGCTTCATTCAAGCCTAGTTCGCGCGCCAGTTCCGATACCGGTTTGCCGGGCTGATAAGGCGCAATGTCGCGGATATGCTGAGGAGCCAAATCAGTAACAGCAGAGAAACTCATGAATAACTTTCAAACGTAGTTTGTAAATGAACCGCTATAGAACAGCGGTTGGGTACGAGCCCAACACCTTCACATAGCCCGCAATTTTGCGAACCTCTTCCAGCGCTTCTGCGACGTTGGCATCAGTTTGATGGCCCTCAATATCGACAAAAAACAAATAATCCCAGATTGCAACCTTCGATGGGCGCGATTCAAATTTACTCATGGATACCCCGCGCCGTGCAAACGGTGTGAGCATTTCATAAACCGCGCCCGCTCGGTTCGCCGCTGACATGACCAGCGAGGTTTTATCATGCCCTGAAGGCTTTGGCTCGTAAGCGCCCAGCACTAAAAATCGGGTCGTGTTGTTCGGCTCATCTTCAATATTCGATTCGAGAATTTCAAGATTGTAATGTCCTGCCGCCATTTCACCGGCCACAGCGGCTGAAAATGGTTCTACCGACGCGCGGCGTGCGGCTTCGGCGTTGGATGAAACCGCAATACGTTCGGCATGCGGCAGATGAATATTTAACCATTCATGGCACTGCGCCAATGACTGCCCGTGTGAAAACACCCGCTGGATATTGCCCATTTCTGTCTTGGCGCGAGACATCAAGTGATGATGAATCCGCACCACCACCTCACCACAGGTTTTCAACAGTGTTTGCGGCATCAGATCGAGCGAGCGCCCGACCGCACCTTCAGTCGAATTTTCCACCGGCACCACCCCAAAATCAGCCGCGCCCGATTCTACTGATCGATACACCTCATCAATACTGGAGGTGGGCTGCACATCAGCGCCTTCACCAAAATGTTTAATCGCGGCCAGCTCACTGAAAGTCCCTTTAGGCCCCAGATAAGCCACAGTGACTGGACGCTCCAGCGCCAAACAGGCGGACATAATCTCGCGAAATAATCGCGCCACCACCTCATCAGGCAACGGGCCTTGATTAATGGCCTTGATTCGGCGCAGCACTTCGGCTTCTCGTTCCGGCCGATAGGCTTGGCCAACTTTGAGTGAACCCACTTGCCGGGCAATGGCGGCACGAGCATTTATTTTGCCCAAAATTTCAGCATCGAGCGCGTCAATGGCATGGCGCAATGCGATCAAATCGGGGGCCGCGGATAAAGGCGATGCAGAAGAATCGGACACCATAGTAATTTTCAGTTTCAGCAGAAAGTCTATCGATATTACGAGGTAAGAATGTACCCTAAAATTTAGCCGCAAATGCTTTCATGTAGGCCACCAACGCCTCTACCGCAGTCAGTGATACCGCGTTATAAATGGATGCGCGCATGCCGCCCACGGCCTTGTGGCCTTTCAAACCTGCCAAACCCGAGGCCAGTGCACCTTCCAGAAAAGCGGCATTCTGGGTTTCATTGCCCAGAAAAAACACCACATTCATTTGTGAACGATCTGCAGGCGTAACATGGTTTTGATAAAAACCGTTTGAGCTGTCAATCGCGTCATAAAGCAATTTTGCTTTATGCGCGTTGACGACACCGATGCCCGCCACACCGCCTTGACGCATTAACCATTTGAAGGTGAGGCCCGCTAAATAAACCGCAAAAGTAGGCGGCGTATTCAACATCCAATCGCTCTTGGCCTGCTGGGTATAATCGAAAACCGATGGCGTCAGGGGATGCGCATGCCCCAGCAGATCATCACGCACAATGACCAGCGTAAGTCCGGACGGCCCGATGTTTTTTTGCGCCCCTGCGTAAAGGCAGCCAAACCTGGAAACATCCATCGGCCGCGACAGAATATGAGACGACATATCCGCGACTAATGGCACCTCGTCATCTATTTTCGGAATTGAAAAATATTCGACGCCATGCACCGTCTCGTTAGTGCAAATATGCCGGAAAGCGGCGTCCCTATTGGGTTTCCAGCTATTTTCAGCAGGCACATAGGTAAAGTTTTTATCTTCACTAGATGCAATAGTTGCCACCTCGCAATACTTGGCGGCCTCTTTAATGGCGCCAGTTGACCACAGACCCGTATTCACATAATCCGCACGGGCCTTACCACGCAATAAATTCAGCGGAATGAAAGAAAATTCACCCTTGCCGCCACCTTGCAAAAAAAGCACTTTGTAATTTGCGGGGATCGACATCAAGTCGCGTAAATCCTGCTCAACCTCATGCGCCAGGTCCATGAACACTTTGCCGCGATGGCTCATCTCCATCACCGACATGCCGCTGCCTTTGTAATCAAGCAGCTCGGCTTGCGCTTGCTGCAAGACTTCCGTGGGAAGCGCAGCAGGACCGGCGCTGAAGTTGTGGGTGCGATTAGCGGCGAGTATCATTTCTTTTTCACAAGAGGGTTACGGGTTTTCAATGCTGGGAATCGCGAAATATCACGATCTGCCGTCCATCACTCTGACACCCCGTGATGAATACAGAACGCCACTGTTTTCACATCATAAATCATGCCGCCATTAGCTTTTGATGAAGTGAACATTTTATCCAGAATATCAACATTGCTGCGGCTCTCACCGATAAAATTAAACGAAGGGAGCGCCAAACAATTTTTTAGAAACTGCATGACCACAATATGCGGCGTGGCGTGGCGGGGCGGTGAAATTTTGGGTTGGTGACGACGCCTAAAAATTTATGTGCGCACGGCCACGGTATAGTCCGGCGCGCTCCGGCTACCGAAAGGTCAGTCAGAGACTGATGTGCTTTGAGGTAAAAAGGGCATTCAGCGCGAGTAGCGTAAACCAAAGTGTTGTTATCGAGCACGCACATAAAGATTGGGGGGTTATGCCCTTTATAGCGACTGCAGCCTTTCCAACATTAACAACCCTCATAGCCTTCAGAGCCTTGGGTGACGTCACACAGCGCGTAGGTGTTTTTGCCGGTTGTATCGAATCAACAACCAAAGCAGAATTTGTAAACGGATAAGCATAAAGTTCATCGCGAACCTTTTCCCACGGCACGTTCAGAAATTCAAGCGCAATCACGCCAGAAAAAACAGGGATTTACAAAACATAAAGCACAGCTGCACGTTCGCATGCTTCCAAGCGCGTAATCAGCGCTGCCTCAATCACTGCCTCAAACGTTTTGCCCTTACGCTCGGCAAGCTTTTTGGCGCGACGAAAAAGATTGTCGGAAATCTCAAGCGTTGCCTTCATTGAGCTGACCGAATCATGATGTAAGGATCGCCGTCAAGTTGGCGGCGGAAAAAAGCGGCATCAACTTTTTCCGTTGATGCCGCTATTGTCTGGCTGAATTTTTGGCTTCAGATAAAACGAAACGCATAACGAATTGCTTATTTTTTCTCACTCACAATGTTCGTTTTAACGGGCGCTTTAGCTTGCACCGCAATATCTTTTGCCATTTTGCTCATCAACACATTCATGCGCGGAGAAATCAGCGCCATTATTTCCGGCATGCTCTGCTGCATGATTTGTGGCTGGATGGACAACATTTTATTGCCTGCCGGGCTTGCGTAAAATGCGGTAATGGCTTTGATTTCATCAACCGCAAAATTGCTGCCGTAAGCGCGCGCCATGATGTCTTCCATGCCTTGAATAACTTGCGGGTCGTTGTAAATATCAAGTATGGATTTCATCGCGGATTCACTTGTCTTACCTGCCAACTTTCGCGCTTCCGCTTTTTGTTCAATGCTCATGGATACATCCAGGTTTGCAACCGTTTGATCCATTATCTGCGGCATATTTTGCGCCATCACACCCGCCATTTGCGACATCATTTTTTTGAAATTCATCGCTTCCAGCAGTTCCTTGACAGCCGCTTTTTGCGCTGGCGTTATAGTGGCAGGCACCGTTGCTGGCGCCTGTGCATGCCCCTGCATACAAACAATTGAGCTGCTACACACCATTAACACCACTAAAATATTTTTAATTGCATTCATGTGCTTTCCTCTTCATCAGATTCGACTACTTTTTGCAGCCCGGATAACTTGGAACCTTCATCTAAATTGATCAACGTTACGCCCTGAGTTGAGCGCCCCATTTCGCGAATCTGTGTGACCTTAGTGCGAATCAGCACACCGCCTGTAGTGATCATCATGATCTCGTCTGTTGGTCGAACCAGCACGGCAGCAACGACCTTACCGTTACGCGGTGAGGTTTGAATCGCGATCATGCCCTGCGTGCCGCGACCGTGGCGGGTGTATTCCGAAATGGCGGTGCGTTTGCCGTAGCCCTTTTCAGTGGCGGTCAACACGGAGTCTTCTTCATTTTCCGCCACCAGCATCGAAATAACTTTGCCGCCCTTGCTCAGGTTCATGCCGCGTACACCACGGGTATCACGGCCCATTGAACGTACATCGGATTCCTCAAAGCGCACCGCTTTGCCTTCGTTCGAGAACAGCATTACGTCGTGCTTGCCGTCGGTTAATGCGACGCCGATGAGATTATCGCCTTCGTCCAAAGCAATCGCGATAATGCCGGCCTTGCGCGGGTTGCTGAAATCAGACAACGCGGTTTTCTTGACCACGCCTTCCGAGGTCGCGAAGAACACAAACTTGTCTTCAACAAACGCCTGCACCGGCAATACCGCGCTGATTTTTTCATCCGTCTGCATCTGCAGCAGATTCACAATTGGCTTGCCGCGCGAGATACGTGAACCCTGCGGAATTTCATATACTTTCACCCAATATACCCGGCCCTTATTGGAGAAACAGAGTACGTAGTCATGGGTATTGGCGATAAATAAAGTCTCGATGAAATCATCTTCTTTCATCGCCGTCGCCTGCTTGCCGCGCCCCCCGCGCTTTTGCGCGCGATAGTCGTCGACCGGCTGATACTTGATGTAACCGGTATGAGACATGGTGACGATCACTTCTTCTTTCGCGATCAAATCCTCCATCGACATTTGCTGGCCGTTGATGACGATTTCAGAACGACGCTTGTCTCCAAATTTTTCCTTAATCGCTTTCAATTCTTCCGCAATAATTGCGCTGACCCGCTCTGGTTTTGAGAGAATATCGAGCAAATCAGTAATACGATCCATCACCTCTTTGTATTCGGCGACAATCTTGTCTTGCTCAAGGCCGGTCAAGCGCTGCAATTGCATTTCGAGAATGCGTTGCGCTTGGACATCCGATAAACGATAGCCGTTATTGTGCAAGCCAAATTCTTTCGCCAAACCTTCCGGGCGATACGCTTCAACACCCGCATCTGCGGCGGTTCTAGCGAGCATTTCCTCGACCAGCTTCGAGCGCCATACTTTGCCCATCAGCTTTACTTTGGCCTCCGCTGGCGTTTGCGCGGATTTAATCAGCTCGACGATCTCGTCCACATTTGACAATGCAACCGCCAAACCTTCCAGAATATGGCCGCGATCACGCGCTTTGCGCAGTTCAAATACGGTGCGGCGCGTAACCACTTCACGGCGATGGCGCAGGAATGCTTCGAGGAATTGTTTTAACGTCAATAATTTTGGCTGGCCGTCGCAAATAGCGACCATGTTCATGCCAAACGTATCCTGCATCTGCGTCATTTTGTAGAGATTATTCAGCACCACTTCGGGTACTTCACCACGCTTCAATTCAATCACAGCGCGCATACCGGATTTATCGGATTCATCACGCAAGTCCGATACGCCTTCAAGCTTTTTATCGCGCACCAATTCGCCAATTTTAATCAGCAAGTTGGCTTTGTTTACCTGGTATGGCAACTCATCAATAATGATGGCCTGACGGCTGCCTTTTTCCAGCGGCTCAAAGTGCGTCCGCGCGCGCATGATGACGCGGCCACGACCGGTACGATAACCATCGCGTACGCCGTCGGTGCCGTAAATAATACCGGCCGTGGGGAAATCGGGCGCTTTGACAATATCAATCAGCGCTTCGATATCAATATCAGGGTTATCCAACACCGCCAAACAGGCGTCGCAAATATCATTGAGGTTGTGCGGCGGAATGTTGGTTGCCATACCGACGGCAATACCGCCAGAGCCATTCACCAGCAAATTCGGAAATTTCGCGGGCAAAATCAGCGGCTCACGTTCGCTGCCGTCGTAGTTAGGGCCAAAGTCAACGGTATCGCGATCCAGATCTTCCAGCAATTCGGCCGCGATTTTGGACATACGGATTTCGGTGTAACGCATCGCCGCCGCGTTATCTCCATCCACCGAGCCAAAGTTACCCTGCCCCTGTACCAGCGGATAGCGTAGCGAAAAATCCTGCGCCATGCGCACGATCGTGTCGTAGATCGCAGTGTCACCGTGCGGATGATATTTACCCATGACGTCACCGACAATGCGGGCGGACTTCTTGAACGGTTTGTTCCATTCGTTCGATTGTTCGAACATCGCAAACAAACAGCGGCGATGCACAGGCTTCAAGCCGTCGCGTACATCCGGCAACGCGCGGCCAACGATCACGCTCATCGCGTATTCGAGGTAGCTGGTGCGCATCTCGGATTCGATGCTGATCGGATGAGTTTCTTTAGCGAATTGGGGCAATTGCGGTTCAGTCACGGCAGGCTCTTCTCGTTAATCTAGCTAAGTAATTGATTTTTATGCGCTTTGGCTATAGCCAGGCTCACTAACTTAGCATATTGATCGTAAAAATGCCACGTCAATCAGCCCAAACCACAAGCAATGCTGCTTTTGTTGACATTCAAAGCACAACCTGTAGTGGTCATGCTTGCATTCTGACATCTGTTGTTAATCTACAACTTAAGTTGAAAGACTGCTGTCAAAACGCCATGTGAAGGTTGTGCCCGACAAAATGAATCGTGTATCATCCACCCAGTATTTAGGAATCAATAGCCAAGAATTGCAACGGTTGTTGTCTCGACGTGTACGGTACGCTATTGCACGTTGATCATTCTTATAGCAAGCTGTGAAGTCGCAGAAACTCGCAACTACTGGTCAGCATTAAAGTAGGCCAATCCGAATTCAGCTGAAACAACAAAAATTTTTAATTCTCTTGGGAGTACAAAATGAAGAGTTCCTTGATCACGAAATTGATCGCCGCAGCACCCGCACTGGCCGCTTGCGCAGCCATGGCTGGCGTTACGCCAAATTTGCTCGATTCACAAGGCCAACCGGTACGTGACGGTTCAGGCGCTTGCGTCCGAAGCGAGTTCAGCGTTGAGCATCCTGATTGTGTAGCCAAAAAAGCAGAGCCTGCTAAACCCGCCGCGCCTGCAGCACCCGCCGCCCCAGTGGCACCTGCTGCTGCTGCAGCGCCAGCTGCACCGGCCGCACCTGCCTCGGTAAAAGCATCGATCACGATTCAAGCTGAAGCATTGTTTGATTTCGATAAATCAGTGTTGAAGCCAGCTGGCAAAAAATCGATTGATGAAGCCGTGGCAAAAATGAAAGACCTCGATATTGATGTCGTCATCGCTACAGGCCATACCGATTCGGTGGGTACTGATGCATACAACCAGAAGCTCTCCGAGCGTCGTGCTACATCGGTAAAAGAGTACATGGTCAGCAAAGGTGTTCCAGCAGCTAAGATCACCACCTTAGGCAAAGGCGAAACACAGCCGGTTGCAACTAACAAGACCGCCGAAGGTCGCGCCAAAAATCGCCGCGTGGACATTGAGTTCAAAGGTGTAAGAAACAAGTAATTGGTTTTAAACCAGAAAGCCCCGCGTGAGCGGGGCTTTTTTGTTTGTACGTTCTGTTTTCGGATTGCCGTTTTGCGGCCTTCAGCTTAACAATAAGCCTCGTCCATACTTCCTGCATTTTCTTGATCGGCAATGACTTTGACTGATTTTCAAACCCGTACAACCCAAATCATCAGCGCCCGCTGGATTATTCCGGTTGAACCGCGTGACATCGTACTTGAACACCATAGTATTGTTATGACCAATGGTCGTATCGCTGCCATTTTACTGACTGCCGACGCGCATCAGCGTTATCCGGACGCGCCTGAAACCAAGCTCGCACATCATGTGCTGATACCCGGGATGATTAATCTGCATACGCATGCCGCCATGACCATGATGCGTGGTCTGGCGGATGACACGCCGCTGATGGCGTGGCTACAGGATCATATCTGGCCGGCCGAGACCAAACACCTTTCCGAGCAATATGTATTTGATGGTACCGAGCTTGCCACGGCGGAGATGATTCGCTCTGGCACCACCTGTTTTGCTGACATGTATTTTTATCATGATGTTGCCGCCCGTGCCGCGCTCAAATCGGGTATGCGTGCCGCTTTGGGCGGCGCCATTCTTGAATTTCCGACGCCCTACGCTGCCGATGCGGAAGGCTATTTGGCCCGCGGCATTGCTACACGCGAAGCATTTTTAGCTGAACCGCGTTTGAAGCTGATGCTGGCACCGCACGCGCCCTACACCGTCAGCGATAAAACCTTTCAGCGCATTATGACGATCGGTAGTGAAATGGATGTGCCCGTCATGATGCACATTCACGAAACCGCGACCGAAATTACGGACAGCGAAAAACAATATGGGATGCGCCCTATCGAGCGATTAAATCAGCTGGGCCTGTTGAATCCCAGCCTGATTGCAGTGCATTGCGTTCATCTGAATCACGCCGAAATCGAGTTGTTCGCCCGCACCGGCGTGCATGTAGCCCATTGCCCGGTGTCCAATCTCAAACTCGCGAGCGGCATTGCGCCGGTAAAAGCGATGCTAGACGCAGGCGTCAATGTTGGTGTCGGCACAGATGGCACTGCCAGTAATAACCGGCTTGATATGCTCACCGAAACCCGTCTTGCATCGCTGCTGCAAAAAGGTATTTCAGGCGATGCTTCGGCGCTACCCGCGCATCAGGCGTTGGCAATGGCCACACTCAATGCCGCCAAGGCGCTAGGATGGGACGATGAAATTGGTTCACTTGTTCCCGGTAAAGCCGCCGACATGATCGCAGTTGATCTATCGAGTATTGAAACTCAACCCTGCTACGATCCTGCATCGCATTTATTCCATGCCGCTGGTCGCGAGCATGTCTCACATAGCTGGGTCGCAGGGGAACTCTTGCTGGATAATCGTGTTCTGACACAACTCGACATGAGTGAGCTAAAAACAAAAGCTGCCCGGTGGCAGGAACGTTTCAGGAAGTATTGAAAATGAACGCGCAAACCCTTACCAACACAAATGAAAATACCAATGTTGATCCGGCCGAACTTGCAAAATTCGGCGCACTGGCCTCGCGCTGGTGGGATCCGCATAGCGAATTCAAACCGCTTCACGATATTAATCCGCTGCGTTTAAATCACATTGACAAGCTGGTCGGCCTCAGCGGCAAACGCGTTATCGATATCGGTTGCGGTGGCGGGATTTTAGCGGAGAGCATGGCCGTACGTGGTGCCGATGTGACCGGCATAGATCTTTCGGAAAAGCCGCTGAAAGTGGCTCAATTACATTTGCTCGAGAGCGGGCAAAAAGTTGATTACCGACTCGTGGCCGCCGAGCAAATCGCCGATGAACAACCCGACAATTTTGACTGCGTATGCTGTATGGAAATGCTTGAGCATGTGCCCGAGCCTGCCTCCACTATCCGTGCTGCTGCCAAGCTCGCCAAGCCGGGCGGATGGGTATTTTTTTCCACACTTAATCGCAACCCAAAATCATTTTTGTTTGCCATCGTTGGCGCTGAATATGTATTGAACCTGTTGCCCAAAGGTACGCACGAATACAAACGCTTCATCACGCCTGCCGAATTGGCCGCCATGGTGCGCGAAGCAGGGTTAACGGTATCAGCCCTGACCGGAATGACCTACAATCCTTTCACCAAGCGCTACGCGCTTAATGATGATGTGTCGGTAAATTATATTGTTACCTGCCACAAACCTGCTTAACATTTAATCCTATTTATCCAGTAAGCCATGAACCGCCGAGACTTCATCACCGCATTCGCCAGCCTGCCATTGATCTGTTCACCGTGGAGTGGCCCAATATTTGCGTCAACAGACGCTGCACAAAAACTGCTGGTACTGATTTATCTTAAGGGCGGTAATGATGCGTACAACACCTTTGTACCGCACACCAATGGCAAATATAAAAAACTCCGTCCGACTCTGGCGCTGCGTGGTGAAGATCTGATTCAGGTTACAGATACGCACGGTTTTCACCCCTCACTCAAAGCGCTCATGCCCGCCTGGGGCGCCAGCGAAGTCGCGCTCGTGCAAGGCATTGGCCAGCAGGAAATTACCAACCAGCACTATCGTGATCTTGAAATGCAATTCACCGGCGCGAGCCTCAACGAATATCTGGACACCGGCTGGATAACGCGTGCGCTGCTTAAAAATCCGCAGCCAGCACTGCAACTCGATGCAATTGCTTTTGATGATTTGGATATTCGTGAAGCCGATCCAATGGGTCCATTCCGCGGCCAGAAACTGCGTGTGGTCCAGATGCAGCATCCGTCCGAATGGCTTGCACAGCATCGCATTATCGGTACTAAACACGTGGCCACCCGCCCTGCCGAAGCCGCCGAAAAAAACTTCATACAGCAGGATGCTGTCACACTCAAAACCAGGTTTCCTACAGACGCATTCGGCGATGCCCTGAAAGCCACCGTCCAGCTTGCCGCTGCAGGCATCGCGCCGCCGGTGATTCACATCACGCTCAATGCGCTTGATGGCGACCAGCACCATGCGTTTGACACTCATTGGGCCCAACTCAAATATCACGGCACGGCATTGGCGCGTTTGGCGACGGGCATCGCCGCGTTACGCACAGGCATGATTGAAATCGGACGCTGGAACGAAACCCTGGTAGCGACCTATGATGAATTCGGACGCTCGCCCAAAGAGAATATCGACAACGGCACTCATCATGGCTGGGCCAGCGCGCAGTTTATCGTCGGCGGTCGCGTCAAAGGTGGTCTTCACGGCGAAGCGTTGCCGGTGGTTGATGTGTTCTCGCTTGACGGGCCGCCCCCTGTCATTGATTACCGCCAGCTTCATACCACCATCATCGAAAATTGGTGGGGCGGCAGCGCTAACGGCGTTTTTGATCGCCGTTTCAAGCCACTTGATTTACTCAAAGCGTAGGCAAGTGCACAGCTCGCCATCGATAGCAGTCAAAGCGGTACTGTTTGATTTGGACGGCACCTTTGCCGACACCGCACCTGATATGGCTCGCGCCATCAACGCCGTGCGTGGCGATCACGGCATGCCCGCGCTACCCCTGGCCCAGCTTCGCCCCCATGTTTCAAACGGCGCTCGCGGCATGGTTGCGGCGGCCTTTGACGTCAAACCGGGCGAAGCAAACTTTACCGAGCTGCGCGAAGCGTTTCTGATCGAATACGAGCGCGCCATTTGTGTTCACTCCACGCTGTTTGATGGCATGCTGGAAACCGTCACCTTGCTTGAGCAGCGCAATATTGCATGGGGTATTGTTACCAACAAAATAACCCGCCACAGCGCCCCGCTGATGCGTGCATTCGGCGTCGAGATGCGCGCCGCCTGCATCGTCAGCGGCGACACCTGCGCCCGTGCCAAACCCTATCCTGACCCGCTACTCCACGCCGCCAAACTCATGCAGATTGATCCCGCACACTGCCTTTATATCGGTGATGATTTACGCGATATCCAAGCCGCACACGCCGCTGGCATGCGCAGTGTGGCTGCTCTTTACGGCTATTTGGGCGATAGCGATCCCCAAACTTGGAACGCTACCCTCTCCATCCAAGCGCCCGGCGATATTGTCGCGCTGCTCTAAATTCTAAACTCTAAACTCCCAATTTATCGCACTCTTGAAAACCGTCTACCCCGACCACATCTCTATGAGATAATAGCGAACACAAAGAATCTGGGGCCGACCTGGTTTCGACGTGGGCATCAAAGCAGAACCGTGCATACCGAGGGGTGGTCACCTCGTAAATACAACCGCAAACATATAGTCGCAAACGACGAAAACTACGCTCTAGCCGCTTAATACCGGCTGGACTCTGCACCGGTGGGCCTCAACGCCGGGTGTAGCTGTACTTGTACAGTCACACAGCAGAGTCATTAACGAGGATCGCTTCACATCGGGCCACTTGGTGTGAAGTTAAACTAAGGTGGCTCGCTGCATGCAAGCCCGCCCATTGGCGTGCATGCGGTCAGAACTAAATACGGGGATCTAAGTATGTAGAGCGGCCTGTAGAGGGCTTGCGGACGCGGGTTCGATTCCCGCCGGCTCCACCAACAAACAATAACGCCACCCAGCTTTATCGGGTGGCGTTATTGTTTGTTGATCGATTTTGCAGAATTGAAACCGCGTCCGGTACGGACGCGGGAGTTTTTCTGGGAATTCGTTGAAGCGCCTGCGCGCTTCAACGCCAGAAAAACAGGCGAGACTCAGCGCGAGCCAGGTGCGGACATAAAACAAGCCCTGCGGCTTGTTTTATGCCTCACGAATCCGAGCGCCTTGCCAGGCGCGAGGTGGCTTTTGCGGCCTCATCGCAAAAAGATTCCCTTAGGCTCCACCCGTAAATGAACATGCCACCCAGCTTTATCGGGTGGCGTTATTGTTTGTTGATCGATTTAGCAGAATTGAATTCGGGTCCGGTAAGGATGGGGGAATCTTTATGGCAGAAATTGCCGAGCGCAAGTGATGAGTGAATTCGGGAAATCCCAGATCGCGCATGACCGGATATTGAGAGAAATTTCGACAAAGTAATCAATCAGTTTAAGGCTAAACACCAACCTCAACAGCGTTGAGCGCTAAAGGATAGGCGCCAAGAAAATCTACTCAGTGGAGTAAGGTCAAAACTGAACTAGCCGAATATGTAGAACTCAACAACACTCAAAAAAATCGACTAGGATTTCGACCAAGTACTAAAGGCAACGAAGATATTGGGGGATAAAAACCTTGAGCGAGTATGAAAAGATCGAGGATCAAAACAGGCGACCGAAACGCCTTGCCACTCTGGGCGAATGTTTAATTTTTTGCTGAAACTGCAAGCACCGAATTTTTTCGCCTTGATCTTAACCATCAAGCAATCTGCTTAATCGGAATCTCTTTCCGGCGGCTGGTGGTTTTACGAACTGCACCGGGCGCGTAGGTTTTGGCGACATAGTCATCCACCAGCGTTTGAAATTCTTCGGCGATCTTGTCGCCTTTGAGGGTGACGGCTTTTTCGCCATCGATATAAACCGGCGCGACCGGTCGTTCGCCGGAGCCTGGTAGCGAAATGCCGATGTTGGCGAGTTTGGATTCACCGGGGCCATTGACCACGCAGCCCATCACCGCCACATGCATGTCTTCAACGCCAGGATACTGGCTTTTCCAGATCGGCATTTGATTACGCAAATACGACTGGATACTCTCGGCCAGCTCCTGAAAATAGGTGCTGGTGGTGCGGCCACAACCGGGGCAGGCGGCGACCATCGGCGTAAATGCACGCAGTCCCATGGTCTGTAAAATTTCTTGCGCGACGATGACTTCCTTGCTGCGATCACCATTAGGTTCCGGCGTAAGCGAGATGCGAATGGTGTCACCGATACCTTCCTGCAGCAGCACCGACAGCGCGGCAGTGGAGGCGACAATACCTTTCGAGCCCATACCCGCTTCAGTCAGCCCCAAATGCAGCGGGTAATCGCAGCGCCCGGCAAGATCACGATAGACCGCAATCAAATCCTGCACGGCGCTGACCTTGCAAGACAGAATAATTTTATCGCCTGCCAGGCCCAGCGCTTCAGCTTTGGCAGCACTCTCAAGTGCGGAGACAATGAGCGCCTCGCGCATCACCGCGTCGGCTTCTTTCGGCTCGGCGAGTTGGCCGTTTTCATCCATCATGCGCGCGATCAATTCGGGATCGAGTGATCCCCAATTAACGCCAATACGCACGGGTTTATCAAATTTAATTGCGGTTTGAATCATCACGCCAAATTGGTCATCGCGTTTACTGCCCTGCCCGACATTGCCGGGATTAATGCGCAATTTAGCGAGTGCAACGGCGCAATCAGGCACCTCAGTTAATAGTTTGTGACCGTTGAAATGGAAGTCACCGACCAGCGGCACATTCACTCCCATGGCGTCGAGCTGTCGACGAATCTCAGGCACGGCACGCGCAGCCGCCAGTGTATTTACCGTAATGCGCACAACTTCCGAGCCTGCGCGGGCCAGCTCGGCCACCTGCTTGACGGTGCCGGCAATATCTTCGGTATCGGTATTGGTCATGGATTGCACCATGACGGGCGCATCGCCACCGACTAACACATGGCCCACTTTTACTTGGCGGGATTTACGACGCAGAATAGGGTTAAACATGATTTAATTTTTAAAAAACGTTAGGTTCTGAATTTCAGGTTCCGGACTTTAAAAACAATAACAACAATGCTTTTATGTAGCGCCACTATTTTACAGTGACGCGCGCAACCGCCAGCTTGGTATACGGTGTTAAATCAAATTCCTTGCCGTTGTAAGCCATGCGCGTTACGCCAGCCTTGCCGATCACGACTGAAAACGGTGCGCGGCCTGCGGCTTCATCTGCATCGCCTGCTTTGTAGCGACGGGAGAGGATAGTTTTGCCGGTACTGTCTGTGACTTCTATCCAGGAATCGCCCGAGAATGTAAAGCCTAAGGTGCTGGTGCCGGTGGTGCGGGGCATTGTCGCATTGGCTGTTACTGCGGGCATAGCTGCGACTGGCGCCGTGACTACGGATTGCGGCGATGCGGCGGATATACCGGCAGGTATTGGCGTTCCGTTCACTGCTAGCGGAACTACTGATTTTAGTGATGGGAGCGGCGCGCTTACCGTGGTGGCAGGCTTGGAGCCCGCGCCAGCGCTAGAGTTTGGGGCAGTCGTGGGCTGCACAACGGGTTCTGATTTAGAATTTTCAATGATTCTTTCGCTGGCTTGAATGGCCTGTATGGTTTGCGCTTCTTTACCTGCAGCGTCTATAGCCGAAGGGGCCATGATGAGGCTGGAATTATCTATGGGCGCGGTGGTGGATGCTGCAGGTGTCGTAGTTGCCGAAACCGTCTCGGCAGCTGGTTTAGCGCGCCCACCTTCCGCCAAATTAGGCCGAATGAATTCCCACCAGTACCAGGCTGCACAAGCGAGCAGCACCAGCACCCCTGCAGCGATCGCAATGCGCGCCTTGGGCGAGGCCATCTCACGAGGCCCGATATTAATTTTAATATCCTGATTGGGCACCAAAATCGTAGCGGCTTTTGACACGGTGGCACTGCTGTGAGTCTGCTCAAGCAAAAAGATGGCGCGCGCTGGATCGGCGTGAACCACTTTGGCATAATTGCGCACGAAACCGCGCAAAAAAGTGCCCGATGGCAGGCTCGTATAATCTGCCTTTTCCAGCGCTTCGACCTGACGGACGGCCATCCGCAAACGGGTCGCCACATCACCGATTGAGAGCCCGGATTTTTCTCTTGCGGCACGCAGTAACTCGCCGGGGAAAGTGGCGGCTTGATCGTTCGCAGATGGGTTCGCGATGGCCTTATCAGCCAGTGCCGCGCCCTCTTCAGCCGAACGCTCGTTTGAAGATGCGGATGCAGATGAATTCAAATTTGCGTGCTCCGCATCTCTTAAATCTGTGGGCGTCATCGGATTCTGCCTTGGGTTACGTGGATTTTTGCGTTCATAAATAAAGCTGAATAAAGCGATAGTAATTGGCTGTGGTCAGCCGCTTTTAATGTTGCAAGTGGATGTAATGGCTAGGGCCAGGACTACTCCAGCGCCTGTCGGGTCTGGGGCGCGTCGGGGAAGCGGCGACGCAATTGCTGAATATAGCTGGCCTCAGCCATTTTATCGCCTTGCACACGGGCGATTTTTACACCGAGATATAACGCCCCTACGCCGGGCGCTTGCACCAGCTGATTATGCCTGGCCAACAGATTTTCCGCCTCCTTGAACCGGCCCTGACTAAAACGTATTTCTGCCAACTCAGCCATCGCCCGCGCAAAATTAGGTTGTTGCTGCAAGACCGCCGTTAGCTGCATTTCGGCTTTCGCAGTGTCCCCTATTCGGCGCGCACAAACACCTGAATTAAACAGCGCCTGCTCAGGGGTGGCGTAAATCGGGTTTTGCAGCGCCCGTTCAAAATACGGCATCGCTTTAGCCGGGCTTTGACGTTCGCAGATAAACCAGCCCAAATTATTTAAGGTTTCTGAATCGTTGGGCGCAATCTTGAGCGCCTGCTCATAGGCCTGCTGCGCCTTGGCATCCTGGCGTAATTCCATATAAATAATACCCAGCATATTGTGCGCAGGCGCGTAGTTGCTATTGGCGGCGATGGCCTGCTCGGCCGCTTCCAGCGCAACCGCCATTTTACCCAGGCGATAATATTCGGCCGCGCGCTCGGTGTGAATTTGCGCACGATAAAGTGGATCTGATTTTGCGGGTTGATCAGGCAGTTTACTTACAACGCTGGTGGTTGATACGCAGCCGCTGATCACAATCGCAGTACCTGATACCAACAAAAAATTTAACAAAAACTGTTTCAAATTAATTCTCCTATTTTTGTTATGCCGGGATGGATTTTAAAGCAATGGTTTTACGATTGGATTTATCAACAACCTGACCCGCCAATTGACCACAGGCCGCATCAATATCATCACCACGGGTTTTGCGGATGGTCACAATCAAGTCGGCATTTTGCAGCACTTCACGGAAACGATGTATCGCATTATTGCTGGAGCGTTGATAGTCGGCCTGCGGGAACGGATTCCACGGAATTAAATTTATTTTGCACTTGATGTCGGCTACTAGCTTGACCAGCTCATGCGCCTGCTGCACAGAATCATTTACCCCGCTTAGCATCACGTATTCAAAGGTTACAAAATCACGCGGTGCGGCCTCAAGATAATCTTTGATCGCCGCGAACAATTCTGTGAGCGGATATTTCTGATTGATCGGCACCAATATATCTCGCAGCTCATCATTAGGCGCATGCAGCGATACCGCCAGCGCCACCGGGCAACGGGTTTTGAGGCGAATCAAATTCGGCACGATGCCGGAGGTTGATAAAGTCACGCGACGGCGCGACAGACCATAACCATGATCATCGAGCATGATATCCATCGCGTTGGTCACCGGATCAAAGTTGGCCAGCGGCTCACCCATGCCCATCATCACCACATTGCTGACAATGCGCTCATCTTTCGGGTTGCGTCCCATCGCTTTATTGGCCCACCACAGCTGACCAATAATTTCAGCGCTAGTCAGGTTGCGGTTAAAACCTTGTTTGCCGGTCGAGCAAAAAGTGCAATCCAGAGCACAGCCGACCTGGCTGGAAACACACAGCGTGCCGCGATCATCCTCCGGAATAAACACGACTTCAATGCCATTGCCCGTACCCACGTCCAGCAACCATTTACGCGTGCCGTCTTTAGATTCCTGAGAGGTCATAAGCTTGGGTGGCGTAATCGTTGTCACTGTTGGCAATTTTTCGCGCAACGATTTGGCGAGGTCGGTCATTGACTCAAAATGATCGACGCCGAAATGATGAATCCAGCGAAATACCTGTTTTGCACGAAACGGCTTTTCACCCAGCTCAGCGAAAAACCGCGTCATCTCAGGCAAGGTCATGCCCAAGAGGTTCGGTTTATCGCCTTGTACAGATTGGGGGACGGCCATGGGGATTTACTTTCCAGCTCCGCTAAAGGTTATAAATTAAAACAACCCTGCCGCGCAGCCAATATGAGCTACGCTATCCCGATTATCCGTCGTTTATGCCGAATCCGCGCCAAATTCGCGCCAAACTAACGCGAATAAATATTCAGCGCAGGAAAAAAATAAGCAATTTCACCTACGGCAGTTTCAGGCGCATCCGAGCCGTGAACGGCGTTGGCATCAATCGAATCAGCAAAGTCAGCACGGATCGTGCCGGCGGCGGCTTTTTTAGGGTCAGTAGCGCCCATCAAATCACGGTGTTTCAGAATAGCGCCCTCGCCTTCCAAAACCTGCGCCATCACCGGGCCGGAAATCATAAAGGTGACGAGATCGTTGAAAAAAGGACGGGCCGCATGCACCGCATAAAAGCCTTCGGCTTCAGCACGCGACAAATGAATCATGCGGGCCGCAATAACTTTCAGGCCAGCGCCTTCAAAACGAGAATAAATTTGTCCGATAACATTTTTTGCCACTGCATCGGGTTTGATAATAGAAAAAGTGCGTTCGACAGCCATGTGAAAAATCTCCGGTAACGTAACTAAATGAAAACACGCGATTTTAGCACGGAGGCGCAGTGTTTTGCTTTACCGGTTGCTGAAAAATGAAGCCGTTAAATAGCTTCTTTGAAGCCCCTTGTAGATTACCGTATCGACCCTTAAGCAACCGATAGATCCTGATAGTTTCGGCGATCTCAAATCATGCGGCATCAAAAGGATTACGTTGATCTTGGTTGTTTCACCGAAAATCCCTCCTGGTCTTTCGCCCAGCCTCATTAAAGCCCCTTTAAAAAATGGATCAAGAGGAAAACTCGAAGGGATTTTCTGGTGCGCACAACAAGGCTATGTTGACCAGCCAGCCGCTGTTTTAATTTTTAGCTAATTTTTGTCAGCGGAAATCTTCCAGTGACCAGCGATTCACTTCAACGCTTGAATTAAATTGCGGTGCAAGCTGAATTTCAAAACGGAGCTGGCCGTCAAGCCGTCTGGGGATGCCAAAGCGCAGCATGCCACTGTCGGTGCGCCACTCCATTACGCGCCTGAACACGCCCGAGTTCAGATCATTGACAAGTTGCGGGCTGAAACTGCCCTGCTCAGAATTAACGCTGGGTGAGCCATAGGCTCGCAACATGGATTCCTGAATACGCTCGTACTGCCGCTGAACATCCGCGCTGGATGCGCCCGGATCGGTATCGATCACGATCGCTACCACCTCGACGCGGTCATTGGCGGTGCGCACCACTACGCGTTGTCGCAACGTAACCTGATTGAGCACCTGCGATTCCGATACTCGATAGTTGCCCTGGGTAGAAAATCCCGCCATACGGAACTGGGCAGTGAGCGCATCCAGCGAAGCCAACTCAGTTCCCGGTGCCAGCACGCGTAAATTAAAACTCGTTCCCGCAAACACGCCAGCGCCCGCCGTGATGCCAGCGGCATTGCCGCCAGGCGGCCTGTCAAACGGAATCGTTATCGAAAAACCAATCCGTCTTCCTCTGGCACGCTGGTCAAATGGGCTAACGCGATCAATATGTTCACCATCAATGGTGAGGCGAAATTGGCGTGCGTTGTAAGAATATGAAAACGCGGTTTGTTTACCGGATGCATCCGTAATAGCGTCGGTCAACATGAGCCGGGTAGTCGCACGCGAAACGGTAAAGCTGTGTTGATCACGGGTCGCCGACAGCAGCAAGGTTGGCGAAAAACTTTTTTGCGTGCCCGTGGTATCGGTTTGATCTCGCCAAGTTACACCAGGCGAGACCATGCCGCGAAAGCCTCCTAACTCAAAAGGAACACCTGCTAACAGAAATAAATCGCGTGAATAACTTATGGTGTTTGCGACCTCGCTGGCCGCGCGCCGCCCGCTAAAGCCCGTGCGAATATTACTGCCGCCCCAGAAAGAATCCGGGAAGGAATAAGTTAATTCAGCCCGACCGCTTTCAATACGATCACGGATGGTTTGATCAAACGCGGCGGGTTTCCCATCCCGTTGCTGGGACGCAAAATCCAGATTAAGGTACACATGATTAAGCGCTGGTCCACTGAACGTGGTCTGTGCGGTGTGGGTGCGAATTTCACGGTTTGAATCCCAGCCATCACGCGCCTGCAAAAAGCGCACCACCCAATTTTGTCCTCCTTTAAATCGCCATGAAGCCTGCAGGGTTGTCTGATCCGTATCGGCAGGTGCTGCGGCACCGCTGGGCCGATAGCCCTGCCCGTAACGTTCCCACCGGATCAGATAATTTAGCGGCCAATTGATAACGCGTCCATCAAGCGAAAACGAGCTCGCCTGATCATGCACCTCGGCCTGCCCATCCTGATTACCGCGAAACAAGGCCCGCTCGCCCTGAACGGAAACACGCTGCCAACTTTGATTAAACGTCTGCAAAAAACCCAGGCTGGTCACCACTTGGGAATACCCGCCCGCGTTGACATCACCACGGCGATTACCCCAGGTGTTTGACAGATTAAACGTGCCCACAGGGGTTTCTTCTATGAGCCAACCCACGCTCGCGAAGCGATCATTAGTCGTGTCTGATTTTCGATATGATGCAGCAGTCGTACCACCGGTCAGCAACACCGATTGGCGTTTGCCCCACGAGGTTTCAGGCTGCCATTCAACCTGCGCGCCGCGTAGTCCACGTTGTAAAGTACGCAAGGACTGAAACGCAAAAATATCGCCCGCTTCGGCACGAAACGGGATCGCGGTATCGCCCTTCTCCCACTCTGCTTTCAGGCGCTGCACGATACCGCCGCGTTCATTACCCCGATAAGCGGATTCATTGATGGCGGCTGTAATTTGTGCAGAAACTTTTTCATACGATGAAATACGCCGCGCAAAACCTGCCGCCAGATCGCTGTAATAATGCGTGCCGGTTTTGCTATACGGTGCTACCTCTGCATCCCCGCTAATAGCATAACTATCCCAGCGTGTGGTTAAGGCACCCGTAATTTGCCAATCCTGCACCGTGTCTTGTATTGCAACTTCCGGCGCTGCTGCATAAGCATCAGAAATCATTGTCAGCGCGACCAAAAATGACCATCGATACAAGCGCATTTCAGAACGCTTCCGTTACACGCAGCGTGAATTCATTTGATCCCGGCAACCGTACAAACCCGGTGCGCCCATCGAGAAATTCAATTTGCGTTTCAACTATTGCGCTCACCAGGCTCACTACGCTCATCACGTTAGCTGGCTGATCGGGCTTGATGCTATCAGGACGCATTTGCTGATCCAGCACAGTCACGCTGCGAATGCTCAGCACAGTTAATTTCGCATCTCGCGGCAACGTAAAGCGAAACACATCTTCGAGTCGAAAACCATTGGCAAAATCACGATCCAAATATGCTTCAAGACGCCCACTATTCCATGCGTTAGTAATATCACGCACCGCTTTTTCCACCACTTCACGCGGCACAGCGCGGGGTGAGCTGAGTCGTAATGCCGGTGCAGCCGGCGTAGCAATAGGATTAAAAGCGCGGAAGTCGCGCGATTGCAATTGGGCGTGGGCCTGTTGAAACGCGCTCAATAGCGAAAAACCCGCTACGAAAAAAATTGACGCCAACCGATTCATGATGATCTCGCTATGGCCCGATAGAGGCTGTTGTACTTTCAAAAAACCGTCCGCCCAGAATAGAGACACTAAAGCCGTGCGGCCCGGCCTCACTACATCTGAACGACGCTCCCGCTTGTCCTGCTGCATTGGTTACCGCAGTGGCCGATAGCGTGTTGCCAGTAAATCGGCAACCCGACATCCCAGGTGATGAGCCAAAGCTCACGGTAAGCCCGGAGACTGGGTTGCTCCAGTTATTCACCAAACTGACGCTCGCTCCACCACCAGAAAACAGGCTGCCCCCCGCTAAAAAATTTAATGAAAGGTCGCCCGTTCCCGCTGTCACGACCTCATTAAAATTTAATACCTGGACCGTGGCCGGAGTGGACACTGAGACCACATAAGCGCCCACATTCCTGTCTGCCGTCAGGTCGCATACAGAAGCCACACCGGATCCATCCGATTTCACCGTGATCGTTTGTGCACCGATGCCACTAAAAATTCCAAGGGCTGTCGGCGCGCTGAAAATCACATCGAATTCAGGCACAGCCACCATCAACGCGGTATTCGTTACCAACACTTTCAAGCACGAGAAAGATCCAAACTCAGTCTGCGTTTGATTGTTGCCGCTCACAATTGACAAGGTAATAAGAGCAGTTCCAACTTGATTCGTCAGATTGAAAAAGGCGGGAGTCGCAATGCCCGCAACGGTCGCAACAACATCAAACGAGCCTGTGATCGCGTTAGCGTAAAAAGAGGCTGGAATAGTTGCAACACCCGCAGCATCGGTGGTCGCAAACGTATTGAGCGTTCCAAAAATACCGTTCGCACTAAAGATGCCCGACGCCCCACTTGATGGGGCCGTAAATATGACGGTCACACCGGATATCGGATTATTGCTGGCGTCACGCACGATTGCTTTCATCGTGGTCGCGTAGGCCGTGTTCACTTTTGCAAATTGACCATTCCCCGCAAAAACGGACACGCTCGCGGGCAGGCCTGCCACCACACCATTGGTCATTATAAAATTAGCTGGAGTGGCAAGACCCATCACGCTGGCCACCACGGTATATGTTCCGGTAATGCTGTTGGCGGCAAAACTGGGCGCGGTGGCAATGCCGGCAGCATCGGTAACACCATTGCCACCGAGCACCAATCCGAAGAGCCCTGATGCGCCACTGCCCGGCGCGATGAACGACACCGTCACGCCAGCCACAGGCGCATTAGCCGCATTGCGAACAATCGCCTGCATTGGTTGTCCAAACAACGTGTTTGTATTTGTGGTTTGCCCACTACCTGAATAAATGGCAACACTCGCCGGAATCGGCAACGAGGTATTGGTGAGATTGAAATTCACGCTGCCAATATTAACGGCCGTTGCGGTGACAACAAACGATCCAGCCAGGGCATTGGCAAATGCAGTCGGTGCGGTGGCAACACCCGAGCCATCGGTAAGCACGGTCACATTCGGCGCGCCGCCCACGCCACCAAATGCCACCCCAGGTCCGCTGGCGGGGGCAGTGAAGCTCACAGATATATTTAATGCGGGTGAACCGTTGGACTGACGCACCGTCACTGACAATGGAATCGCGTAACGGGTGCTCACCGCCGCGCTTTGCCCACTACCACTGCCAAGGAGGATGGTGGGCATCGGCTGCGGCAAATTGGTCAGAAGAAATCTAGCTGGTGCGGCACCGCCTGCAAAGCTGGCTTCAACATAATAAAGATTTGGGCTGCCATTGGCGACCGGCATCGGGGACACCGCGCGACCATTTTCATCGGTGGTTACGCGGGTAACATTAGTGTTGGTGCCAGAGCTGGTGCCAAATATTGCTGACGCACTCATCGGTGGCGCGGTGAAAGTAACCACCACACCGGGCACTAAGTTACGCTGAGCATCAAATACTTTCACCGCCAGACCGGCGCTAAAGCTAGTGTTGATGATAGCCGCCTGATTGTCACCGCCATCGGCCACTATCAAAGCGGGCACACCGACAATATTGGTAAACGAAAAGTGTGCCGGTATGCCAATGCTGGTGACCGTTGCGAGTACTTCGTGCATGCCGAGCGCGGTATTGGCGCGGAATGCGGGAGCGTTCGCCACACCCATGCTATCGGTGTTGACGATCACAATGTTAGCGCCACTAAAATTGCCTTGTGCAAGCTGCCCCGTCAATGGGGTCACTCTAAAGCTGACGGCCACACCCGCCAACCGGTTATTAAAACGATCACGTACGGTGGCGGTCATCGGCGTCTGAAACAGCTCACCAATGCGCGCTGATTGCGGCGTGCCGCTGGTTGCATCAATCGTCGCGGGCACATCGGCCCGATTGGTTAATGCAAACGCAACCCCTGCCGTTACTCCGGATACGGTAGCCATGACGTTATAGCTACCTGCAATATTATTGGCAGTGGCGTTAGGCAGCGAAGCAATACCGTCGGCCCCCGTACTCATACGCACCGTATTACCAGCGCTCAATTGCAGGGATGCGCCGCTGGCAGGTGCTATGTAGCTAACGACGGTATTGGGCACAGGATTGCCCGCCACGTCCCGCACCAAAACCCGCAGCGCGTTGGCAAATCGTGCGGCTACAACGGTGGACTGCGGTGTGCCCGATACGGTAGAAGAATCGATTTCGATACTGGCGGGAGCACCTGCCGTATTAGTGAAATTAAAACTGACGGGCGCTACGCCGCCCACGATGGAGGCAGACACTGCATAAGCGCCGATCACACTGCCCGCATGCAATAACGATGTTGTCGCCACACCGCTCGCATCGGTCACGAAGGTTGCACCCGACATGCCCGCAAATGTTGCGGTTGCCGCTGCTGGTGAAGATGGCGTCGTAAATTTTACGTCGACATTCATCACCGGATTATTGGCGGTATCTGTCACACGCACTCTGAGTGCAGTAACGAAATCAGTATTAATAATCGCGCTCTGCGGGCTACCAGCCAGCAGCCGCAAAGTGGGCGCACCGTCTGGCGTATTGCTCAACTCAAAGTACACCGGCGCAGTTGATGCCGGGGTGGAAACCAACACTCGAAACGCACCGGCCTGGCCAATAGCAATCAGATCCGGCAATGTCGCCACACCGTTGCTATCGGTCAGCACCGGCAGAATCACGCGGCGCGGGCCCAGGCTGGCAGTTGCGCCTGTGACAGGCAAGGTAAAGGTGACCGGCACCCGCACTGCAGCAGAACCGTTGCCCAGCTTAACTTGCACCATCAACGGTTTAAATGTTTTGCCCAGCTGCGCCGATTGTAATGTACCGGACGTAATCGTCAGCGTGCGGCGGCTGTTGTTGCCACTACTACCACCCACCCCGAAGCCGCCAATCGGCGCCAGCGCCACAATTTGCGATGGCGTTAAGTTAGCTCCAGTCACGCTGCGACCCAATGCGACATTAACCGCCACTTCAAGCCCTGAGGGTTCGAACGGATTAACGGAATTGTTAGCTGCTGTGCCTGTGACACGCACCAGCGTTGCTGAAAAATTGCCGGGTGCGACCGGTATGTTGGGTGTTGTTGTCGTAGGTGGCAAATGAGAAGCCGTGGTATCAATACCTGCCGCTGTCAACTGAAGTGGCGGCAATAAAACATCTTTCATGACGCCCGCAAACGCGTTGGAGAGCGCTAGGGCAGGCATTGAAATCATCTTGGTCGCATCGCCGAAAGAATTGGTGAGCGATAGCGCAGGTGTTGCAATCGTTTTAATACTATCGCCGAACGCATTCGTTAGCGACAGCGCAGGCATTGAAATAGTTTTGTTTGAATCGCCGAACGCGTTGCTTAACGATAACGCAGGGGTTGCCATGGTCGCAGTCGCGGGCTGCGCCCACAGCGCGTTAGTGCATGCGAGCCCCGCTATTGCCGACAGTAGGAAAATACCGCGCCGCAACCTGGACGCAATAACAAATCCCACAGGGCAAGCGAGCCTATTCATGGCTGGCTCGCGCACATGTCACGCACACACCCGACACGCGCGCACCCAAATTTAAATTGATGTCTCATCCTGGTTTGACCCACAGCGTTCCCCACTGCACCGCGCCGTGATGGCGGGTGCACATTCTATTTAAGACGATACGAAGAACTCAGATGTGGATCAGTATGTGAGATCCATGCTGATCTTGATTTGTGGGTCCAGACCATATGCTCCGGCACTAAAAACCCAGGCTCCATTTGCATTGCCGAAAGTTTCGTTCACACACATATAGGGAGAGATCGTGTTGGTGGTAACAGGCTTCGTACATTTTGCGTCTGACTTTGAATAAATGTTGACAGGCCCTTGCTGGCCAGTTTTAAGCGTCAGTGCACAGGTTGCGATATCGGGTCTTGCGCCGATAAAAAGGGCATTGATAACGACGTTTTGCTGAATCTGAGTCGTACGTGTCGTCGATACGGTGAGAGGCGCGCGCAACACACCATTTGTAACTGTTTGCCCAGATGAAACAGAGATGGGCACAACAGTTGCGGGTCCACCGCCAGAAAATCCATTACCTGTCGTGGTAACGGCAGAATTTTGAAACATACAGTCCAAAAATGCCGTGCTGACATTGGTAGGCACACCGGTGAAAGAGACAGGAATGGTTAAATTGACGGTTGTATTACCCACCCCGATCAGTTGTGCGTAAGACGCGCTTGATGCCGAAATGGTGAGAGCAGCCATGATGGTGGTAGTCAACACGGTCACAACTGACCTATGGCGTTTAATATTAAAAGCATTCATTGAAGTCGTGATAAATGTGTTGGTAATCATGTTGCCCCCTGAGTAAAAATGTTGACGTTGGTGATCATGTTGATGTTGGCTCGGTATGGGTTGATTCAAATTTTCTGTCTACGGCGATTCGAGTTTTGACAGAATTTAACCACCCGCATTGGCGGACGTTTTGAGACATTTTTGCTCCAAGAGTCCCGTCTTTGCTGGTGTTTCATTTCAATATTGAAACTATTGTTCTGCCCGTAAATCGCCTAAAACAAAATGCTTTTCCTGTTTATACAAACGTATGCGCTCATCAAAAGCGGCCAAATATCTTGAGTCAGGTTGTGACATACCGCGATTGGGGGAGGTGCTATTCGGCATTCTTTCCAGCGCCCCCTCTGATTTTTACGGCTGCACCGCGATGAAACCTGCAGGTGCTGTGCCGGCGTTATTGATCACTGTCGGCACCCCATTGGCATTCATTAACCATAGCGTCAGCGTGCCATTTGGCTGCTTCCAGACGATGTCGAAATAGCCGTCACCGTTGAAATCCCCTGATGCATAGAACTGCCAGGTGGGGTCAACTGTCGGCAGCAGAATGGTGGTGGTGGTTACCACTTGGCTGGTCGCGGTGCACGACGCATTCGGATCATCCGGATTGGCAGTGGGTGCGGGTAGCGTGGCTAAGGTTGCGTCGAGATTGAGCAAAAATGCGGCGCCGCTCGCTGCATTTCGCGCCAGAATATCGCCACGTCCGGTGCCGGTGAAATCAGCCACCTTCAGCGCTTGATAGCCGCCTGCCAGATTGCCTGCCGATAAATTTGCACAGGTTCGGGCGGGTGTCGCCATTAACACCCGGATCTGATTGCCCGGGCTTATGTAAACCATATCAGCAGCGCCATCATTGTTGATGTCGATCGCGCCGACTAACGTCCAGTTGAGCGGTGCGCCGCCGCGTTTGCGGACTTGATTCACGGCGCTGCCGTTCATGAACCAGATATAAGAAACACCGGTGTCGTTCGGGATGCCATCGTCGCCGGTAAAGCGAAACACCATATCGTCGAAACCATCACCGTCCAGATCGGCAACCGCCTGCACGATCCACGCCAGCTTTACCTTGCGGGAAAATTGCGCGCCAGTACCGGCAAAATCAGGCCACACCGAGACATCACCAAACTCACCTTGTGTGATGTCCTGATAAGCAAGATCGTGTTTACCGTTGTTGTCAAAATCACCTACACCGATCATGCGAAAGCTTGCACCTGGATCAGGCAGTGCGGTGAATTGAAACTGATTGGCCACCAGGCGGCCCGCCTGGGTTTGCGCACTGGCTGAGCGCACGATGAGCTGACTTTTGCCATTACCATCAATATCGATACCAACATTTCTGATCAATGCGGCTGCGGTGACAACCTGGCCCGCAGCTAATGCACCCAGGCTGCTGGCGTTGTAATTATCGCCACTATAGGTCACGGTAATGATGCGCGGACCGATGGTTGCAAACGGAGTCGCACAGCTCGCGACGCCATTGACAATTGCTAAAGCGCTACAGCCAGATAGCGTCACGCCGTTCGCTTTAAATGCTACCGTGCCGGTGGGGTTATTACCGCTCACCGTAACAGTGTAGATAATGGTTTGATTCGGCGGTGCGGGGTTAGCAGATGAGGTCAGCACCGGACGGGTTGCATAGCCAAATGCGTACACCGGCTTATTGCGCTGCTCGCTCAGTTGATTGTTGGCGTTAATATCGTCCTGGGTCGAGGTATTGTCACCAATCTCGCCCAATGCATTTTCACCCCAGCATTTAAGACCACCACCGATAAGTCGTGCGCAGGTGTGACTCTTGCCAATTGCTACGTCAGCGACACCCGCATTCAAACCCACCACATCGGTTGGTACATTACGCGTAACAATCGTGTTGTCACCCAATTCGCCTTCCACATTGAAACCCCAGCACTTCAATGCACCAGCGGTCGTCACTGCACAGGTGTTAGCGGTGCCCGCCGCAATGGCGATGACCCCTGAAGTCAAACCGACCACATCGAGTGGTGCCGCATGGCCGCCGCCGGTAGCATCGCCGTCACCAAGGGCACCGCTCCCGCCACTGCCCCAGCATTTCACGCCCCCTAAAGCAGTGAGCGCACAAGCATGCCCACCACTGACGGCAATCGCGGTTACACCCGCGCTGAGGCCGGTGACCGTAACAGGAATCAAGCTGTCCACGCCGCCAGCAACGCCCAACTCACCGTTGCTATTGGATCCCCAACATTTCACCGTACCGCCCGCAAGCAACGCACAGGAGTGGTAATCACCACCGCCAATTGCGATCACACCCGTACTCAAGCCGACCACATTGACTGCCAAATTGGTATACGTCGTGGTGTTATTGCCAAGCTGTCCGTAAAAATTATCACCCCAGCATTTGACCCCGCCGCCCATGGTGAGCGCACAGCTATGAAAGCGGCCATTGACCACTGCCATCGCACCTGAGGTGAGGCCCACCACGTCCACCGGCACAAAGCTGTCGTTAAAAGTACCGTCACCGAGATAGCCGTAGTTGTCGCTGCCCCAGCATTTCACGCCGCCGCTCGTGGTCAGCGAACAAGTATGAAATTCACCACCCTTTACTGCTACCGCACCCACACTCAAACCGACTACACCGACCGGTTTAATTCGGTAAAGACTTTCGCCACGGGTGCCATCGCCAATTTGGCCGTAATCATTTCTTCCCCAGCACTTGAGACCTGCGCCGGTATCCACCGCACAAGTGGTGCTCCATCCCAGGCCCATGGCCGCCACATCGAATGACAAGCCATTAACACCGATGAGCGTGGCGCGATTAACCAACGTATTGTCACCAAGCTGACCACTACTATTGCTGCCCCAGCACTTGAGACTGCCGCCACTGGTCACCGCACAAGTATGGTTATTACCTGCAGTCAGCGTGGCTACTTTTATATTAAAGCCAATCACATCTGCTGGACTGTTGCGCTGGTTGGTGCTGGCGTCGCCGATTTGCCCGGCGCTATTCATGCCCCAACATTTAACCCCGCCCGCTGTAGTCAGCGCACAACTATGAAATGAACCCAGCGCAATCGCTGCCACCCCAGAGCTCAATCCAGTGACATCAACCGGCGCGCTGCGCTGCGCTGCGGTGTTATCACCGACATCACCTGAGGTATTGTCCCCCCAGCATTTAACGCCGCCGCTTCCGGTAACAGCACAGGTGTGTGAACCGCCCGCGGCCAGCGCGGCCACGCCAACATTTAAGCCGCTGACATCAACGCCAGTATTACGCTGTACCAGCGTGTTATCACCCAACTGCCCACTGTTGTTAAGGCCCCAACACTTTACGCCGCCGGTTTTAGTGAGCGCACAGCTATGATCACTGCCAAGCGCAATCGTGGCGACGCCTGATGCGAGTCCGATTACATCAACCGGGGCGTTGCGATTGGTAGTGGTGTTGTCTCCCAACTGACCCGATGAATTAAACCCCCAGCATTTGACGCCACCTGTCGCGGTAACGGCACAGGTGAAGGAGCCACCCGCTGCAATTGCCACCACGCCGCTGGTAAGGCCACTGACATTAACCGGTGTGTTCTGCTGAGCATTGGAACCATCACCGAGCTGGCCACTACTATTACTGCCCCAACACTTAACACTGCCGCTGGTGGTCAACGCACAACTGTGAACACCACCCAATGCAAGCGCCGCCACACCCGATGCAAGACCACTCACATCCGCCTGAATACTGTGGCTTGCCGTACCGCCATCGCCTAATTGGCCGAAGCTGTTACTGCCCCAGCATTTCACGCCACCCTGCTCGGTAATCGCGCAGCTATGAGCGCTGCCCGCTGACACCTGCTGTACCCCGAAAGCGATGCTAGCCTGGGCATTCGCCAATGACGGCATGAGCGCGGTAAAAGTAAAGGCAAAAGTAGCGGTAAATAAGGCGCTACGAACTACAGCAAGCCAGGTTGGCAAGCGGCTCGATAAATCCCTATCCGCACTCGATGCCGCGAATTCCCGTTCTGGCTGGTGTAGCTGATTGTGCTGCTGACATTGCTGCTGATAGTGCTGCTGGTCCATGATCACGCTCCGTTTGATGTTGTCTATTCGTTTTTGAAACCCCATCATCGGCGGGCATCTTGAAGAATTTTTGCTCCAAAGACCGCATCAGCGCTGGTGTTTTGATCTGCCTAATTAGGTGTGGTGTAAATACTCAATCAACACGCCATAAAGCTTCTTAACGAGACAAACGAAATCGGCGCAGAAAACCGGCCAAACAGAGTGGCTATGCAACAACTATTTCAAGGGATATCAAGAGGGTGCGTAGCGTAAATTTCGGCACCGCACAGACACGAAACGCTAAAACAAACGAGGTTGTTTCGCCCAGGTCTTAGGCGTACCGCGGGCATGCTTTTCCGCAGAAGGTCATCGCTTCGATTTTTAAATTATATTATTTTAAAAAATGACACAAACACCTTCCCCAGAGAAGCCCCGCTTCGTAGTGTGCACATTGCGGGCGAACGTCCGGGGGCCAAGTTGCGGCGGTGGGGTGGCGATCAGATTGACCTTGGCAAACGCTTGGCAAAATACCGCTACGGCGAAAAACTAGCGTCCAATTTTTAATTTAGCCAATTGTGTATCAATCTCACCGAGGCGCTTTTGTGCGGCCGCTATTTCGGTCACGCGCGCTTTGGCATACTGGGCGGTAGGCGCATTTTCTTCGATAATTTTAATCGCGGCAACCATGGCGACACGTGCGGCGATTAAGATTTGCCGTTTAACGGCACGGGTCTGCGCGTTAGAGACAGCAAGCTGCTGAGCATGTTCGAAGTTTGCATCACCCACCGTTTTTTGCAACGACATCTCGGCAGCGCGGGTTCGTTTGAGTGCGCGCATAGCAGCAGGCAATTCAGCCAAACATCTAAGGCCTTCTTCTGCCGAGCGCTGTGCAGCGGCTGCATCGCCTGCCTCTGCTTGAGCTGTTGCGAGGCTCAGCAGGGTCTGCACGGAATCGCTTTTGAATTGCGCGTTCGCCGGATCCTGTTTTGAAATGCGCTGCATAGCCTCGTTAGCGGCACTTTGTTGTTTGATTGCATTATCAAGCTCATATAACTGCTGGTACGTGTGGCCCATCGCATTGTGATGCGCAACGATGGCACGCTGTAAGGCCGTGTCGAGCGGTGTTTTGAGCAAGGCATCTTCTCGAATCTTTAGTGCGGCTTCATATTTTTTAATCGCCTGACGCTTAACCTCAGGATTTTTATCATCGCGTAGCGCATGTCCGTTCTCGCTATAGAGCCAGGCCATGCGATCCTGCAGATCATCATCATTCGGGTTGCTGACACGCAAAGCCTCAACGATCGCGACCGCTTGCTCGACCCCTTTTAAGCGAATTTCGCGATCACTCTTGATAGTGCCCAGGCTTTTCTCGCGCTCGTAAAGCATGACGGCGTACATGGTTTTATCGGCCAGTACTGCATTCGGCAGACCGCTCGCCTGCTCGGCAAAGGCAGCACCGGTTTTAATCGACTGATATGCATCTTCCAGCTTGCCCATACCGCGTTGAATGCCACTAATGTTGCGATATATTTTCGCCAGCTCATGCGCGACCGTAAGCGCATTGAGAGTCGCTGAAGTTGACACCATAAATTTTGCCAAACCCGTGGGAGACTGGGCTAGTGGTATCAACAATTGCGCTGCACGTTGATAGCTCTTTAAAGCCTCAGCGGGCTTGCCAATATTGGCTGCATCTACCTGCCCCTGAATACTGGCCAGCCGCTCGTACGCCTTAGCCAGCTCGATACTTAGGCCTGTATCCAGCGTTGATTCAGTCGATAGCTGATCAAGATATTTACTTGCATTCTCCGCCAGCACCTGCTTGGCCTTGGTCGCGCCGGACAAATGGTCGATCTGATCATGCACATCAAACATCAGTGAATTTGCCAGCGTGCGCACCGATTTGAAATGTCGTTCGGCACGTTCACGTTCAGCCACCGCGACCCGACGTTCTTGATCAACCACAATCAGCCCGCCCACAATCGTGATGAGCACCAAAGCCGCGGCGACCATCGGTATTTTATGACGCATCACAAATCGTCCGGCAAGGTAGCGCCACGTACCTTTGCGGGCGTGCACAGGGCTACCCTCTAAATGGCGACGCACATCATCATCCAGTGCGGTCACAGATAGATAACGCTCGTCGGGTTGCTTGCGCATGGCTTTGAGCACGATGGCATCCAGATCACCGGCTACTTGATTGGTTAGTTGACGTGCACTGCGTAGCCCGCGCTTATGAATATCATCCAGCGAAAAATGTAGCGCCGACGGCACCGAGGTAGGCTCATCGGTCAGCGCCGCTTCAGAAAGCCGCTTCGCCTCACGCGTGGCGCGATAGGGTGACAACCCGGTAATGAGCTCGTGCAAAATCACGCCGAGCGCATACACATCGGTGGCGGTGGTGATCGCCTCACCCGTTACCTGCTCAGGTGCGGCGTAACGCAAGGTCATGACGCGGCCACCGATGCGGGTCAGCTCGGTTACCGATTGATGCTGAGCCGCGTGGCTGTCATCGGTTGTTTGCGTAGCGGCATCATCAATGAGTTTGGCGATACCAAAATCGAGCAGCTTCACCTCGCCGCTGGCGGTCACCAAAATATTGCCGGGCTTTAGATCACGATGCACCACCAGATGCTGATGCGCGTGAGTGGTAGCGGCCAGCACCTGTCGGAATAACTTTAAGCGCGCCGCAATCGGTAATAGTTTTGCATCAACATATTCATTAAGCGGTTTGCCTTCAACATATTCAAGCGCCAGATAAGGCTGACCAATGCCGATACGACTTAATTTTTCATCTACGCCCGCATCAAACAGCCGCGCAATATTCGGATGCGTGAGCTTGGCAAGAATATCGCGCTCGCGCTGAAAGCGACGACGCCACACCTCAAGATGCTGCACCTGGGTCGGCAGCTTTAGCGCCACTTGACGGGTGATGCGGCCATCGGCCTGATCCGCGAGCCAGACCTCGCCCATGCCACCACGCCCCAGAGGCAATACCAATCGGTAAGCACCAATCATATTGCCGGGATGGAAGAAAGATGGCAGTGATGACGGTGGTGGCGGCGCGAGCTTGGGTACTGTTTCCAGCGCGCTCGCCCGCTCCGCCTGATCATGCGTGGCGAGTATTTGTTTGAGTAGCGGCGCAATCTCTGCATCCGTCCGCACAATGCCTTCAAGCCATTGCTCACGCGTAGTCGCATCAAGCTCCAGCGCGGTGTTAAGCAAAGGGCCAATTTTGGCCCACTGTTGTTTGGTGATTTTCACGTTTTATTTTTTAACGCGCGTGGTGGTGTTGATTGATTTTTCGGATAATTCTTGGTCATGAAAATGCCGGCGAGCGGAAGGACGGACGGACGAACAATGTGTTAAACGAGCTTATCTGTTAAACGTAATCAAGCCAAAAAACCGGCCATCGCCGGGCTGCTTACGTCGATGGTGAAAGCAGCCGCTGACTGTTTGCATGATGGCCTTGGCAACGCAATAATCACCGCGTCCGGATACCGCGTCCCGACACCACATCCAAACACCACATCCGCTAAATATTATTTTAAGTTGATGACCGAAAATCCAACAGACAACACCAATCATTTTGCTACGCCATGATGCAAGACGCATCACGCTATTGGCGAATCAACGTCAACAACAGCGCCCGCGCTTTTTGCCATTCACGTCGCACCGTGCGCTCGGAGGTATTTGTGGCCTCGGCAATTTCAGTCTCCGTCAGCCCGCCAAAAAATCGCATCTCCACCAGCCGCGCCAGGCCGGGATCCAGCAGACCAAGCTCATCAATGGCTAAGTGAACAGTCTCAACATCAATCGGCGCATCAGCCTCGCCCGCGATTTCAACAATGTCGGTGTTCAGCGTCACCATATCAATATCGCCACCGCGTTTGAGCGCACGCTGTTCACGAATCACATCCATCACGATGCTGCGAATCACACGTGACGAATAAGCCAAAAACCGAATGCGATCCGTAAAGCTGGCCCCCTTACCCTGCGCAAGCTTGACGTAGCTTTCATGCACCAGCGCGGTAGTCGACAAACCATCATCAAGCCGAACCCCGGACAAGCGCGCATGCGCAATGCGTTTCAAATCAGGATAATGCGCCGCAAACGCACGATCCAGCGCACCCGTCACCGCATCATCTTCCACCTCACTCAATACCGAAATGAGCTCATCCATCTGCGCAATCTCTCCCGACAACGTTTTTTATCCTGATTCAGTGAGAGTAGCGGCTTCGCGGGGGATTGTCTAGAACGTAATCAAGACACAAATTCTGTATGCGCTAATGTTGCTGCCGCGCTGGCCGCAATCATTCTGCCCCCCATATTTCACACCGCCATTGGCTAGGTGGAAGGTGTGGTTAATGCTACTGATTAGAGCAATCAAGAGGTGATTATCCGCACACCAAAAACCAGCACTAGAGCGGCGTTTGGAGCGATTACCTGGATTCCATTTCGAATGGCGACAGATCAGGGCGCATGATGGAGGGGGTGAGGCACGAATAGCGGTACCCTTTTGTTTCTAAGACGAAAGGACATTGCCATGAAGCGCACGCACCTCAGCCTAAACGAACGTTACCTCATTCACGCCTGCTGGGTGGCAAAATTAAGCATGAACGACATTGCCGCTGAAGCCAGCCGCCATCGCTCAACCATTCACGCCGAGTTTCGGCTTGGCAGCAACAGAGTCGGTCAATACTGTCCCCACCGCGCCCAACAACGAGCCGACCTTGCCCGCACGCGCAGCATCGCAAACGCGCCGCGCAAGCCGCCTGCCGAGTGGAGTAAAGTCAAGCATCAACTCAAAGCGGGCTACTCGCCTGAGCAAATCAGCGGGCGGCGTCAATTGCTTGGCGACTTGTGTCCGATCAGCACCCAAGCCATCTATAACGCCGTGCTACGCAACGATTGGACAGCCTATTTATACCGCAGCCGCATCAGACGATTGCTCAAGCGCCCGGCATCACGCCCCTGGCAGGGCAAATCAACGTCCATTCATCAGCGTGATCCAGAGGTATATTTGCGCATCGAGATGGGCGACTGGGAGGCCGACTGTGCGCTGGGCAAGAAGCGCGACAAGAAACGCACTTTGGTCTTAGTCGAACGCCAGAGTCTCTATGAGCGGCTGGTGCTGCTACCCAATGGCACGGCCGCGGTGACGGCCAAGCTGATGAAAAAAGCACTATTGGGCTCCGGCCTATCGTTTAATAGCGTCACGACTGATCGCGGCAGCGAGTTCAGCACCTTGGGCGAGACCTTTCCCAACAAGGCTTATGTGTGTGATGCGTACCGACCAAATCAGCGAGGCACTAATGAGAACCAGATTGGGCGATTACGGGCTGATTTGCCCAAAGGTCAAAGTATGGGAAAGTTAACCCAAGCCCAACTCACCCGAATCCAAGACCGACACAACCACACCCCGCGCAAATGTCTTGGCTTTAGAACCCCTCACGAGGTAGCATTCAACGGCCCACCGCGTGTCGCCTTTCGAACTTGAATTCGGGAAAATGGCTGGAGACGTCGGTGGATAGGCGAGTTTAGTTATTTTACTTTAATTAAAGGGCTATGAGACGCGTTTAAATTTTTAAACAAATTCACCCCTTACTCCGTTCAATATCAGTCCCCACTAGAAACTAGCTGAAGTGAATCTGAAACGCCATCCACCAGTTTTAGCAGCGCACGGACGAGTTCTGTCATTCGAAACTTTTCAACGGATTGCCATATTTCTTTGTCGATTTCCGCCCGCTCGCCGTTCCATCCTGTGAGAACTACCCATTGATCAGATTTATGCTGAATATCTTCCAATGCTTGCAGCAACTCGAAGCGCAAACGATACAGCTGGTAGCCCTCGATTACACGACCTCCGTAGAGATCAATCAAATCATCAGCATGTCGTTCAAGGTTCGCGCACTCGAAGTATCGATACAAAAACCAATAGTAACCATCTGAGGCCAATTGAACTGAAGGGATTGCCTCGTACGGCCCTAGATTGTCCGCCTTACCATTTAAAAATATTGTGGTTGTCATAAATTTTTCATACGTCCATGAAGTGTGAGATTTTTCTCTCGCACACGCCATCCTTATGAAGTTGATAACGCGCAACTTAGCTAAGGATTGATCGGTGTGTTAGTGGGATATCCAGTTATTATTCGTACACCGTCGTCAACAGTTCGTACATCGACGCCATCTCGCGTCCCTTCAGACACAGTTCGACGCCCTTCTTTCTTTCTGTTTGAACTCGGGTCAGTTGCAACATCAGAAATTTCACCAAGAATTTTTTCATCAGACCAATTGCTCGGAAATTCACTTTTACCCTTCTTGCCCGTACCGGCGCGATGCCCCCCGCCTTGGTTTGCGCCATCACCTTCTAGAATGTGCGTTTCCCCTTTCCCATCGACCAAACTAGGCTTTTCTTTCGGCGCCGCATTCGACGAGCCCCCACCACTAGAACTATCCTGCTCCGTAAAAATCCCTTTGACTTTGTCTCTTATTCCGCTGATCGCGCCCGCTAAACTCTGCGCCAAACGATCCCGATCATCTTGTGGCGCTAGCGAGAGGCCGATAGTCACACCTAAACCACCAATGATAAGGATTTCTGCGAGCGCACTGTTACCGGTGGGATCAATAAACCGCAGCGGATTATTGTTCCCATACAAGGCGGGTATGAGGTAACCATATTTGTAAAACCCGAACCTGACCTACCGGAACTTTGAATTATTTGATGAAGGAGATCTTCAATTCGAAAACTTTCGGTGCCTTTTATTGAAAAAACACCTTCCCCGAAGAAGCCCAACCGCGCAAGTTGCGCATAACAGGCGCACGTCTGGGGCCCGGGTTGACGTCGCTTACGGCTGTGTGGTGATCGTGTAATCGAACTCATACGAGTGTTTGCCTTCGGCGATGATGATGTTCATCTTGCCGCTTATACCGGCCAACTGTTCGGTTCCGGAATCGGGTACGACGGTGACGGATAGTGTGGGCACGCCGCGATTCATGGTGCCGGTGTGTTGGAGGACGAAGCTGCCGCTGCGGCCTTGCAAAGCGCCGGTGACGCGCTCCATGGCCACATAACCTGCAGAGCCTTTTACGCCGGTTTGCGCGGCTAACATTTGGCCTTGGCTTTTGGCGTTGAGGTCGCCGTGAAATTGTTTATCGATGGTCATTCTGCCGGGCGCAGCAGGATCGGCATTTTCTACCGGCGCTTGTGCTGCAAGTTTGACGTCAAAGGTTCCGATGGCGTGCAGAGTCATGATTTTTGCCTTTTGCATGGGTTGTTGTGTTGGCGTGGATTGGAGCATGGGTGAAGGTACGGATTCGGTACCCGCCTGTGCGCTGCTGGCGATGGCGCAGACACCGGCCATAAAACTGCTGGCAACTACATTCGTCATGATGCGGGGGGGAAGGGATTTCATATTATTTTTTCCTAAGGGTTTATGGCGATAATCTTTTGCACTACAAGATAATTTAATCATCAACAATCAATTGGCGAGTTGCGTGATCAAGATAAGCCGATCATGTTGTCGCCGAATCACAAAATCGTGCCCGCCGGCTTGATGCGGTTTACTGTCAGGTGCCGCCCGAAAAAGTTGTGCGGCCCAGGCTTGAAGTTGGGAGCGCGAGGCTGAGGTGATGTTTTGCCAACGTAGCCAGTGGTACAAGGCGTTGACTTGCCGTGATGACGATAACGTGTCCAGCGCATCGGCAAAAGCTTCGGCGCCGTTCCACTTCAGATCGATTCGCGCCAGTGCATCATTCAACGCTGCGCTCTCAGCCGCATGCTGCGCCGTACGGGCGAGCGAATCGGCGTAGTGCGGGAAACGTTGCGCGATCACGGGCATCAAGGTGTGACGAATATAATTGCGGGTGTAGGCGGTGTCGGTATTGGACTCATCTTCAATCCAGTGAAGTGCGCGCACTTTTGCGTAAGCCACAATCGCCTCGCGGCGAATCGTGAGCAGTGGGCGCAACAAGGTTTGTGTTGTCGATGGTGTTGTCGATGGTGTTGTCGATAAAGCCCTCGCCTCGCCCATCGCGGCCAGACCGTTGAGACCGGTGCCGCGCAGCATTTGATGCAGCACCGTTTCGGCCTGATCGTCCTGATGCTGTGCGACGAGGATGATGGCTACAGGGGTTTTAATTAGCGCGGCATAGCGCGCTTCACGGGCGGCAGCTTCTAATCCGGCGCCAGAATTTCTATCAACCGTAACTACTTCAACTGTAATTGCAATATGACGCCGCGCGCATTCCGCTTTACAAAATTCAGCCCAGCGATCGGCATTAGGGCTGATCCCGTGATTAACATGAATCGCCTCAAGCTCAAAGCTGGGCGCGGGGCTTTGGTTATGCAGTCGATATAAAATATCAAGTAAAACCATCGAATCGATGCCGCCAGAAAGCGCCACAGCCATGCGCAGAGCGCTCTCTTTAGCAGCAGCTTGATGACGCATTAAAAATGCCGCGACATGATTTTCAAGAACAATTTCTACCGGCTCAGTCATGCTCACTTTCTCACAGCATCCCGCTTTCCGAGCGTAGGCGTTTACGGCCAACTATCCCGATACTTCCTTGAATTTTCCCAGTTCGAGCAATTTTTTCTGCCGATCCAGTACCAGCTTGTCGATGGGTTTTTCCTGCAGCTGTTTAAGCGAATCCGCAATCGCTTTTTTCAGGGTTTGCGCCATCGCGATAGGATCGCGGTGCGCCCCACCCAGCGGCTCGTTCAACACTTTATCAATCAGGCCCAGCGCTTTTAATTTGGGTGCGGTGATTTGCATGATCTCGGCGGCTTCAGAAGCTTTAGTGGAATCTTTCCACAGGATCGAGGCGCAGCCTTCGGGCGAGATCACCGAGTAGGTTGAATATTGCAGCATGAAAGTTAAATCACCCACTGCGATGGCCAGCGCGCCACCAGAGCCGCCTTCACCGATTACCGTGCAAATAATCGGCACCCGCAGCCCTGCCAGTACATAAAGATTTTGCCCAATCGCTTCTGACTGGCCACGCTCTTCCGCACCCACGCCGGGATAAGCGCCGGGGGTATCGATGAAAGTCAATAACGGCACTGCAAATTTTTCAGCGAGCTTCATGAGGCGCAATGCTTTGCGGTAACCTTCCGGCCGTGGCATGCCGAAATTGCGGAACTGGCGTTCTTTGGTATCACGACCTTTTTGATGGCCGATCACCATCACGCTTTGGCCGTTGAATCGGGCCATGCCACCGACGATGGCGGCATCATCAGCATACGAACGATCACCATGCAGCTCTTCAAAATCAGTCGTCATGGCGGCGATATAGTCTAGCGAATACGGCCGCTGCGGATGACGTGCGACCTGGCTGATTTGCCAGGCGTTAAGTTTGGCGAAAATATCTTTGGTTAGGCCCTGGCTTTTTTTGGCGAGTTTTTCAATCTCGGCTGAAATATCAACGGCCGAGTCGTCTTGCACAAAGCGCAGTTCTTCGATCTTGCCCTCCAGCTCAGCGATGGGCGATTCGAAATCCAGAAAATTTGGTTTGGGTGTGCTCATTCGGCGCGTGAGGATGTTATCGATGTTTAACAACTAAGAATCATACCAAGTTGTGTCGGTATAATCGTTTCCAGTAGAAATGAGTCAAAAATGACAGGAATAATATGGGCAACCGCCTCAGCAAAATTACCACCCGAACCGGCGATGATGGATCTACCGGTTTAGGCGATGGTGCGCGCATTCAGAAATCGGCATTGCGCGTCGTGACGATGGGCGAGGTGGATGAATTGAACAGCCACATCGGGGTGCTGCTCACCGAACCGTTGCCCGAGTCGGCCCAAATCATGCTGACCCGCATTCAAAATCAGCTATTCGATCTCGGCGGCGAAATTTGTATTCCCGGTTATATGGCGATGACCACTTCGCATGTACGGTTTCTGGATGAGGCGATTGCGACATTGAATGCCGATTTGACGCCATTGAAAGAATTTATCTTACCGGGCGGCTCGCGTGCCGCTGCCCTAGCGCATGTGGCGCGTACCGTGGCGCGCCGCGCCGAGCGTGCGCTGGTCGCACTCGGTACGAATGGTGCGCAGGACACGAATAGCATTAATAAGGCAGAAAACATTTCTGCACTTTCGCTACAATATTTAAATCGATTGTCTGATCTGCTTTTTATACTGGCCCGCCAACTTAACCGGTATGCCGGGGTCGCGGATGTATGTTGGTCTCATGAACCTATAAGTATTTCAACGGAAATCTCTCAATAAATATGGCTGATCTCAATCTCAATGAAAAACTAGCTGGCCTGCTCGCGCGCAGCGGCATAGGCGATAAAAACGCGTTTGCGGTTTTATACGAAACCACCAAGTCGAAACTGTTTTCAGTCTCGCTCCGTATAGTCAGGGAACGGCATCTCGCCGAAGAAGTTTTGCAGGATAGCTTTGTGAATATTTGGAATAACGCCGCCCATTACGCTGTTGCCAAATCCGCACCGATGACGTGGATGACGGCCATCGTGCGCAATCGCAGCCTGGATATCGTGCGCCGCCCGCGCCTTGAGGTTCAGGATGAAGATGAATATTTCACACTCGGCCTGGAAGACGAGCGTCCGGGCCCGCCTGATCAATTAGCCCAGGGCCGCGATGCGGCGCAAATCGAGACCTGCATGAAAGCGCTTGAAGCTGATCAGCGACAAACCATTTCACTGGCCTTCTTTCACGGTCTCTCGCATTCCGAAGTTTCAGACCATCTGGGCAGACCACTTGGCACAGTAAAAACCCATATCCGACGCGGACTGCTCAAGCTCAAAAATTGTCTTGATGATCATGTCGGCGGTGCCGCATGAAGCTCATCAATACTGATCTTCGTATCCGCCTGGCGGCTGAATATGTCATTGGCACACTGCACGGTGGTGCACGGCGACGGTTCGAACAATTTTTAGTTTCTGATTACACCTTGCGCGCGGAAGTGGCGAAATGGGAAACCCATTTTATGCCGCTCATTGAGCGCATCAAACCGGTGACGCCACCTGATCGGGTGTGGGCTAATATTCAGGCGCGGATCGGTGGAACCACTTCAACCACTGCTCGGGCCCCAACTGCAAACCTCGCTGCAAACACCGGCTGGCTCGGCAATCTGAAATTCTGGCGCGGCCTTGGGATGGGCGCTTCACTGGCGGCTACGGTATTGCTCGCGACGCTGTTCACGATGAGATCAAATCTGAACGCGGAAAATGATCCGATGATGATGGCCGTGCTCGAAGATCAGGGCGTAGTGCGCATGGTGGTGGAACAACCCAAGTCGGGCCTGCTGATGGTAAAAATGGTTAAGCCATGGGCTGCAAAACCCAATCAAAGTATGGAGCTGTGGGTGATTCCAAAAGATGGCGCACCGCGCACGCTCGGCGTCATCAATGAACAAGGCGAGACCAGAATCACGATGCCCGATATGGATCGCCGCTTGACTGACGGTACCGTATTCGCCATTACCAACGAACCCGTAGGCGGCTCGCCTAGCGGCAATCCCACCGGCTCCGTCATGTGCAAAGGCACGATTGCACGGATGCCCGCAAAGACCGATCGAAAACCACGCGCGCAGATTTAAAAGTAAATTAAAAAAATACAAACCCTAGAAAGGGAGCGGCGTTTGAAGCACTATGTGCTCAAATACCGCATCCCTGCTAGGGTTTTGTTTTTTTACACGCTCAATTTTTGAAATGGCGGCGTCAGGTTGCGTAAGTCAGGTTCGGGTTTTATAAACAAGGCCACCTGACGCAGTTTCGATTGACTGGCAATGCCGGGGAGCGACGCAACCCAACCCGCTAGCCGAAACGGTTAAGTCAAATTCAACATCGATAAGTTTTCAACAAAACGGCGCCTAAAAATGTCCGGCGTTGATGCAGCGCAAGTCGGCCAAGACACCTCGTGATAGGATCATTTGGATTATTTAATTCCATACTGAGTTTGCCCTTTATGCCCATCACTGCCTACATTACGCATCCGTCTTGCCTGAAGCACGAGATGGGTGCTGATCATCCCGAATGTCCAGCCAGACTTGATGCGATTAACGATTATCTATTGTCGCAAGGCCTGTTGGGCATGATGCCAACTTACGAGGCGCCGGCTGTTACCCACGAACAATTATTGCGTGCGCATGGCGCTCATTATGTGGCGCATATTGAGACGTTATCGCCGCACGAAGGCTATGCACAGGTTGACCCTGATACCCGAATGAATCCCTACACCCTGACCGCGGCGCGCCATGCAGCGGGTGCTGCGGTGCTCGCAACAGATTTAGTCATGGCTGGCGAAGTGACGAGCGCTTTTTGTGCGGTGCGCCCGCCCGGCCATCATGCAGAACGTGATGCGGCCATGGGATTTTGTTTTTTTAATAATGTTGCGGTGGGGATTCGCCATGCGCAGCGGCAGCATGGCGTGACCCGTATTGCACTGGTCGATTTCGATGTGCATCACGGCAATGGCAGTGAAGATATTCTGGCTGGCGATGACGGGGTGCTGATGGTGTCCACTTTTCAGCAATCGCTATACCCGTATCAGGGCGATATTCCCAAGGGCACAAACATGCTCAATGTGCCGCTCGCGCCACGCACTTATGGCGATGCGATGCGCAAGGTCGTGATCGAACAATGGCTGCCGGCAATAGACAGATTCCGGCCTGAGCTGATTTATATTTCAGCGGGGTTCGATGCGCATCGCGACGATGATATGGCCAATCTCGGCTGGGTGGAAGCGGACTACGCATGGCTCACCGCGCGATTGGTGGAAGTGGCCGAGCGCCACGCACAGGGGCGCATTATCTCGATGCTGGAAGGCGGCTATGCGCTGCACGCACTGGCGCGCAGCGTGGGTGCGCATGTCGGCGTGCTGCTGGGCGCGGTGGACGCGTAATGCACCAATATTTAGCGCCGCTGTTTGATCCGCAATCCGTGCTCGTTTACACCAGCGCTGCTGCGCCATCAGCCGATGCGGTGCTGCTGAATGCGGCGCTGGCCGAAGGCGCATTCAGCGGCACGATCATGCGATGGGGTGAGTCGTTAAAAAACATTGCCGCCATTGCCACCACAGCCACTACAGGCACCACGGGCACCACGGTAAGCGAAACAGCCATGCGCTGCGACCTCGCCTTGATTGCAGTAGGTGATGACCATGTCATCGCGGCATTCACGCATGCAGCGCGCGCGCACGTGCGTGCGGCGATCATTTACGACGCCGCACCGCTGCATATTGAAGCGCTGAAAAAACTCGCCACGCGCCACGGTATTCACCTGCTCGGGCCAGGCTCATCCGGATTGCAGCGGCCGCATCTGCAGCTCAATGCCTGCATCGCGGGCAGCTTGCAAGGTGCCGGCAAACTCGCGCTCATCTCGCAGTCCGGCGCGTTAACTGCCGCGATGCTGGATTGGGCTGAATCAAACGCGGTGACTTTTTCTGCAGTGGTGGCAATGGGCCGTTCCGCCGCGCTCGATATAGCGGACGTACTGGATTTTCTGGCGCAGGATGCGCGCACCCATAGCATCGTGATGTACATGGAAGGCATCCGCAGCGGGCGGCGTTTCATGAGCGCATTGCGAGCGGCAGCGCGAGCTAAACCGGTGATCGTACTGAAAGCAGGACGCCGCGAACGCGGCCGACTTGCCGCGCTCACGCACACCGGCACCATGATCGGCGGTGATGATGTATTTGATGCGGCATTACAGCGCGCAGGCGCAGTGCGAGTCGATAGTTTTGTACAGCTCTTTTCCGCTGCAAAATGTTTGGCCGCGCGTTATAAACCGGTTGGCAATCGGCTCGGGGTGATCAGTAATGGCGGCGGGCCGGGCGTGCTCGCGGCGGATTATGCATACTTGCGAAAGGTGGATATTCCGGCGCTGTCGACCACCACACTTGCAAAATTAAAATTGGCCCTGCCGCATGCAGCCTCAACTGAAAACCCGATTGATTTGGGTGAACATGCCGAGGCCGCCGACTTTATTACCACCGCCGAAATTCTAGCCGCCTCGTCCGACGTGGATGGTGTACTGGTGATCGTCACGCCTAAGCCCGGCATCGATATCGCGGCCATTGCACGCGGTGCGACCGCGAGCCTACCCGGTGTGTACAAGCCGATCATCGGTTGCTGGATGGGCGAGACCCGGGTGCGCGAAACACGGCGCATGATCAACGCGGCTGGCCTGCCCGTGTTTCGGCTGCCCGAGGCCGCCGTTGACGCGTTTGCCAACATCGCATCGTTCTACCGCAACCAGCAAATGCTGATGCAAACTCCGCCACCGCTAAATGTGGATATGCAGGTTGATGCTGATGTTGCCAACGCGACGGATGCTGCCAACGCACCCGATATTAAAAGCGCAAAGTTGTTAATCGATGCCGTCCTCGCAACCGGCCGCAACATCCTGACCGAGACCGAATCAAAGGCGCTGCTGACCGCGTTTCGCATTCCCGTCACGCCGACCGAGGTCGCACATTCTGCGGATGACGCGGCCGCGATTGCTGAGCGTCTGGGCTATCCGGTGGTAATTAAAATAAATTCGCCTGACATCGCTCACAAGTCTGACGTGGGCGGGGTGATGCTGAATGTACGCACCGCGCAGCAAGTCCGCACCGTGTTTGCCGACATGCTGATGGAGGTGGCACGCCGCGCACCAGAGGCAAAAATTGATGGGGTGACCTTGCAGCCGATGGTGAGCAAGCGGCATGGACGCGAACTATATATCGGTATGACCACGGATGAATTGTTTGGCCCCGTCATCACTTTTGGCGCGGGCGGCACCCTAATCGAAGTAATCGATGATCGCGCGGTTGCGCTGCCGCCGCTGAATCAATTCCTGGCGCGGCGCCTGATTGAAGGTGCGCGCTCTGCTGCTGTCCTCGGCGAATGGCGCGGCATGCCACCTGCGCGAATCGAGGCGCTGAAGTATTTACTACTGCGTGTATCGGAAATGATCTGTGAATTACCCGAGCTTCAAGAGCTCGATATCAACCCGGTCATTCTAGACGAGGTCAGCGCCGCCGTGGTCGATGCGCGTGCGGTCGTGCGCGCTGTTCAGTTGAAAACAGGCAAGCCCTATGCGCACATGGCCATCCTGCCGTATCCGAGCACACTAACGCGCAACGTCGTCACCCGTACTGGCTTCAACTGCCAATTTCGCGCCATTCGCCCTGAAGACGCCGATGCCTTGCAACGCTTCGTGCGCAAGCTGTCCGACGAAGCCCGCTATATGCGTTTTCTGTCAACCATGGTAGAACTGTCGCCGTCTCTGCTGGCGCGTTTTACCCAGATTGACTATGACCGCGAGATGGCGATCGTCGCGGTCGTAGAAAATACGAATAAAGACGCGAACAAGCGTGCGGACAAAGATGGCCGTGAAAATATCATTGGCGTTGCCCGCTATCTACTCAACCCCGATACCGTCACCGCTGAATTCGCATTAGCCGTAGCCGATGAATACCAAAGCCGCGGCATCGGCAGCGCCCTGATGCAAACCATTTGCGAGATCGCCCGCGCCCGCGGACTGCAAGCGGTGGTGGGAATAGTGCTGGCCAGAAACAGCGACATGCTCGCCTTGATGAGCAGGCTCGGCTTTATCGAAGAAAGCGATCCCGATGATCCCGATATGCGCCGAGTGGTGTTGGCGCTTTAAACACCTACGTTGAAAGTGCGACCGAGAAAAAGCACGCTCTTCACATCACTACCCTCCACAGAAACGCGAAATTGCTATTTTAATTTTTGCGTTTAAGGTTTCACGCCTGTCCGAGGCCCAAGCAAATAGCACCTTCACCACCGCTCATTTGCGCTCGGGACGCTTTTGGCGAAAATCAATTGAACCTGACCGCGGGGAGCGCCGACTCACCTTGAATTTAGGCTGTATTTAGTCCGTAAAACGCTGATCAACCCGCCAGTCAATTTTGAAACGCGGACCGCTTCTGACCCACCATGAGGATTAACATAATGGAATCTTTCCACTCACATTCAGATCCCCGCCGCCGCTTTCTGGCAGGCACAGCCGCATCAACCGCAGCGTTGCTATTGCCATGGCATGCCCGTTTTGCCAATGCTGCTCAGGTACAGCCTGGCACCACCTGGCAGCTGCCGGGAACATGGGTACCGATCACTCCAATTGGCGTGCTGCCCAATCTTGCCAATTGGCTTAATCTTCACACCAATGTTCGCGACGCTATCCGGTGGGAACATACCAATGGCTCGGTGATCCCTTACACGAGCTGGATAAACGGTCAAAGTGCGTTGAATACGGCTTACGCGCATGCGTTCCAAGGCGTGGCCACTGGCCTGCCTAAAGTGCCTGTTAATATCGCGCCCATCATCGATCCCACGATTGCGAACCCTACTGCCATTTCAGCTACTGATGCGTGGGCGCTCTACCTGGCGCATGTGGCACACAGCCTTGCAGTGGAACTGCGCGGCGATCTGCCGTGGTCGATCACAACGATGTCAGCCGCCGAGCTGAGTGTGCTGTTTGATAGTCGGCAGTTTTTTGCGTGGCGCAGTGATTTAAATGGCTACGAATTTGACGGCAAGTTTGGCGGTGGCTACAGTACGCTGGCACCACCAGATTTTGTCTATGGGTTTTTACAAGCCAATGCCATTCCCAATCCGCAGCATATCGCCGCCGGACAAACCAATGTGCGCATTTTGTACACTGCCAAAGCTAACGCCTTTGCCAGACTGCTTTCCTGGTGTGGTGACAAGCTGAATCATTTCACCGGCTGGACGGATACCGCTAACGTCACCGCGCTCTGGCAATACGGCGGCTGCCCACCCGTCTCGCGCGTAATCGAGGGCACGCTCAATATCGGCGTCGCACCCACTTTGCGCCATTGGACGGCTGGCTGCTTCGGCACCACCGCTTTCCTGCGGGCCGTTGGGCGCACCATGAATATCGCCGTCGAGGTGCGCTATTTACCGCCGCTGGGACACACCACACCGTATGTGCCGGCGCTGGATGCATGGCTGAGCCACGGCGATGATCCTTACAACAGCCTGGGGAATTTTTCGCAACAGGTTGTCGGTTCAGCACTGTCTTATCCGCCGACGCAGTTATTGATCAACAGTGCGACCCACGATGCCTGGTTTGGCCCCGCCCTAACGGATGCACAAAAAATTGCCAACGTAGGACGCCGCGTTCAGGAACTCGCCGTCACCAATCTACCGCTCGGTTTGCTGGTCTCCTACCTTTACGATCAGTTCAAAAATTCGACCCATGCCAATGGCACCGTTGCTGATAATTTAAGCAACACTTATACCTTGGCCCAACTAGAAGCGATGAATCTGTGGCAGCAAATGGATACAAAAATCGCCATGCTGGGCGGGGCCTCAGCAGTACAGCAGATATTTGACAAGGCCATGCTTGAGAAAGAAACCTGATGCGGGCTGTGGTGCGGCCGAGTCGGCTGCAACGATAGTTAAGTTATATCTAAAAAAACGGTTTGATGGCATCGAATGGCTTTCGTAAACCGCACATGTGGCCATCGCAATCTACGGCCAACCGTTTGCAAGGTCAGCTAAAAAAGATCTAGAATTAGACACTACGACGGCGGGTAGCGATACCGCGATACCGCGATACCCAAATATCTGCGCCCGCCCTACCCGCCTTGATCTACCTTGACCTGCCGTGACCTGCCGTGAACGACAGTGCCTTGCCGCAACCCTTAACGGCAATCGTGTTCAATCAAGCGTGACTTGCAAGCGATGTTTTCGCCCTTATCTGTTGTTCTGCCACAAACTTTTTAGCAGTCTTGCTCCAAAGTTTGGCAATGTAATTGAGCGCTACCTAAATTTTTATCATTGTTTTGAGGAGCTATTATGTCACTACGCATCAACGATATTGCACCCAACTTTACCGCCAACACCACGCAAGGCGTGATCAACTTCCATGAATGGATTGGCGATAAGTGGGCCATTCTGTTTTCGCATCCGTCAGATTTCACGCCGGTCTGTACCACTGAATTAGGCTATATGGCCAGAATAGAGCCTGAATTCACCAAGCGTCATTGCAAGCTGATTGGCCTGAGCATTGATGCGGTGGACAATCACGAAAAGTGGGCCCGCGATATTGAAGAGACTCAAGGCGCGGCGGTAAAGTATCCGATGATTGGCGACACTGATCTCAAGGTGGCCAAGCTCTACAATATGCTGCCCGCTGAAGAGCCTGGCACCTCAGATGGCCGCACCGCCACCACCAATGCAACGGTGCGCTCGGTATTCGTGATCGGCCCGGATAAAAAAATCAAGCTGATGATGACTTACCCGATGACCACGGGTCGCAATTTTGATGAAATTCTGCGCGCGCTGGATTCGATGCAGCTCACCGCCAAATACAAAGTGGCCACACCGGTAAATTGGCGCAATGGCGAGGATGTGATTATCGCCAACTCCGTTTCAGATGATGACGCAAAGCAAATTTATCCCGATGGCTGGAAAACCGTGAAGCCCTATTTGCGGGTGGTCAAGCAGCCAAGCTAATGTCCATTTGGCGGTCAACACTGCAAAAATTATCGGCACAAAAACAGATTGCGCAGCTTGAATAAATAGTTTTAGGAAATGGCTTATTCAAGCTGCCGCGAATAGCGCTTTTGGCACGCGGCCATACGACGCTGCTAATTATTTAATCAACCGAATTGCAAACGGATATTTGTAATGGCTACCCTTCGAAGCCGCCATCGCGCCAACGATGCAAAAAACAATATTCAACAGCATCAAAATCGGCATCAAAACAATGCCAATCACAATAATAAACAATAGCCCAGAAACTATAACGGCAATGGCCATGGTGATCTGAAAATTAAGCGCTTCTTTCGATTCCTCAGCCACAAAGGTGGAGCTGTCTTTTTTGAGCAACCAGATAATGAGCGGGCCTACAAAGCCGGTAAATATGCCCAATAAATGCGCCAGCAACGCAATATTGCAATCGTCTTTTGATGGCGCGTCATTCGCTACTGCAACCACTTCATTGATATCAGTCATTTTTTTATCCCTTGGGTTTTAATTTGAGTGCCTATGTAGCTTTGAAAAGCCTTTGAATAGTACCGCAAACCTAAGTGACTCATTTTTTAATGATGTTCCGATCATTGATGCAGCCGCACATAGCGGGTTAGGGTCGGCGTGCGCACCGCATCCAGCGCGGCGCAGATTTGAGTCACGCCATCTATAAACCGTGGGCCCTGACGCAAAATAGAATCGGCATGAATGTTGTAGATTCGATGTTCAGCCGCCGCTTTGATACCGTCATATCCAACCAAACGGTCTGCTTTATCTGCATTATTATCCTTTGAGCCGGGGCGCAAAATGACTTGCGGTTGCAACCGAACCAGCGCTTCGCGTGAGGGTGTAAAAACAAGGATAGGCGCATCGGCGAACACATTCACCCCGCCACAAAGTGCAATGCCTTCCGAAATGGCGTGGTGCGCATTGATGGTCATCAGCGGCAGGCGGCCAATCTCGAAAAACACTGATATTTTTGGTTTGCCGCGATGCGCGAGCAGCAGCGCCGCTGTGCGCGATTCATAAACGCGGGCAGACGATTCTGCAAGTGCTGCAGTATTCGTTAGCAAGCCGATTTGACGTAACGTGCGAGGCACATCAGACATCTGCACAACCTCGGCAGCGTAAACCTGAATGCCGAACGAGCGAATGCGCTGTAAATCACTTTCACGATTACCACTCTTCCAGGCAATCACCAAATCCGGCTTTTGCACGAGCAAAGATTCAAGCGCCACACCGCTATAGTCAGCTACTTGCGGGAGTGATTTTGCGGCGGCTGGAAAATCGCTATGGGCCGACACGGCGACCAGCTTTGGCCCTGCTCCAGCGGCGTAAACCAGCTCAGTGAGCGATGGCGCAAGCGTGGCAATGCGTATAGCGGGAAATGGGAGCGTAACCGTTTTGCCGGCGTCGTCTCGAACGGTAATGGCAGCGCCACTTTGTGCTGCGAAAAAAAAGTGAAGGCTGATAGCCAAACCAGCCGCGCAGGTTCTACCTGTTGAGAAAAAAAGACCACCCCATCTTGATACTTTCACCGTCCTCTCCTTAAAGCCCAATCCGCTTAGCCAGCGCCAATCGTTTTTCATAGGCCTCGCGTGCGATGGCGACATCTTCCAGAAAGTACGGCAATTCTTCAAGCGTAATTGCCTGCGCTGCATCGACCAATGACTTTTTTGGCACTGGATGCATATCGACCAGCAACATGTTTGCACCCGCAATTACACCCTGGGCTGCGACATGAAAAATATCCAGAATCCCCTCAGGCGAAGCGCCTCGAGCACCGACTGAGTGTGAAGGGTCAACGCATACCGGCATGCGCGTCAAACGATGCACCACCGACACATGGCCGAAATCAACCAAGTTACGGTGCGGATCACCAAAATTGGTTTTCATGCCGCGCAAGCCGAACACGATTTTGGTATTGCCTTCGCTGGCGCAATACTCCGCCGCCATCAGCGATTCATCGAGCGTAATGCCGAAACCACGCTTCAATAAAATCGGATATTCATGCTGGCGCCCGACGGCTTTGAGGAGCTCAAAATTCTGCGTGTTTCGAGTACCGATTTGCAGCATCGCGCCGGTGGCGTTCCCGCTGAGCCGCATGGCTTCGTTAATCTCATCAATATGCGACTCGCGCGTGACTTCCATTGAAATCACTTTAATGCCATATTTACCCGCCAGCTCAAATACCCACTGCAAACATTCCTTGCCCATGCCCTGAAATGAATAGGGGCTTGAGCGGGGCTTGTAGGCACCCATGCGGGCGCAGACCTGACCATGATTCTGCAGACAGGCAAAAGTTTGCTCGACATATTCGCGCGTATCGACCGCATTTAAACCCGCAAAGGTATGCAAATTATTTTGACTGAACTCCACGCCGTTGTAAGTAAAGGCGGTGTTGTGCTCATCGGCTTGATGCCGACCGAGAATGCGCAATTCGATTGCCATACTATTCCGTCGCCAAACGTATCGCCAAACGTCGTGCTCGAACCGATTCCGCCAAACCATTCAGCAACACTTCAGTATCGGTCCAATTGATACATGCATCAGTCACAGACACACCATATTCTAGCGGCTTGCCCGGCACCATATCCTGGCGGCCCGCATTGAGATGGCTTTCCACCATCACCCCGATAATACGCGGATCACCTGCCGCCAGTTGCACGCCGACATCGACGGCGACATCCATTTGGCGCTGGTATTGTTTGCTGGCGTTGGCATGCGAAAAATCTACCATGACCCGTGGTGCCAAGCCTGCCACTGCAAGTTCTTTGCAAGTCGCTGCAACGCTGGCTGCGTCGTAATTGGGGGTTTTGCCGCCGCGCAAAATAACGTGGCAATCCTCATTGCCGGTGGTGGACACAATCGCGGAGTGCCCTGCTTTGGTCACCGATAAAAAATGATGAGGCGCTGCGGCCGCCTTCATGGCATCAACCGCAATTTTAATATTGCCATCTGTGCCATTTTTGAACCCCACCGGGCAAGAAAGACCAGAGGCGAGCTGGCGATGAGATTGGCTTTCAGTGGTACGCGCACCAATCGCGCCCCACGCAATCAGATCGGCAAAATATTGCGGTGAAATTAAATCGAGGTATTCTGTCGCCGCGGCCAGCCCCATTTCATTGATGGCCAACAACAGCTTGCGGGAGAGGCGCAGACCTTTGTTAATGTCGTGGCTTTCATCCAGATTGGGGTCGTTAATAAAACCTTTCCAGCCTACCGTCGTGCGCGGCTTTTCAAAATAAACCCGCATTACAATCGTCAGGTCAGGCTCCAGCGTAAGACGTAACGTCTGCAGGCGTTTGGCATATTCAAGCGCGGCATCAAAATCATGGATAGAGCAAGGGCCGACGATAACCAATAGCCGATCATCGCCACCATGCATGATGCGATGGATTTCATCGCGAGCCCGATAAACTGTGGCCGAAGCCTTCTCGGTGCAAGGAAATTCGCGCATTAAATCGCCGGGTGGAGCTAGTTCCTTGATCGCTTTGATGCGTAAATCGTCGGTGTTGTAGATCATGGATAATTCCTTGCGTGGCTCGGTTTTGACGACTCTAAGTGGCGATGAAACTAAAGGTGACATTATTGCACTCCGGACTTTTTAATTTTGGTTAGTTGCGTTGTCATGTTTCACGTTGTTAAAATTTCACGCATAAAAAAACCGCCTAACTATTAAGTCGGCGGTTTTGGAATTCGGTTTGAGGCGCTCGCTTTATCGTTGAGCACTAACCTTCCAGCCGCCGTGGCCCGGAAAGAACGTGTACCAGAAATAAAATGCGCGAATGTTCATCAACTGAATAGTAACAGGGGTTTTGCAGAATTGGCAAGCTACGCTAGAAGATGTGCATCAAGGTATGCGCGGAGTCGCATTTAAACCACATCTGGCTTGAACACCAGCGCGGCCCCGTTATTGCACCAACGCTGACCGGTGGGTTGTGGGCCATCCGCAAACAGGTGGCCATGATGTCCGCCGCAGCGGGCGCAGTGGTATTCGGTGCGTGGATAAATCATTTTAAAGTCACGTTTTTTGTCGAATGCGCCTGGCATTGTGGCGTAAAAGCTTGGCCAGCCAGTACCACTTTCAAACTTCATTTCAGAGCTGTAAACCGGCAAATCGCATCCGGCGCAATGAAATACGCCTTTGCGTTTTTCGGAGCCCAGCGGGCTTGAATTTGGGCGCTCGGTACCTTCATCGCGCAGCACGCTGTACTGAGCGGGCGTAAGACGTTTTTTCCATTCATCTTTTGATAATTCAAATTTCTCAATTTTTTGCATAGGACCATTCGCTTGTTGAAGAGCAATTTTCACTTTATCGGTGCTGGGCACACCGGGCAAGACATGTTGCGCGGACACCCGATGGGGTAATGCGGATGCGCCTACAACACCGACTAGAGCTGACAAAAAAGATCTGCGTTTCATGCGTTTACTCCGATATTCTCAAGATTGGTTTGCTTATGAGTCGTAAAAGTAGCTAAAAGTTTACGGTAATGGGACTATATACGACAATAAACTTAAATTAGTTTCACCCATCAGGATTATGGTGTTCGCTGGAATGACTGCAAACCGACTTTAATGACATCCGCAAATAGTAAACATCGGGGCGTAAACTAGGTGTGATGAAAATTCTTGAAACAAATCGCCTCGTGTTGCGCACTTTCACTATGGATGATGCGGCGTTTTATTTGGCACTCGTGAATGAGCCCGGGTGGCTACGTTTTATTGGCAATCGGGGTTTAAGCCAACTAGAAGATACTCGCACCGCGATTTTGAAGGGGCCGATCGCGATGTATGAGCGGCTCGGGTTTTGTTTATATGTAGTTGAGCAAAAAACCGGTGTGGAAGCGAACACCTCAATCGGCATTTGCGGGCTGATCAAGCGCGACCAGTTGGACGATGTAGATCTGGGCTTTGCGTTCTTGGCAGAGTATGGCGGATATGGCTACGCACTTGAGGCTGCGCAAGCTACCATGGACTATGCGAATAATACGCTGGGCCTCGAACGTGTGGTGGCCATCACTTCGCCTGACAATATTGGTTCCATCAAACTGTTGAAGAAAATCGGCTTCAAATTTGAGAAAATGATGACCTTTAAATCAACGAACCCTGATGCGCCCGATACCCAGTTATTCGGCTATGAATTTAACTGAACGAAACGACAATATGCATAAATTTTTCTTTTTTACGGTGCAACATTTTGCTGTGGCATGTGCGTTATTTTGCTCTGCAAGCTTACACGCTCAACAAGCCAGTGCGCCGGTCAAGATACAGCCTGAAATAGCAACTGACATAGCCGCTGAGGGCATGGCCAGCAACACAAAAAATGCAACGTCAGGCATAGGTTACCCAACGCCACAAGCGGCGCTGGATGCGTTACGCAAGCGCAAAGATATCAACAGCAGAATTCAGGACAAATGGCTTATCGTGCGAGATGACGCCAACAAAGTGCTGTGGTCATTTACACCAATCGATCATCCTGCCTATCCCGCTGTCATAAAGCGTAGCCTCGTCAATACCGATGGGCATGTGAAAATTGAAACCAGTGCGCTTTGTCAGGCCAAACGAGCCGCCTGCGATAAAATGATGGCCGACTTTAAAGCAACAGATGGGAAAATTCGCGATTCTCTTAAAAATTCACCATCCGCATCCGTTCCGGCGCCCACCCTACCCGATAAAAAATAGTGGGTGTGGGCTGTTCCTGAGCTATCCGCATTTTTCTGATTGCCCCGCTGCACTATGGTAAAAAAACTCCAAAAAATCACCTCCGCATTACAGACGCCAGCTTACGATATTCGACCTGAGCAATCTATTGAGCTTTTGAAAGAGCTGCATATCCTTACCCGCGATGGGCGCATGAATCATGATAGCCAGCGAAAATTAAAGCAGGTCTATCACTTGTTCCAATTCATTGAACCATTGCTGAATGAAATTCAGACCCAGCCAGCCAGCAACGAAGGCATTCGGCTGGTCGATCATGGTGCGGGAAAATCGTATCTGGGTTTTATTCTGTACGATTTGTTTTTCAAAAAGCGCGATGACCGCAGCCATATTTATGGCATTGAAACCCGTGATGAGTTGGTCAAAAAATCGCAGGCGCTGTCTGAAAAACTAGCTTTTCCGCGCATGACATTTTTGAATTTGTCCGTCGCCGATTCAATTGTCTCGCCTTTATTGCCTGACAAAGTTGATATGGTCACGGCGCTGCATGCCTGTAATACCGCAACTGACGACGCGATCCGCTTCGCGTTGCAGAAGCAGGCAAAATTTATAGTGTTGGTGCCTTGCTGTCAGGCAGAAGTGGCGGCTATTTTCAATAAAAATAAAAGCGCATCATTGGCGAAAAGCGCGCTGACTGAAATTTGGCGACATCCTTTACATACACGCGAATTTGGCAGCCAAATCACCAATGTGCTGCGTTGCCTGCAACTGGAGGCGCATGGCTATCAGGTAAAAGTAACTGAGCTGGTAGGTTGGGAACATTCGATGAAAAATGAGCTCATTATTGCCACCTACAACGATTTGCCACGGCGGCGTCCACAAGAGCGTTTAAATGAGGTGCTGACGGCGTTGGGCCTGAGCGAAATGCGTGAACGTTTTTTTGTATCGGCATAATATTATTGTTGGTCGTGTTAGCCGCATTGCATTTCATCATCATGATCGAATAAATAATTTAATTTTTTGAGGAGCAAGGCGTGAAAACAATATATACCGTTTTATGTATAGCCAGCGCTGCATGGCTGGCCGCGCCCCAAGTGGTGGCGGCTGAAGCCTCATGGCAGCAATGTCGCAGCCTCACTGATGCAACCGCGCGGCTACGCTGCTACGATTCATTACCGTTACCATCACCGTTCCCCGGTGAGCTTAAATCAGGTTCCGCAACAATGGCCATTCCAGGCGACAACTTAGGCGCATCGATTACGACTCCAGCAGCCAATCAATTCGGCCTCGAAGATAAAAAAGTGAAGGAGGCTGTATCCACCGTTGACAGCCAGATTATCGGGCTCTTTGAGGGCTGGCATACAAACTCGCGAATCAAGTTGGCTAACGGCCAAGTCTGGCAAGTTAGCGATGACAGCAGCCGTAGTCTCGAGCTTAACAGTCCTAAAGTGACCATCCGGCGCGGCGCACTGGGCACGTTTTTTTTGGAGCTGGAGGGAACTAACTATTCGCCCCGCGTCAAGCGGATTCAATAGCGTTATTTTGAGTTGTGGGGAGCTTTGGTTCGCGACTGAACGGCATCATGCTGCGATTATTCGCTCACCACATCTGCGCCTTTGGGCGGTACGAAAATAAATTCTTTTGCATCAATTTTCGGGTTGCGCTCAAATTTGCTGAAATTAATCCGGGTGCGATTGCCAAAAGCATCGTTTAATTCCATCGCGGCCAGTTGCCCTTTCTGAAAGCCAAGCCGCACTTTTTCGATACCGGCATCTTTGGATTTTGGTTCGGCATTAACCCATGCCATGCCGTCCTTTTCACCGCCTTTATTGCTTGCGTCACTGCCGGCCACGATCGTAAAGGCCGCCTCAATTTCACTTTTTCCCGCCAGCAGCGCTGCCGGGGTGGAGGCAAATGCCGCTTCAAGTTTTTTGATCGTGACCTGATTTAAATCTTCATCAAAAAACGACACCCGCTTACCATCACCAACGATTAATTGTGCTGGCTTAACATATTGCCAACGAAATTTTCCAGGACGCACAAATGCAAGCGTGCCATTTGCCTGTTGCGTGGTTTTACCTTTGACATCAATCACGGTTTGGGTAAAATCCGCGCGCCCCGATTGAGTGCTGCTGACGAAGTTACGAAAGTCGTCCATGGCAGAGGCGTGAACGAGGGCGACAGCAAAAATATAGAGTGCGGTCAATTGACTCAAAAACTTCATGGGGCTGCTTTCATAACAATAATGGTTTGGATAACGGCGCGGCCACGCATTAATTAATACCGTATCAAAGAATAAGCTGGGAAGAATAAAATATAACGTCATTCGCCGCTGTACGCTTAACGCGAGCGCCGCGTGCTGGCTGACATCCCACCTTATTCAAGCCGACTCGGTGCCAAAATTTCGCGGTTACCGTTGGATTGCATTTGTGACACCAGGCCGGCTTTTTCCATATCTTCGAGCAGGCGTGCTGCACGGTTATAGCCGATGCGTAAATGACGTTGCACCAGTGAGATGGAGGCACGTTTATTTTGCAGTACAATCGTTACCGCCTGATCATAAAGCGGATCGGCTTCGCCACCGGCCGCGCCCGAACCTGTTGCGCCATTGGTGCCACCGGCACCGTCAGTGGAGCTTTCATCGGGCGAATCAAAAATACCTTCTATATATTGCGGCTCACCTTGTTTTTTGAGTGCTTCGACCACGCGATGGACTTCAGCATCACTCACAAACGCGCCATGCACCCGCTGCGGCATGCCTGAACCGGGCGGCAGGTACAACATGTCACCTTGTCCTAATAGCGCCTCAGCACCCTGTTGATCAAGAATAGTACGCGAATCGATTTTGCTGGAAACCTGGAACGAGATACGGGTCGGCACGTTGGCTTTAATCAATCCGGTAATCACATCCACGCTGGGCCGCTGGGTAGCGAGCACCAGATGAATACCGGAAGCGCGGGCTTTCTGCGCCAGTCGGGCGATCAATTCTTCCACTTTTTTGCCGACCACCATCATGAGATCGGCCAGCTCATCAATCACGACCACGATTAGCGGCAGCGGCTCCAACGGTTCCGGCGCGTCAGGCGTCAGCGAGAACGGATGCGGTAACGGTGTACCTTTATCCTTGGCTTCTTTGACTTTGGTATTGTAGCCCGCGAGATTACGCACACCGACGGCACTCATTAATTTATAGCGCCGATCCATTTCAGCCACACACCAGTTAAGCGCATGACCGGCGTAGCGCATATCGGTTACGACCGGTGCCAGCAAATGCGGAATTCCTTCGTAAATTGACAGCTCCAGCATTTTGGGATCAATCAAAATCAGTCGTACTTCATTCGCGGTTGCTTTATACACCAGCGATAAAATAATCGCGTTAATCGCGACTGATTTGCCCGACCCGGTGGTACCTGCTACCAGCACATGGGGCATCTTGGCCAGATCCGCCACGACGGGGCGGCCGGCAATATCTTTACCCATCACAATGGAAAGTTTCGACACCATATCGCCGTAAACTGTGGAGCCTAAAATTTCCGATAGCCGCACAATTTCGCGCTTGGGATTCGGTAGCTCAAGACCCATATGCGACGTGCCGGGAATAGTTTCCACAATGCGAATCGATGTGACTGACAGCGCCCGTGCCAGATCGCGCGCCAGGTTGACCACGGTCGAGCCTTTCACGCCCACAGCCGGCTCAATTTCATATCGCGTAATCACCGGGCCCGGATAAGCGGCGACGACTTTGACCAAGACATTAAAGTCCATCAGCTTGCGTTCAATCAAACGCGAAGTGAACTCCAGCACATCGGCTGAGGGGCGCTCAATTACTGAATCGGCGGGGTCAAGCAATGAAATCGGCGGCAATGGCGAATCGGGTAAATCAGCAAACAGTGTCGCCTGCTTTTCACGCGTCACCCGTTCTGATTGAGGCACTTCCAATACGGTAGGCTCAATCCGAATCGGCGGATGATCTTCAATAATTCGTCTAAATTCTTCTACCGCAACATCACGTTCATGCACGGCCTGCTCGCCGACTTCACGATCATGCTTGGCATCGATTTTGGTCTTTATGCGGAAGAACAACCATTCCACACCGCCGCCTACTTTTTCCGATAAGCGAATCCAGGACAGCCCTGAAAATATGCTGAACGCGCCCGCGCATGCGGCCAGTAGCAAAATAGTACCGCCGGTGAAACCCACTGATTTCTCGATCCCACCCGCCAGTAAACTGCCGATCACGCCGCCCGGACCGTTAGGTAGTGCTGCGTGCAGGGAATGTAGACGCAGCGCTTCCAAGCTGCTGCAGGCAATCAGTAAAACCACAAAACCTGCCAGCGCAATCGCAATATTGCGGTGATCAAATACGCTCCACGACTCGACTCGGCGGAACAAGCGCAGCACAGCAAACGTCGTCAGCGCTATCCACCACCAGGCAGACAGTCCGAATAGACCAAACAGAAAATCGGATGTCCAAGCCCCCGTTATGCCGCCTTTATTGACAACAGCGACCCCGGCCATCCGGCCATTGGTGCCGCTAAAAAAATATCCTGGGTCGGCGGATGAATGCGTCGCCAATATCAGCAGTAAATAAAATGCGATCGCCAAAAATAATATCCAGCCCGCTTCGCGCAATAATCGCGACAGACGTGTCGACGAGGCCGAAGCCTTCACGGCAACCGATCCGGCAGTGGCCGATCTTGGGCGTGCCCGCGTTGTTGCGAAAGCTGCAGGTGCAACAAGGGAAACTGGAGAAGGGGCTGCGTCAAACGGATCAAGGCTGTCCGCTTCGGCATCTTGCTCAGGGAATGATGATCGCATGCTCATAACGTTGAATTATAGCTGCTGGCACAGGCTAACTGACAAGCCATATACAAACAACATCGAAACAACGCAAAAGCAATTCAGAAACTAAAACGAGGGCGGCAATTTTTGGTCGTGAATTGTGATGGTTTTGGATTCCACCGTAATGTAACCGCGATCCGATAAATCCTTGAGGATTCGATTCACCATTTCGCGCGAAGCACCCACCATATTGGCAATATCCTGCTGGGATAATTTCTCGCCCACTACCAGCTTGCCGTTACTGTCGATAGCCAATTCCAGCAGGGTATTGGCGACGCGTCCATATACGTCCATTAACGCCAATGTTGAAATTTTGCGGTCTGCATCACGTAGACGTTTCGCTAGTGCCTGCATGACCAATGTGGCAATTCGCGGCGCACGCTCAAGACACTGTGCAAACGCCTGATGGGAAAGCACCTTGAAAACCGAAGGTTCAAGCGTTGCTACGGAAGCGGACCGGGGCTGGCTGTCGATCATCGACATTTCACCAAAAAAATCACCTGGGCCTAAAATTTTCAGAATGATTTCGCGTCCATCTTCGTCGCCAATAAACACTTTAACGCGTCCACTGCTAATGGTGAACAGCGAATCACCCACTGTCCCTTCGGTCATGACAACCGTACCCTTAGGCACATGTTTTTCGATCGCGAGATCATTCATCAGCGCAAAATCAGTGTCACTTAAATCCTGAAACAGAGGTACGGCTCGTAACATTTTTTCCCCGCATATTTGAGACTAATTTAAAACTAATCAAGAATCTACAAGGCTCCTGTATCTCTAATCCACAATCATTCTCGCATAAACCAACCTGCCATAGTCCGCATTGATTTTTCGGCCATTGTCATCATTTAATTACTCAGCGCAAAAACAGATGCCGAGCTGCTGCCGGCGCATCGGTTAAAATACTTACTATTCCATTTTCAATACCTCTGAAAGCTTTTTTATGACAACGCAACACCATCCCCTGATTATTTTAGGCTCGGGCCCGGCCGGCTACTCTGCCGCAGTGTATGCCGCCCGCGCCAACCTGCACCCGGTTCTGATCACCGGCATGGCCCAAGGGGGGCAATTAATGACGACTACCGATGTCGAAAACTGGCCCGCTGATCATGCTGGTGTGCAAGGCCCGGAGCTGATGGAGCGTTTTTTGAGACATGCGGAACGATTCGACACCAAAATTATTTTTGATCATATTCATACCGTTAATTTCAGCAATCCGCCATTCACGCTGCTGGGCGATAACCATCCTTACAGCTGTGATGCGCTGATTATCGCGACGGGCGCATCGGCCCAATATTTGGGTTTGCCATCAGAGCACGCATTTATGGGCAAGGGGGTTTCGGGCTGCGCCACCTGCGATGGCTTTTTCTACAAAAACCAGGATGTATGCGTGGTCGGTGGTGGCAATACGGCGGTAGAGGAAGCGCTGTATTTATCAAACATCGCCAAACACGTTACGGTGATCCATCGACGGGATAAATTCCGCAGCGAAAAAATTCTGCAGGACCGGCTGTTTGCCAGGGCGAAAGAAGGCAAGGTCACCATTTTATGGAATCACACGCTCGACGAAGTGCTGGGTGATAAAACCGGCGTGACCGGCGTACGGATTCGCTCCACCACCGATAATTCGACCAATGAACTTGCGGTGCAAGGCTGCTTCATCGCGATCGGCCATAAGCCAAATACCGATATTTTTGAGGGCAAGCTGGAGATGAAAGGCGGCTACATCATTACCAAAGGCGGTCTCAACGGCGACGCTACCGCGACCTCAGTGCCGGGCGTGTTTGCCGCAGGCGACGTGCAGGATCACGTCTATCGCCAAGCTGTTACCAGCGCGGGTACCGGCTGTATGGCCGCGCTGGATGCGGATCGCTATCTGGAGAGTTTGAAATAGTAAAGTCATTGCCTGGAGCGCGTCTTGAAGCAAAAATGACCCAAAACGCGCTTTAGATAAGGCGTTTAATTTTTATATGAGCCTACCAGAGCCAACCGATGATGAACTCTTCCGCGCAGAAATGGCGGCAGATAAGGTCATTCCGATCAAGGCTTATCATCGGGCCAAACTGCTCAAACCGCTACCCAAACCGGTCGCTACAAAACGGCTTGCCGATGAAGCCAGTGTACCGAGTGAATTACTGAATGACACATCTGGCTGGGAGGGTGATATTGAGATGGGTGATCTCATCACCTTCCTGCGCAATGGCATTCCGCGTGAAGTGATTCGCAAACTCAAACGCGGCCAATGGGCGGTACAGGCAACGCTGGATTTGCATGGCCACACCACCGCCACCGCGCGTGAAGAGCTGGCGCAATTTATGGCCGTCGCCCGACATCGCGGTATCCGCTGTATTCGCATCATCCATGGGCGCGGCACGCGCTCGCCAGGCGGCATCCCGCTAATACGCAATAAAGTTCGGCTGTCACTTTCACAGCGCGATGAGGTACTTGCGTTTTGCGATGCAGCGCCGGGAGATGGCGGACCGGGCGCGGTACTGGTGTTGCTTAAATCAACCTAGTGCGCATCCATTCGAGCTGAAACACATTGCCTTGCCGCGCCTGACACGCTTGCCACACTTGCCGCAAGCGCGAATTAAGAATTTAGCGCAGATTGTTGCCCGTATTTGCCGGTAAAATCAGCGCTGGGTCATCATTGGCCTGCTCACACCATCAGGTTATGACATGACATCCATTTCTAGCACCGCACGCGCCCTTCTGGTTTTAGTGGCCGCGCTGCTGCTCATCATGAGCTTTCGTGAGTTGGGCTATAGAAAGTTGGCGGACCCGGACGAAGGTCGTTATTCGGAAATTTCGCGCGAGATGGCGCAGTCAAATGATTTCGTCACGCCGCGCTTGAATGGCTTGAAGTATTTCGAAAAGCCACCGATGCAATACTGGGCCACCGCGATTGCTTTCAAACTGTTTGGCGAAAATGAATTCACCGCCCGGTTATATACCCTGCTGTGCGCGCTCGGCTGTATCGCGCTGATCGGCTGTACCGCTATCCGCCTCTATGGCGCCGACACCGGACTATATGCCGCGCTGACGTTAATTAGTTCATGGTATTTCATGGCGTTCGCCCAAGTGGTGACGCTCGATACCGGATTGACGTTCTGGATGACGTTGGGCGTTTGCGGATTCGTTTTAGCGCAGGGTGCAGCCGCGACCACCGCTAGACAAAAATGGATGCTGCTAGCATGGGTCGGCATGGCGGGCGCGGTACTGTCAAAAGGCTTGATCGGCATCGTGTTTCCATCGGCTGCGATATTTTTTTATTGTCTCACGCAGCGTGACTGGCGGCTGCTGACAAGGCTAGAATGGTTTTATGGCCTTGCGCTATTTTTCATCATCACGGTTCCGTGGCATGTACTGATCTCATTGCAAAACCCTGAGTTCCCGCACTTTTATTTCATACATGAACATGTTGAGCGATTCTTGACCACCGTCCATCGCCGTGAAGCGCCATGGTGGAGCTTTATCGCGATCACGATACTGGGCTTGATGCCTTGGGGGTTAGCGCTATTGCCCGCAATCAATCGTGGTTGGCGCGATCCGGCTTTGCGGATTGGCAAACCGGACGGCTCAACCTTCGCACCGGCTAAATTTCTGCTGTTGTTCAGCGCATTTGTGCTGCTGTTTTTTTCTCAATCAAGCTCTAAGTTGCCGGGTTATATTTTGCCGATTTTCCCGCCGCTGGCACTAGTGCTGGGCATTTATATTCATCAGGCAGAGCCGAAAAAATTGGCCTGGTGGCTGCTGCCGTTATTCCCGCTCGCGCTCATCGGCGCATATGCCGCATCCATTGAGCCAGCGCGGCGCAGCGCAAACGAAATGCTCCAGCAACAAATGTACAGCGATGCCAGCATTTGGTGGTTGAGCGGATTGCTTATTCTGGCGGCTGCAACGTTGCTTTCATTTGCGCTGCTGCGCAAACATCAAAAATCGACGGCGGTAATCACGATGGCAATTGCCAACATGATTCTGGTGGTGCTGCTCGCGCGCGGCTACGACGGCCTTTCACCGCTGAAATCGGGCTATGCTGTTTCGCAAGCGATTCAGCAGCGCCTTGCTTTGGAAACACGACCGGAAGTACGCCTTTATGCCATTAAAATTTACGATCAATCCCTGCCTTTTTATCTCAAGCGCACGCTGACACTGGTGGAATATGTGGATGAATTCGAGATGGGTCAAAAAGCTGAACCGGCAAAACATATTGCCTTGATCAAAGATTTGCCTGCGGTCTGGAGCATGCCGGGGCCTGCAATCGCTATAATTCAGCCTGATTTGGTTGAAGAGCTTAAATCGCTTGGCATCCGCTTTGAGATAATTTATCGCGACTCTCGTCGTGTTGCCATCCAAAAAACTGAGCAGAGATAATTCATTTTGAACCTGACCAGCTTTGTCCTTATTCTGACCGGCGTACTGCTTAATGCCGCCGCACAATTGTTGCTCAAAGCAGGCACAACGCGGATCGGTGAATTTGAATTTTCATTTGCCAATATCGTGCCAATTGGCTTGAAGGTAGCGACACAGTGGCCGATCATCGCGGGCTTAGGCTGCTACGCAATTAGCGTGGTGGTGTGGATTCTGGCGCTATCGCGGGCGCCGGTCAGTGTGGCTTATCCGATGCTTTCGATTGGCTATGTCGTGAATGCATTCGCGGCTTACTACCTGTTTGGTGAATCTGTGAATGCCCAAAAATTGCTCGGCATCGGCTTCATTGTCATTGGTGTTTATCTGGTTGCACGTTCCACTCCTACGGTTTAAATCTATGAACTATCTCAAATTTGCCGGGCCAGTTATTGATGATGCGATGGCCGAAGTCGTCAAGCAAACTTTACTTTCAGGTTGGCTCACCAGCGGGCCGCAGGTTGCCGCGTTTGAACAAGCGCTGTCGGCGCGTCATGGTGGCCGTCCGACGCGGGTATTCACCTCGGCTACTGCCGCCATGGAAGTGGCATTTGAACTATGCGGTATTGGTGAAGGTGATGAAGTCATCACCTCGGCGATGACGTTTTTTTCTGTCGGCAACATGATTGAAAGAGTCGGTGCGAAAACAGTGTTTGTGGATTGCGATCTGACCAGCCGCAATATCAACCTTGACCAGGTTGAACGCGCGATCACAGCGCGCACCAAGGCCATTGTTCCCACCCATTTTTCAGGGCTTCCCTGCAATATGGATCGGCTTTACGCGATTGCGCAAAAGCATAAATTGCGGGTGATTGAAGATGCCGCGCTGGCGATAGGATCCAGCTGGAAAGGCTCGCCAATAGGCGGGTTTGGCGATATTGCCACCTTCAGCTTTCATCCCAATAAAAACATGACTACGATCGAAGGCGGTGCCGCCATATTTGCTGATGAAGTCGAAGCAAGGCGTGCCGAAGTGCTGCGCTTTCACGGCATCACCAAACTTGCTGACGGCACCCGCGATGTCGATTATCCAGGAGGCAAATTTAATATGAGCGATGTCTCGGCCTGCCTGGGTTTAGCGCAATTAAAACAGCTTGATCAGTGGTGCGCAGCACGGCAAAAATTGGCAACCCAATATTTTGCAAAGCTGTCTTTCGTAGCCGATAGGCTGGGATTGTCAATGCCCGCCCCTGCCTATGCGGGTGAGGAGACCGGACACAGCTGGAACATGTTCTGCGTATTATTGCCGCTGGCGCAGATGACGATTTCGCGCAAACAATTTATTGATGCCATGCATGCGCAACAAATAGGCATCGGAGTTTCATACGAAGCGATGCATCTCTCGACACTGTTCCGCAGCAAGGGCCATCGCGAGGGCGAGCATCCCCACGCCGAACGCATCGCCCGAGAAACGGTAACTTTACCGTTGCACCCTTCGATGACCTTCGCTGATGTTGACCGGGTTTGCAGTGCGATGATCGATCTTATTCGCAGCCACCAACGCCAGGCCGCATAGCCATGTTGAACCCAATTATGACTTCCCCAAATTCGCCCACTTCCCCAATCTCGGCTACGTCTGGCACCGCCAGCACCGCTCCTTTGGTATCGATCGTGATACCGGTTTATAACGAGGAGTTGGGCCTGGCCGCTCTCTTTGCGCGGCTCTATCCGGCGCTCGACAAACTTAATCTGAGCTACGAAATTATTTTTGTAAACGATGGCTCAACGGATCGATCGGCTGCGTTGCTGCGCGAGCAATTCCAGGCGCGCCCAGATGTCACACGGGTAGTGTTGTTCAACGGTAACTTCGGTCAACATATGGCGATCATGGCGGCGTTTGAGCAATGTCGCGGCTCCCGAATTGTGACCCTTGATGCCGATTTGCAAAACCCGCCGGAAGAAATCGGCGCGTTGCTGGCCGAAATGGACAAGGGCCATGATTATGTGGGTAGCATTCGCAAAATGCGTCAGGATTCACTATGGCGTCGCGCTGCCTCAAAGGCCATGAATCGCATGCGTGAGCGCATCACCAGCATCAAGATGACCGATCAGGGCTGCATGCTGCGCGCCTATAGCCGCGATATTGTGCTGGCTATCAATCAGACGCGCGATACCAGCACCTTTATTCCCGCTCTGGCGTATTCGTTTGCGCGCCGACCGGTTGAAATTGAAGTAACCCACGAAGAACGTTTTGCGGGCGAATCAAAATATTCGTTGTTCCAGCTGATCCAGCTAAATTTTGATTTAATGACCGGCTTCTCTACTGCGCCGCTGCAAATTTTTTCATTCATCGGTATTTTGATTTCCATGATATCAATTGCGTTTGTGATTTTTTTGGCGATTCGTCGCCTGATAGTCGGCCCTGAAGCCGAGGGTTTGTTTACCTTGTTTGGTATTGCCTTTTTTCTGATCGGCATTACGCTGTTTGGCATTGGCTTGCTGGGCGAGTATGTGGGAAGAATTTATGAGCAGGTTCGTTCTCGGCCGCGTTACATGATCGAGGCCATTCTTGAGAACAAAGGGCCGCCATAGTGACCGTTACAAATACAAAAATTAGAACCGCAGTCGTATTCGCGTATCACAATGTCGGCTATCGGTGTTTGCAGGTGCTGCTTGCACAAGGGGTAGACGTAAAGCTGGTGGTTACGCATCGCGATAACCCGGCTGAAAATATCTGGTTTGAAAGTGTTGGGCAGTTGGCTCGATTGCATAACATTCCAGTGGTCACGCCCGATGATCCCAACACCGCGGAATTTCAATTGCAGCTGGCCGCATTGCAGCCTGATTTTTTGTTTTCGTTTTATTACCGCATGATGTTAAAGCCTGCATTATTGGCCTTCGCCACACAGGGCGCATTCAATATGCATGGCTCGCTGTTGCCCCAATTTCGAGGCCGTGTGCCTGTAAATTGGGCGATTATCAAAGGCGCAAAAGAAACCGGTGCGACGCTGCATGAAATGGTGGAAAAACCGGACGCTGGCCGAATTGCGGACCAATGCGCCGTGCCCATTTTACCGAATGATAATGCGCTTGAGGTGTTTAATAAAGTCACGGTTGCGGCTGAAATCGCGCTTAATCGCACCCTGCCTGGATTACTTGATGGCAGCGTTGTATTGCATGCGCAGAATCTCGCCGCTAGCAGCTACTATAGCGGACGCAAACCCGAAGATGGCGTGATCAATTGGCACGAGAGCGCCCAAAACATTCATAATCTGGTACGCGCAGTTGCGCCGCCTTACCCTGGCGCTACGACAACTCTAAATGACCAACCGATCATCATCACCCGCACTTTCATGTCACCTGCAAAACTGACTCATCAAAATCCGGGCCATCTTAATGTAAGCGAGTCACGCGTAATCGCGCTATGCGGCGATGGCCGCATGCTGCGGATTTTGGAAGCGCAATGGGATGGCCAGCTCCATAATGAAGTCATGCTGGCGGCACGTCTGGGTGCGGGCCTGCACCCCATCGGATAAAAATAGTCATGAACGATCATTCCATATTGTCTGCAGACACCGATGTAGCGCATGCGCGGCTGTACAACAAGCACCGTATTGAGGCGCTGAGTGATGGCATTTTTGCGGTGGCCATGACGCTGCTGGTGATTGAGTTGAAACTGCCGGAGCATGGCAGCATTGCCGGTAATCATGATTTGATCAATGCCGTCGCTCATCTCATCCCAAAATTTATTGCCTGGTTGATTAGCTTCTTTGTGCTGGCACTATTTTGGTTGGGGCATCATCGACTGTTCCATTATGTGCGTCATGTTGATGGCAAATTGCTGGCGTATTGTTTGTTGCAGCTGGGCTTCGTCAGCCTGATGCCGTTTTCTTCAGCGCTATCCGGCGAATATACGCCGCTGCTTTTTTCGCAAATTTTTTATTCCATCAACATGGCCGGTTTAGCGCTCACTGCGCTGCTCATTGGCCGCCATGTTTACGGTCATCATGAATTAACCCAGTTACCCATGCCCGCTATCGTTTATAAAGGTATACGAATCCGCACTGGCGGCCTCGTTATTATCAGCATTGCAGCGATTGTGATTGCATTTTATATCCCCAATGCCGGCAATATTGCGTTCATGCTCATGATGCCAATCGGCACGGTGGTGCGGCGCATGGAAGCTCGCGAAGCTAAACTTGCGCTGGCACCTTCAACTATCGATTCTTCGACCTGACTCTATCCACGCAACCTCACTACCCTACCTAACCACTCGGCCCTATCCGCATGAAAAAAATCCTAATTCTCGGCGTCAATGGTTTCATTGGTCACCATCTTTCTAAACGCATTCTGGAGACCACCGATTGGGAGGTGTTCGGCATGGACATGAATCGTGAGCGGGTTCAACCGTTCATGAGTAATCCGCGTTTTCATTTTTTTGAAGGCGATATAACCATCAACAAAGAGTGGATTGAATACCATATTCGCAAATGTGATGTGGTGCTGCCGCTGGTGGCGATTGCCACTCCATCTACTTATGTGCAAGATCCGCTACGGGTTTTTGAGCTCGATTTCGAGGCGAATCTACCCTTCATCCGCTCCTGCGTGAAATATAAAAAGCGCGTCATTTTTCCTTCAACGTCCGAAGTCTATGGCATGTGCAGCGATGCGGAGTTCGATCCGCATGAGTCCAATCTGGTGCTGGGCCCGATCGAAAAGCAACGCTGGATTTATTCATGCTCCAAGCAGCTAATGGATCGCGTGATCTATGCCTATGGCTCACGTGGCGAGCTAGATTTCACGCTATTCCGTCCGTTTAACTGGATTGGTGCAGGACTCGATTCCATCCATACCCCGAAGGAAGGTTCATCGCGCGTCATTACCCAATTCTTTGGCCATATTGTTCGGGGTGAGCCGATCAAGCTGGTGGACGGCGGCGCGCAAAAACGCGCATTTACATATGTCGATGACGGCATCGCCGCGCTGACCAAAATTATCGCCAATGAAAACGGAATTGCAACCGGCCAAATCTATAACATCGGCAACCCAAAAAATAATTTTTCAGTTCGCGAGCTAGCGCACATGATGCTCGAACTCGCAAAACAATATCCGGAATACGCCGAGACCGCTGCCAAGGTGAAACTGGTTGAAACCACGTCCGGCGAGTATTACGGCAAGGGTTATCAGGATGTGCAAAATCGCGTGCCAAAAATCGACAACACCATGAAAGATTTAAATTGGTCACCGCAAGTCAATATGGCCGATGCGCTCAAAGGCATCTTTGACCACTATCGTAAAGAGTTGGAAGTAGCCCGCCAGCTGAATGACGATTAAGCCTATTAACGTTAATGACCTACTTGAAAGCACCACAACCATGCTCGGTATCGTCCTCACCGCAAGGTCCATGTGACAGTCTCTAATGTCGCTACAGTCGCTACCACTGCTACCGCCTCGGTTATGGTTGGCGTCGTGATGGGTTCCCATTCTGATTGGGAGGTGATGCAACACGCCGCGAAAGTGCTGAAAGATTTTGGGGTTGCTTTTGAGCACAAAGTCATCTCTGCTCATCGCACCCCGGACGCCATGTTTGAATACGCCGAAACAGCTAGACAGCGCGGCTTGCAATGCATTATTGCCGGGGCCGGTGGCGCAGCCCATTTGCCCGGCATGCTGGCCAGCAAAACCACGATCCCGGTGCTCGGTGTGCCGGTGCCATCAAAACATCTGGCGGGACAGGATTCGCTTTATTCCATAGTGCAAATGCCGAAAGGTATACCGGTTGCAACCTTTGCTATTGGCGAGGCTGGTGCTGCCAACGCCGCCTTATTTGCCGTGAGCTTGCTGGCAAATAGTGATGCCGATCTGGCCGAAAAATTAAAGCAGTATCGTGAGAGCATGAAAGAGCAAGTCTCTGCCATGCAGCTTCCGGAAATTTTATGACCAAGGTGATGAGGCGCAAGCGGGATGCTGTCAGGACGAAAGTAAGCAGTAGTGGCGCGAAGGCCGCAGCCCAAGCAACTCTTTCCTGCTGATCTAAACTAGCTAACCATTTCCTATACTTGCCTTCTGATTTTGCGCTTAATCCACTGCCCAACATGATCCTTCCCAACGCAACTCTCGGTTTGATCGGCGGCGGCCAGCTTGGTCGCATGTTTACGATGGCTGCACGCAATATGGATTATGGCGTTACTGTGTTGGACCCTGATCCACTCTCACCCGCCGCCGAATTCGCGACCGCTCATCTCAACACTGCCTATACCGATCTTGCATCGATAGAAACGCTGAGTGCAAGCTGTGCCGCGGTCACGACTGAATTTGAGAATGCCCCTGCGGAAGTCTTGACTACTTTGGCCGCTCGTACGGTGGTGCGACCCAGTGGTCATGCGGTGGCGATAGCGCAGGATCGACACACAGAGAAAAATTTCTTCAAATCAAATGGCTTTCCGGTGGGCCCGTTCGCCATCATCAACTGTGTTGACGATATTGATATCGCGTTGCATGACATCAGACTCCCCGCGGTACTTAAGACCGCCCGCTTTGGCTATGACGGTAAGGGCCAGGCGCGTATCAATAGCCGCGATGAATTGGCCGCCACACTGACCGCCTGGAAATTTGCCCCTAGCATTATCGAAGAATTCATTCCGCTAAAGCTGGAAATCTCGGTGATCCTCGCCAGAGCTGCCAATGGCGAGGTCGAGGTTTTTCCGGTTGCAGAAAATCAGCACGTGAACGGTATTCTCGACATCACGATTGCGCCTGCCCGCATCGCTGAAACGCTGGCAACCAAAGCGATAACGCTTGCCCAAAAGCTGGCGACCGCGTTGAACTACGTAGGCATTTTGGCGGTTGAATTTTTCATCACTGCCGATGATCAATTGCTCATCAACGAAATAGCACCGCGCCCGCACAACAGCGGTCACTTTACGATTGACGCCTGCCGTACCTCGCAGTTTGTGCAGCAGGTGCGCGTGCTATGCGATCTGCCGCTGGGCGATGCATCACAACATTCGCCTGCAGTCATGCTAAATTTACTGGGCGATGTTTGGCAAGGACTAGACCATGAAATATCCCCGGATTGGCAGGCGGTGCTGCAGCATCCTGGCGCCCATTTGCATCTCTATGGCAAACGTGAAGCCCGTAAAGGCCGCAAGATGGGCCATGTAACCGTCTGCGACCCTGATTTAAGCCAGGCTCTCGCTATCGCCCTGCAGATACGTCAGGCGCTGAGCCAGTCGAATTAAAGAGGCGATCAGGCTCTTGGCAAAAAAATAAATCCAAGCAGGCATGTCATCGCATCTAATTACAGCAATTGGTTTAAAAGCCCGTTAACCTGACGATTATGCAAATAGCCGTCATTTTTGTAGCCTGCACTCATAGGAGCCGTTGCATGAATAGGATCTACAGCATGAACAAGATCAAAGCCCTGCCAAACCCGCTTACTTCATTACCTCACATTCATCGTATCCCGGCGTTGTTGGCTATTCCGTTAATCACTGTTATCAGCGCATTTTCTCTGTCGGCTCAAGCTTGGGGCTGGGGTAAGAGCGTATCGGGCTCAGGCAACATCAAAATCGAGAACCGCAATGTTAGCGATTTCACGGCTATTTCACTTAGCCTGCCGGCCACTGTTGAATTACGCCAAGGCACTACCGAAAGCCTCACCATTGAGACTGACGATAATTTGCTGCCGCTGATTGAAACCATTGTTGAATCAGGCACATTAAAGCTGCGCCCGGTCGATAAAGGCACTAACTTCAAAACCAAGACACTCAAGATCGTGATCAATTTGAAGAATATTGATACGCTATCGGTTGCCGGATCAGGCGATTTTTTAGCGGCTAGTTTGAAATCCGTCAGTCTCAAAGTGAGCGTTGCTGGATCCGGCGATGTGCGTATCAAATCGTTAATCACCGACTTCCTTAAAATCACCATCGCAGGATCAGGCGATTTGACCGCGGGCGGTAAGGCTGCAATGGTGGAAGCATCCATTGCAGGATCAGGCAATGTGAGAACCGATAAACTCGAAGCCAAAAATATCAAAATCAGCATCGCAGGATCAGGCGACGCCGTGGTGTGGGCTACAGAAACCCTCAAACTGAGCATCGCAGGATCAGGCAACATCAAATATTACGGCGATGCCCAAGTTATTAAATCCATTGCTGGCTCGGGCAGTGTGACGAGGCTGGGCGTGGCGCCATAAGAGCTTTGCGCTCGCGCTTAAACTCAACACCCTGCAGTCAATATCAAGCATCCAACACCACGCATAAAGGTGATGCTCTCAACCATAGTACAGCACCTCGTACTTCCCAACGCGCTATTCAGCATCTGCTATAAAAAGGCCTGCAACAGCAGGCCTTTTTTATACAATCTGGTTAAACCAAGAGTTGATGAATCGTTTAACCATCAGCTTTATTTCTTCGGTGGCAAGACTTTTTTAGCGTAGTGGGCGGCGACCAACTTGCGATGCTCTTCAACGATCTTGGCATGAATTCCCTTACATTCTTCCGAAGTCATCTTGCCGTCTTAGTTAGCCTTTTTTCCAGCAGCATCAGCTCTTCATGAGTCTTGTCAAAGCCCGCTTTTTCAGTCGCATCGATGCTGCCGTCAGCCATGTGTCGTTTAACCGAGACATCGTAGTTTTTACGTTCTCTGGCAATATTGGCGGCACAAGTTAACACTGATAGATGCCGCTTTACGGCAGGTGCAGGCATGACTGGTGCGGCAGCGCGGGTGTCGGCACAGGGACTTGCGCGCTAGCGACGCTGGCAGCAGTGGCGAGCATCAAGCCCGCAGCCATCATCGTCCATCGCGGTTTCATCTGATTTTTTCATTTTCTTTCTCCCTACGTTTGTTGTATATGTTTGTTGTGAGTACTAATCGTGCCAGCTCAAACCGGTTTCAGCACGGCAATGCTGTCCACATAAATGTATAAAAACTGCACTGCTGACGCTTAGGTGGCTTCAGTCATCGATTTAACCCAACTCAAATCGGTCACGCCCACCATGTTTGGCGCGGTACAGTGCATCGTCTGCACGTTTGGTCAGCTTATCCAGATCATCAGCCATGCTTGCCGTGGTGGCCCCCATACTAAAGGTGATATGGCGATCCGCTTGCAATCCTTCAACCGCGATTTTCTGTACCTTAGCGCGCAAGCGCGCAAACACCTGCGGAATCTGCTCAACACCGGAGCCTGGCATAACCAGCATAAATTCTTCGCCTCCGTATCGACCCAGCCTGTCATCACTGCGCAACTGCTGAGCGCATGCAAAGGCAAACGCAGCGAGTACGGCATCACCGACAGCATGTCCGCATTCATCGTTGATGGCCTTGAAGTGATCAATATCCACCAGCGCCACACAAAGGGTTTGATTATCGCTGCGCATGGCGCGTAGTTGCGTCTGGGTAAATTCAATAATGCTGCGGCGGTTGGGAAGCGTGGTGAGATCATCACGCATTGCCAGACTGGCAAAACGGCGCTTTTGCTGGCCTTGACGGAATAAAAACCAGCTCAGCCCGCCTAACAACAGCAGCAGCAGAATAACCGCCAGCACCAGCGCCAACCGCCTTGCCTCTGATTCCCGCTCATGCGCACGCAGCAGCTCGTTCTCGGCTTCTTTTTGGGTAACCTCAAAACGCGTCTGCATTTCGGTTGCCTCTTTGTCGCGCGACTCTTTAAAACTCTGCTGTTCTGAATCGCGCAGTAATGCTTGATGGCGATAGGCTTTCTCATAATCGCCGAGCCGTGAATAAATTTCCGCGGCTGCGCTTAAATAGGTGACCTCAATCCAGAAGGAATCTATACCGCTGCGAATGGCATTGGCCCGTGCCAGTGCATCCAGACTGTCGCGACGGCGATCCAGAAAAGCAAACGCCTTGGCACGCGCCCGCTGCACATTAAAAATCATCGTAGCGTCGCCTGACCGCATAAGCACGGGCAACGCTTTATCCTGATATGAAAGTGATTCACTCCATTGGCCGATCTCACCTGCTAGCATGCCCAGCCGGTAATTGCCGAAGGCTTCACCGACCGGGTCTTCGAGCGCATTCAGCAGCGCCATACTTTTCTGGATATACAACTTGGCTTTGGTAATATCCTTCAGCCGCTGGTACACCACGCCAATATTGAAATACACCGTCGAGAGATCATGCCGCCGATTTTTTTCGGAGTCCTGCTCGATTGATTGCTCGTGATAATTCAGCGCCTTCAACAGATCATCACGGCTGGCGTGGTCATGTGCGTAGGCATTACCAATGGCTGATAGCGTAGCCCGCGCGGCGACCATATCACCAAGCTCCATATAACGTTGGTGTGCCTTGAACAGCATATCGAGTGAATCCATATCGCGCCCCAGCAGCCCGTAAACAAAGGCTTTGGACACCATGACGCCGGCCACAGCGCGATTCAGGCTGGCCTGTTCTGCCACCCGAATAGCCTCATCAAAGATCGGCTGCGCATCGAGATACTTGCCGTCCGAGGCCAGCGCTGATGCTTTGGCACTGAGGAATTCAGTCTCGGCCTGCGCATCCTTCATCTCGCGCGCCAGCATGAGGCCAAGCTCTGCCTGCTTGGCCAGATTACGCGATTCTTCAAGTGCTGCAACCGCCATCACCATCAGCCGCATCGCCTTCAACTTGAGAGCCTTGTCAGCTGCTTTATTGCCCTGCGCGAGCCAAGCCTCACTCTCTTTCAACGCGGCTTGAGGATTATCCGCAATCATGCGTTCAAGTACCTGAGTTTCCCGGTCTTGAGTGGTTAAAGCAGCATAGCCAAAATCGGGCGCTATCGACAAAAATGCCATGCAAATCGCGAACATCATCGCGCGCGCTGTTACAACCGTTCGTGTCAACAATAAAAGTAGTGACGATAACTCTTTCGGAGGTGTCTTCGGAGGCATTAGTGCCATTATTATCATTGACGTCATATTCGAGGCTTTACCTGCGCGATACATGACAACCATGACAGCCATGACAGGCAGTACAGGCGTAACTGCGCTGAAGGCCAGCTGGCCTGCCCGGTACGGGAGCTAAATGTAAAAAAAATATATCCACGGGAATGCGCCTTGAGTTGCCATGAATCTATTTCAGCTAGCTTTAAAAGAAAACTAGCTATTTATTATTTTAATTTGACACTGCATGATGCTTAATATTTTTATGATGATACGACTTTGTCAGAATGCTAAATATGAACGAAGTCACATTTATGCTCGGCTGCGGTGGCTTATTCGCTCACTGCTTTCAGAAACTCGAGTTGCATCATTTATGCAAGTCAGCTTGGGCGACCGGGATCGCGCCATCAATCGCCTAGATGTTAAATATCCTTGGGCACATTCGGCAACAACCCACCGCCCGTCAAAAGTCCATACGCCATCCAGACCACCACGGCCCCATACACAACCCGTGGCACCCATAGCGCTAGCTGTTCCAAAAAGCTATTGATCGCATCAGTTTCTATTTGGGCATGGCGCATCAGCATGGCGGGTAGCGTGCCGCTATTTTCACCGGTCTGCACAAAATCAATCACCCGATCATCCTTGATGTAGCCGATACCGCGCAACGCAACCGACAACGGCGCACCTTGCTCGATACGCTCATGAATTTTTGATAATTGGCGACGCATATCGCCATCTTGCACCGCGTCAAGTGCCGCAGGCAGTGCCTCCAGCATCGACAAGCCTGCCTCCAGCATCAGCGCAAGGCTTTCAAAAAAATCCCGCAAATTACGGCGCACAAATATCGGCCCGTACAGCGGCATACTTTGATACAGCGATTGACCTGATCCTTTATCGCGACCGACCCAAAATCGAAAACCAGCAATTGCCGCTGCAATCAACAAAACGGGTTTTACGATATGCCAACCATAACCGACAACACTCAGTGAGCCGCCCGCCAACGCAGGCAACGGCTGGATGCACAAGGCCCCCACAAACATGAACGCCGGCAGCATCAGACGTGATTTCATCGTCGCCAACTGAATGGCGCGATCCGTGTAGTAATCCGCCAAACGCCGATACATATTCCCCGGACTACCCGCCTGAAGCGCCACCCGAATAAGCCGCGAATCCAACTTGGTAAAGAGCCCGCTTTTCTCACCAGCTAATGTCAATTCGACGCCTTTTTTCAGCAACTGACGCATCACCAGAAGCCGCGCCTGCGCTGCCGACGGCAAACCCAGCATAGCAATCGCCCGATCAAACGGCAGACCCGATATTTCCATCTGCGCAAGTTGGGCGTAGAGATCGGCGCGGGTCCGGAATGAGAGAGGCTTGTGAGGAGGCAAAGGATTGAGGGAAAGCATTAAATTAAAGTTGATCTAAATACAACGAAAATGTCCGACTAGCCAACGTAATATCCATCGAGTCTTGAAGCGAGAGTAGAACGATTGGAGCGTGCAGCGAACAACGAGATTCGTCTATGCAATAAGTCGTTGATGCGCGGTTGCATTACAACCTATGGTTTGCCGTCTGAATCTGCATCCATGCGCCTTCTTCAATAATGGCAATCTTGTCAATCCGCCCTGTACGCACGACGCGTAAATTTTCTGTTAGTTCTGCTGTATCAATAATCGCCTGTCAAAAGCTCTTGCCATTTGGTCTTTTGATGAATTTCGTCAATCGCTATGCTGCGCGGCGCTTTGTTGGTCGTCTCGAATCGTGGAAAAGCTTTTTGTATCTTGAGCTCTAACACAACCACATTACTTTGTTGCGTATATTGCTAAACATATTCACCGCGGATGCCTTTCTCAAGCAGTTCACGCGTGCGTCCTGGAATATCATTTTTCGTTTTGCTGATAACCGTTTTTTTTAAATCATGGACTGGACGGGAGTTTGAGTATTATGCGCGAGGCAAAATTTAACTTCCTTGGGTTTAACCCCCATAAGGCACCCACACATTTTTTACCTGTGTTGCCTCACGCAATATATCTTCCGTTAGCGGCAGCGCGCCTGAGGCCGGCAGCACCCAAATGCGTTTCATGTTGTTGGCGCTGGCTTTTTGGACGGCCATCTGGCCTGCAGGTGAACCGGCAAACCACATCGCATCGACGTCATCATGCTCGGCTAATGTTTTCGCCAATTCATCACGATCACCAGTCACAATATTGATCGTGCCGTGCGGCACGTCGGAGGTTTCTAATACTTGATAGAGATCGGTGATGCTCATCGGGTGCTGCGAGGATGGCGTGATGACGAGGACATTGCCCATCGCAAATGCCAGGCTGGCGAGCGTGCAGAAGGCCAAGAGCGGTTGATCATCCGGCAGCATGATGGCCATGACGCCGATCGGCTCGGGCATGGCCAAGGTAACGTTGCGGATCGGGGTTTGGTGGATCGCGCCGTCGTATTTATCGGCCCACGCCGCGGCGGTGAACAGTGCGCTGATGCTGGCTTCTACTTCGGCGGTGGCAATGATAGTGGTGGCACCGGTTTGTTGGCTGATGCGATGCGTAAATTCATCCGCGCGAGCGGCAAGATTTTCGGCCATGAAATAAATGATCTGCGCGCGGTTGTGGCCGGTGGCTTTTTGCCAGCCGTTGGCGGC
>JANYDB010000019.1 GCA_025359985.1 Burkholderiales bacterium | reverse complement strand
CATCACCAGCGCTCGTGTGTGCGTTGCGAATCCACTGGTGATGTTTGTTTGGGGCGCGCTGATTACCGTGCTGGTGGTGCTGGCGATGCTGCCATCGTTTGCTGGTCTGTTTATCGTGGGTCCGGTACTGGGGCATGCGTCTTGGCATGCGTACCGGGCGGCAGTGTGGTCGGCTGCAGCGCGGAGTGATTGAAGCTGAGTGGTTGACGCTGCGTGATTAACTTTCTTTGATGTGCAAAAGCCGTCAAGGCACCAGCGGTTTTACCATCATGTCGCTTCAACAGAACGCGACGAGAATCGCAAGTACCCACTTGATCGTGTTACGCAACATCAGGTCGCGCCAAGTCCGGTCACGGCTTCAGCAAGACCTTAAAGCGCTGCAATTTTGAAACGCAAACTCAAGCACTAGCAAGCATTTCAAAGCAAAAATGGCCTGTGCAGGCCGTCTATGCTGGAGTTTCGTTGCTCATCGGCGGGGGTGTCGCAGTCGCTCACTTCAACCGCTCAGCATCAAGTATGAACCTGGCGCCGCGTTGATAAGTCCAATACGATGTCGCCCAATTCAACAGGACGGCAACGCGATTGCGAAAACCGATGAGAAAGAACACGTGCGCGGCCAACCAGAACCACCAGGCGATGAGGCCAGAGAAATGAAAACCACGCAGGTCTACCACGGCGGCCATGCGGCCAATGGTGGCAAGATTGCCATAGTCGGCATATCGAAAATGCGGTGACGACGTGGCGTGAGTGAGGCGTGATCGAATCATCTTGGCGACGTAGGCGCCCATCTGTTTAGCCGCCGGGGCCACGCCCGGAACGGGTTTGCCATCCTGCTGCAATGACGCTAAATCACCAATGACAAAAACATCGCGGTGATCTTTAATCGTTAGGTCTGACTCCACCAGCACACGCCCTGCGCGATCACGTGCGGCGGGCAGCTGAGCGCCGAGTTTTGACGCGGCCACACCTGCCGCCCAGAGGATGGTACGGCTATGTACATGCACACCGCCCATGATGTATCCGGTTGCGTCAATTTGTGTCGCGGCGTCGCCGCAATGCACATCCACGCCGAGATGACGAAGATGCTGTGCGGCGCGCGCCGGTAGCGACGGCGGAAAGCTCGCCATTACGCGCGGTCCCACTTCAATCAAACGCACTGTGGCACGGCGTGGGTCAATGTGGCTGGGCTCATTGCTCAGGATGTGCCGCGCAATCTCTGCCAAGGTGCCTGCCAGTTATACACCCGTGGGCCCGCCACCGACCAATGCGAAATGTAACCATTGGTCACGCTCCTCGGCTGTCACCGCCAGCTCAGCGCGTTCGAAGGCGTAAAGAATGCGCTGACGAATGTGGAGTGCATCAGCAAGGGTCTTGAGCCCAGGCGCATGCGGTGCCAGGCATCATTGCCAAAGTAGACATGGGTCGCACCGGTAGCAAGAATTAGCGTGTCATAGGAAACCTGTGCATCATCGCCGGTCGTGATGCTTTTACCGATCACATCAATGCTGGTGACGTTGCCGAGATGGACCTCGACATTGCGCTGGTGGCGCAAGATATGCCGCAACGGTGCCGAGATGTCCGGCGCGGAGAGCCCGACCGTGGCGACCTGATAGAGCAGCGGCTGAAAAAGGTGGTGGTTGGCGCGATCAATCAGCGTCACTTGTACCGGACAAGACGCAAGACCGCGCGTCGCCCACAGGCCACCAAACCCGCTCCCAATAATCACGACACGATGCATTTTTTCAGACATGAATTATTCTTTTACTGCTTGTATGAAGGTGGTAGTCGATTTTAGAAGTGCGATTTTAGAAGCGACGCAAAATGGGGCGATAGTCGCAAAATGCGATAATAAAACGCTCAATCCAGAAATATTTTTAGCGTGCTAAATAAATAAAGCCACTGATGCAAAACCAGAACATCGATAGCCCAAAAACCAAGTCCGTAGCCACCACCCATACGCCGATGATGGCGCAGTATCTCGCCATTAAAGCGGAGTATCCGGACACACTGGTGTTTTATCGCATGGGCGATTTTTATGAGCTGTTTTTTGCAGACGCGATCAAAGCCGCGAAGCTGCTTGATATTACGCTCACACAGCGCGGCAATTCGAATGGAGCGCCGATCAAAATGGCGGGCGTGCCGTTTCATTCAGTGGAAGGCTACTTGGCCAAACTGGTGAAGCTGGGCGAATCTGCGGTGATCGTGGAGCAGGTCGGCGAGGTGACCGGTAAAGGCCCGGTTGAGCGCGCGGTGACGCGCATTATCACACCGGGAACCCTGACTGATTCTGCGTTGATGCCGGATGCGCGTGATGTGTTGATTGTGGCTGTGTGGGCGCAGGATCAAACCCTCGGCATTGCCACACTTTCGCTGGCAAGCGGGCGCTTTCGGGTAATGGAAACCTCAGCGCGCGCATTAGCTGCGGAAATGGAACGCCTGCAGCCAGCAGAGCTGATTGTGGCGGAAAGTTTTGCCGCGTCCGTTGCCCACATATCGATCAAACGCCTGGCCGATTGGCAATTCGATAGTGGCTCGGCAACTAAAATGCTAGCCAAACAATTTGGCACTAAAGACCTCGCCGGTTTCGGCTGCGAGGGCATGGATAAGGCCATCGCGGCGGCGGGTGCACTGCTGCATTACGTACAGCAAACCCAGCGTGCTGCGCTGCCGCATATCACCGGCCTCACCGTTGAGCGCGATGATGACTTTATTCGTATGGATGCTGCCACGCGACGCAATCTGGAGATTTCTGAAACCATCAATCGCGACGCCGCGCCCACCTTATTTTCGTTGCTCAATACCACCGTCACCAGCATGGGCGCACGTATGATGCGCGATTGGCTGCATCACCCGTTGCGCGATCGCAACCTGATTGCGGAACGGCTCACCGCCAGTGCGGCGCTGGGAGATCAAGCCCGCACGTATGTCGCCGACATCCGCCATATTGTGGGTGAATGGGCCGATATTGAACGCATCGTAACGCGCGTGGCATTGAAGACTGCGCGGCCACGTGATCTCGCCGCGCTGCGCGATGCACTGGCCGCTGCGCCGTCGCTACATCGGCTGTTAAGCGATATTGAAACACCCGCATTGGTGAGGCGTTTGAGCCATTTTTGCCCTGAAAGCCACATCCATGCTGCACTTGCTGCCGCCGTTAAGGATGAGCCCTCTATTACGATCCGCGATGGCGGTGTGATTCGCGATGGCTTTGATGTGGAATTAGATGAGCTGCGTGGACTGCAATCGAACGCGAGCGGCTATCTGCTGGAGCTGGAAGCGCGCGAGCGAGCGCGCACCGGCATCGCGAGTTTAAAAGTTGAGTACAACCGGGTGCATGGTTTTTATATCGAGATTACGCAGGGGCAGCTGGATAAGGGCACTACCCTGCCCGATGATTATCGCCGCCGTCAAACGCTAAAAAATGCCGAGCGTTTTATCACGCCGGAACTAAAAACGTTTGAAGATAAAGCGCTCTCGGCCGGTGAGCGTGCGCTGAAAAAAGAGAAGCTGCTGTTTGATCTGCTGCTTGATGAATTATTGCCGCATGTCGCCGCGCTGCATTTGCTGGCGCGTGCGGTGGCGGAGCTGGATGTGTTGTGTGCCAATGCGGCCAACGCGCGCGAATTCGATCTGGTTGCGCCAGAATTTATCAACGATGATCGCATTCATATTGATGGCGGGCGGCATCTGGTCGTTGAAAGCCAGGTGCAAAGTTTTATTGCCAACGATTGCGATCTCTCGCGCTCACGCCAATTGCTGCTGATCACCGGCCCGAACATGGGCGGTAAATCGACCTATATGCGACAAGTCGCACAGATTGTTTTACTCGCGCACACCGGCTCGTTTGTGCCGGCGAGATCAGCGGCGCTAGGCAGAATCGATGCGATCATGACGCGTATTGGTTCCAGCGATGATCTCGCCGGCGGCCGCTCAACCTTCATGGTCGAAATGACCGAAGCCGCAGCGATTTTAAATAACGCCACCATGAACAGCCTCGTGCTGATTGATGAAATCGGGCGCGGCACCTCGACCTTCGATGGCCTCTCGCTCGCCTACGCGATCGCCCGCCATCTGGCGGAAACCACGCGCTGCTATTGTTTATTCGCCACCCATTATTTTGAACTAACGCGCTTGAATGCTGAACTGTCGAATTTAGCAAATGTGCATCTCGATGCGGTCGAGATGAAAGACAAAATCGTGTTTCTGCATAAGCTGGAATCCGGACCCGCAAATCAAAGTTACGGGCTGCAGGTAGCACAGCTTGCCGGGGTGCCGAAATCGATTGTTCGTACCGCTAAAAAACAACTGGGCGAATTGGAACAAGCGCAGGCGGGACGGCATCCGCAAGGCGATTTATTTTCAGCCTTGACCACGTCGAATCCTTCAAACACCCCGCCAATGCTTGGATTTGAGCATACCGCGCTGGCTGATGCAGTCGATGATTTGAAACCCGATGAGCTCTCACCCAAAGACGCGCTCGATGCTATTTACCGGCTAAAAAAACTTCGCGACGCCTCATAGCTGACGCAACATTTCCGAGCACCGAGGTCACGTAGCAGCGCCGTGTAATCTACAACTGCAAAACTGAACCATGCCTGATTTACCAACGTTATTAATGATGGTGGCCGTGATCGCCGTGCACGTGACCGTGCGATAGCTCTTCTGCGGAGGCGGCGCGTACGCTTTCAACTGTACATTTAAAGACCAATCGCTCACCCGCCAACGGATGGTTGCCGTCAATCACGACCTGGCCATCGGCAATATTGGTAACGGTATACACCACCCATTTGTCGTCCTCTTCGCCCGGTGGCAAGCCTTCAAATTGCGAGCCTACTTCAAGATTCGCTGGGAATACTTCTTTGGGTTCGATGCGAATAAGTTTTTCGTCATACTCGCCAAAGGCGTCTTCGGGGTTAAGCGAAACCTCGAATTTTTCACCGACTGATTTGCCGTCCAGGCCCTCTTCAACAAGCGGAAAAATACTCGCATGCCCGCCGTGAATATAAGCCATTTTGGAACCAGCTTCTTCGATAATGTTGCCGTCGCTATCGGTTAATTCATAGTTTAATGTGACGACTGAATCTTGACTAATGACCATGTATTTGCCTAATAATTTTAAGAACTTCGGCGACATGTTCGCGTGGATTCATGTCGGGAAGGACGTGGCGCACAACGCCTTTTTTATCAATCACAAAAGTACAGCGCTGAACGCTCGAATGCAGGTGTTCGTTTATTACCGGCGCTTTGTGTTCTGTTTTGTGCTCTCTATAAACCTCATACTTGCGCGACACCACACAATCCATATCAGACAGCAACCGCACCGAAATGCCGTGCTTGTCACAGAATTCTTCATGCACCATGCAGTCATCACGCGACACCCCCATCACCACCGTATCGCATTCGCTGAAATGATCTTCATGATCCGAAAAATCGATCGCTTCGCGAGTACAAACCGGTGTGCCATCCTTCGGATAAAAATAAAGGACAACATTTTTCTTACCGCGAAAGCTGGAAAGCCTGATCATTTCCATACTGGCATCGGGCAGCTCAAAAACGGGGGCAGTCGAACCTACCTGTAACATAGTCGTTTCCATCACAAAAATGAAATTGAGCTGAATGGTTATCGGTGTTTGAGCGCATATTACCTGAATTAAATTAAATTTATTTTAACCGCGCAACAGATTGAAAATTCCTGGAAATGGCATGCCCGATAAAAAACTTTTTTCGCCCTTGGTAATATTAAATCCGCCACTGGGAAACCTGTCGGCGGAAAAATTTTTGCGTGACCACTGGCAAAAAAAACCTTTGCTGATTCGCCACGCCTTCCCCAATTTTGAAGCGCCGTTGACGATCCCGGAAATAATGACGCTGGCCCAGCGCGAAGAAGCGGAGAGCCGTCTCATCATGCGCCGCGATGAAATCAAAATTCATGAAAAAAATAGCGGCAAACATACCGATTGGCAAATGCAGCAAGGCCCGTTCAAGACTAAAGATTTTCGCGCAGCCGCAGATTCGGTTTGGACATTACTGATTCAGGACACTCAGCATTTTTCACATGAAGCGCATCAGCTATTGCAGCGCTTCAATTTTATTCCGTATGCGCGTATTGATGATTTGATGGTGAGCTATGCGGTTAAAGGCGGCGGGGTTGGTCCGCATTTTGATTCTTATGATGTGTTCTTGCTACAAGGCCACGGCCAGCGCTGGTGGCAAATTTCAGCCCAGCAGGATTTAAGCCTGCAGCCCGATAGGCCGCTGAAAATTCTGTCCCATTTCAAGGCCGAGGAGGAGTGGCTGCTCAACCCGGGCGATATGCTTTATCTGCCACCCGGCTGCGCCCATCATGGTGTAGCAGAAACCGATGACTGCGTGACTTGGTCAATTGGCTTTCGCGCCCCTTCACAACAGGAAATCGCCATGGGCTTTCTGGATTATTTGCGCGATGAAATCAAATTGGACGGCCAATATCAGGATGGCGATTTGCAGATGACTTCACGGCCAGGTGAAATTGGCGCAGATATGTTGTTGCGTGTTTCAAAAATGCTGGACGAGATACGTGCCGCCGCGGCTGATAAAAAACGGTTACAACAATTTTTGGGCCGTCACCTTACCGAGCCTAAATCACATGTGTATTTTGACGCGCCCGAAAAAATCCTCTCGCTGCGCGCGTTTACCAAATCGGCGGCGGCACAGGGTTTGATGCTTGATCTTCAGACTCGGCTTTTGTACGATGAGCTTAGTGTTTTTTTGAATGGCGAACAACTATGTAATGTCGATAGTCGCGATGCGGCATGGCAGGCGCTGGCGGATGGACGAGCCTTGTCGGCGGTGCAGTTCAAGGCGGCATTACCGGCCGCACAAGCACTCTTGTATGAAGCTTATTGCAGCGGCTATGTTCACCTCGCCTGATTTTATTTTGCGCGTTTCGATTTTTAGGAAAAACACATGAGTAATCCATCAACACCCGCTATGCCACCGATGATTGCACCCCAAGCGCCCGAAGTCATCTATCGCTTGATGGACAGCACCAGCGAAGGATTGCTGGCGATTAACGAAGTGATTGGCCAAGCGCAACATGAAATCAGGATTTTTGATGTTTCCGCGCAGTCACTGCGAAGCCGCGACTTTGGGCATCCTGCACGAATTGAGACACTCAAAAAAATATTATTGGCTGACCGCAATAGCCGGCTGCGTATTGCGCTGCATGAAACCCGCGGTGTAGAAAGCGAACTGGCGCGTTTGGTGGGGCTTTTGGTGCTGTTTTCAAACCAGATATCGATTCACCGCACGATGGGTGCCGCCCGCGACGCTAAAGATGTGATGATTATTGCCGATCAGGCGCATTTTTGGCGTAAGCCCTATTTTGAGCACCTTCACTCTGTTTTGACACTGCATGATCAGGCTGCAGCTCAGCCGTTTGTAGATCGATTTGAACAAATCTGGGAAAGCACCGAAGTCGCGGTAACGGGCAGCACTGTGGGTTTATAAACCGTTTTGTCTGCGTTACCCCTCATCCCCAAAGGGTATTTTGCGCCGTAATCCTAAATTTAATTCAATTTTGAGGGAACTATTGTGCAGTGCGTCACACCGATGATATACTTGAGGGTCGGTCAAATTTGTATCACGGCGGCTATTAAGCACTACTCTCGGAACATTCGCTCCAAGACAGCAAGAAGTTGCCGCGGCCGATAAAAATTTTTGATCAAAATTTTTTTTATTTATTCATCAAGGGAAGTCACATGAACAAGTCAATCGTTGTCGCAGCAATCGTCGCAATCGGCCTGGCCGCATGCGGTAAAGAAGCACCTAAAGTAGAAGCCCCTAAAATGGATGCACCTAAAGTCGAAATGCCAAAGGCTGTTACTGATGCGGCTGCTGATGCTGCTAAAACTACCAGCGCTGCTGTTGTTGATGCTGCCAAAGACGGTGCTGCTAAAGCTGTTGAAGCTGGTAAAGACGCTGCTGCTGGTGCTACTGCTGCTGGTAAAGAAATGGCCGGCGCCGCTAAAGACGCTGTTGGTGCTGCTGCAGCATCCACCAAAGACGCTGCTAAAGACGCAGCGGGCAAAACAGCTGATGCAGCTAGAGATGCAGCTAGCAAAGCAGTTGCTGGCGCAAAAGACGCAGCTAAAGACGCAATGCCAAAGAAGTAATTCTTGGTTAAGCTGTACTGAAAACGCCGACTTTAAGTCGGCGTTTTTATTGGTGGCGTTCGATAAATCAATTTTTATTCCGTTTGCTAAATTTTCGTGGATTATTTTTGCTTCCTCGGAAATCCGGGCGAGTTTTTACCTGGCGTCTGTCAGTCACGCATCACGCCAAGCAAATCCGACACCCTGTTCGGCAACTCCAATCCAGTCCGTTGCGCACGTCAATGTCGCCGCCAGTGCGCTCCGCGCCAATTCAGGTGAATTATTCTGTTTCGATAAATGCGCGGCAATCACGTGCTTTAGTTTCGTACAGTCAATTTTTGATAGCAGCATCGCTGCGGTCGCATTGTCGAGATGACCAAACTTTCCTGCAACGCGCTTCTTTAAGCTGGCGGGATAGGGCCCTGCCATCAGCATCTCAAGATCGTGATTGCATTCAAGCACCAAGGCATCGCAGCCTGACAAGGTTTCTTCGATATGCGTCGTTAACGCCCCCGTGTCGGTCAGTACGCCTAGACGCCGAACGCCGTCTGAAAACACATATTGCACAGGTTCATAGGCATCATGCGGCACAAAATAAGGGGTAACCTGCACATCGCCAACGCTGAATATTTCGTGCGGATCAACGAAATTCATCAGCACAGCGGGTATGGAGTTTTCGCGTAATACCTTGGCGGTGCCATGCGTCATCCAAACAGCGATGCCATGCTTGCGGGCAAAGCGTGCCACGCCACCGATATGATCGGAGTGCTCATGGGTGACAACGATGGCATCGATATCTTTAGCCATCAAGCCAATACGCGCTAGCCTGGTTTCTGTGTCGGCCAGACCAAAACCACAATCCATCATCAGTCGCGTGACCGTCGTCGTCGCCGTGACTTCGACGATGAGTGCGTTACCTTCGCTGCCGCTGCCCAGTGACGCAAATTTCAGTGCCAACCCAATACTCCCGTTTGCTCACCATTGCCGCTAAAAAAGCGGGCTTGCCGAAATGGACAAGCCCGCTTAAAAAATCTGCTTAAAACACAGCTTAAATAACTTGAATCTATACACGCCATATGCGGATATGACGTTTAACAAACAATTATTTCAACTGATCCAGTAACAAGGACAGAATGCGTTTGGCGGTTGCGGAATTATCCATCTTGCCATCCGGGGTTTGCACAACCACTTCCGAAATGCCAGCAACTTCGGACACAAAGAGGCGGTACTGCGGTTTTCTGGCAGGATCATCTTTGCGCCAGAACGCGAGTTTGTCCAAAAAGCCTTTGCCGTTAGTGGACTTTGCTTCAGCATCAGGATCAATATAGCGAACAAAAAATAGCCCTTTCGAACGATCACGATCTTCCACGGTGAAACCGGTATTATCCAGCGCCAGACCAACCCGACGCCATGCGCGATCAAACGGCTCGTTCACTTTCAGCGAACCGCCTTTTTCTTTGTCATAAGATGCACGTGCCGGGGCAGCGGTAGCAGCCGTAGAAGCGGTAGCGATGCCGGCTATCGTGGTTGCGGCGGCGGCGATCGTCTTGTCTTTTTCAGCCGTGGCAGCATAGCCAAACTTAAGCATCAGACGTGCGAGCATTTCGGCTTCAAGCTCACTATCATTCGGGCGCGGTAACCATGATGTGCTGCTTTGGTCTTGATTGGTAAATGCTTCCTGCAAACCACGATGGGTCACATAAATGTCGATCGTGCCTGCTTCAGCACCGGGCTCCAGACGCGTGCGAAATTTATCGCGCTCGTTTGATGAATAAAGACCATCAATCACACGACCAATAGTCCTGCGCACCAAATCCTGCGGAATTTTGCCGCGATTTTCGGCCCAGTCGGTTTCCATGATGCCTACTTCGGGGCTTTCGCGATTGAGTACAAAACCCGCTTCTGTCCAGAAAGATTTCGCCGTTGCCCACGCTTTATCAGAGGAGGTTTTAACCACCAGCCAGCGCTGCTGGCCCGCGCGCTCAATTCGCGCATTGTCTACCTTGGTTAGCACCGAGCTATTGGCCGTTCCCTGTGCTGGCGCAGCATTGCGCTCGCGGTTGTAAGTCGAGAATGTGGTCGCTTTAGCATCCGGAATTACATAGCGATCATCCGCAATCGGCGATGTTAAATCCGGTGGCACTTCCAGCGACGATGCCGGTTTACTACCGGACTGCGAGCGGTAATCGATGCTTTTATTTTCTGAAATGTTGCCGAACAAACTGCAGCCACTAAACATCGTGACCATCAGCGCCGCTAGCATTGGCGTTAGCAAAGGTTTCAAACTGGCTCTCGAAGTGATTCTCAAAGCAGGTTTCAAATCGTGGCCCTGCGCCGAAATGACAGTACACGCGGCGGAGAAATTAATTTTATACGTCGACATTAGGCTGCTTCCTTAGTAAGTTCGAGAATGCCTGCTTGGCGCATTGCGGCACGTAAAGGTGAAAAATATTGTGGCTGGAAAGATGTCAGCGGCAAGCGGATGCCGACTCCAATGTGCCCCATTTGATGAAGCGCCCATTTGACCGGGATCGGGTTGGGCTCGAGGAACAACTGGTTGTGCAGCCCCAGCAAACGATGATTGATCGCGATAGCCGTTTCGCGATCACCCTTGAGTGCTGCCGCGCACATCTCATGCATCAGGCGCGGGGCAACGTTCGCGGTAACTGAAATGGAGCCATGCGCACCCAGCATCATCAACGGCAATGTGGATGCGTCATCACCTGAATAAATAGCGAAATTTTTGGGTGCCAGCATCAATAATTCAGATCCTCGCGCCATGTTGCCAGTGGCATCTTTAATGCCGACGATATTGGGAATCTGAGCCAGACGCAGCACGGTCTCGTTAGCCAGATCCGCCACTGTGCGACCCGGCACGTTGTACAAGATCACCGGTATGTCGACGGCCTGGGCAATCGCAGTGAAGTGCTGAAAAAGGCCTTCTTGGGTTGGCTTGTTATAGTAGGGCACGACTGAAAGTGCATAGTCAGCGCCAACGCTTTTCGCCACCCGGGTAAGATAAATCGCCTCTTTCGTTGAGTTGGCACCAGTACCAGCAATCACCGGTACGCGTTTTGCCGCATATTCAACAGCCGCCTTGATCAGCAAGGCATGCTCATCAAAATCAACTGTTGGTGATTCGCCCGTGGTGCCGACGATCACTATGCCATCGGTACCTTCGGCAACATGCCAGTCAACAAGCGACTTTAGGCAAGCGAAATCGAGCGCGCCGTCGGGCAGCATCGGGGTAACAATCGCAACTAGACTTCCAGTCAACATAGACATCTGCGCATAAATTCCGTAATCCGGCATTTTACCCTATCGAACGGGCGACAGCCTGACCGGGGTCTTATAAAAATGTTTGAGCCGCAAGCAACCCTAGCGCGGCAAAAAAACAACCTGTCTTGATACTCCGCCTGGTTTGATTTTTAGCGCCACCGACCTGCCCGCCCGGGCTGAGGTCGCAACATTCAGGCAGCAATAGGGAAGAGGTTATTTCATTGATATATTTTATTCACGAAGCCTGTCTACGTCTGCGATAATTTGCGCATATTAATTTTATATTTCCGATACTCATGCTGCCGCTACTCAAAATCCGGGATATTTCACAGCGCCTGAACACTGCCATACCCGTGTGGCCGGGCGACACGCCCTTCACCGAGTCACGCACCTGGATGCTGACCGCTGATTGCCCGGTCAATGTGTCCAGATTTTCTTTGTCTACCCACACCGGTACCCATGCCGATGCGCCGCTGCATTACGATGCCACCGGCGCCACCATTGGCGAGGTGGATTTAACGCCTTATCTGGGCGCGTGCCGGGTGATCAATGTGTCTTTATCAAGCGGTGACATTACGCCCGACATGATCTACGCCCAGCTCAAAAATTCTCCACCCCGGGTGTTATTGCGTACCTATATGAATGCCCCGGAAGCCGCGTGGGATAAGGACTTTCGGGCTATTAGCCCGGCAACGATTGAATTGCTGGCCGCAAACGGCGTAATACTGATCGGCACCGACACCCCGTCGCTGGATACCCAGGAATCCAAAACCATGGACGCACACCATGCGGTGCAACGCCACCATATGTCGATTTTGGAAGGGCTGGTGTTGGATGATGTGCCTGAAGGCGACTATGAACTGATCGCACTACCCTTGAAGCTTATGACGCTCGATGCCTCCCCGGTACGCGCGGTGCTGAGGGAGCTTAAGGAATTTAGTGAGCTTAAGGAGCTGACTAAATGACACTCAACATAACGTCCGACATCACCAAACTGGGTTGCGCACAACATGATGCCGATGATCCGCTACGGCATGCACGCGCACGTTTTGATCTGCCCGATGGTGTGGTTTATCTGGACGGCAATTCATTGGGTGCGCTGCCGGTCACGACGGCGGCGCAACTAGAAACCTGCCTTCGCGAGCAATGGGGACGCGATTTAATTCGCTCGTGGAATACGCATCAGTGGGTAAATTTTCCGCGCCGAATTGGCGACAAAATCGCCCATTTACTGGGTGCCGCGCCCGGCGAAATGATTGCGACTGATTCAACCTCCGTCAATATTTTCAAGCTGCTGGCTGGCGCATTGAGCTTGCCTGGCATTCGCGAAGACGCCAAGCGCCGGGTGATCCTGTCTGAAACCGGAAATTTCCCGACGGATATTTACATGGCGCAAGGACTTAATGAACTACTCAAGCAGCATTACGAATTAAAGCTGGTGCCTGCCGACCAACTTGCCCATGCCCTCGATGATACGGTCGCTGTAGCGCTCATTACCCAGGTAGATTATTGCACCGGCCATTTGCATGACATGGCGGCCATGAATAGCAAAGCGCAACAGGCCGGCACGCATATTGTCTGGGACTTAAGCCACAGCGCGGGCGCCGTGCCCGTTGCACTGGCAGCTAGCGGCGCTGAAATGGCCGTCGGGTGCGGCTATAAATATCTCAACGGTGGGCCAGGCGCACCCGCTTATTTATACGTAACCCGCGCCTTGCAGAAAAACTTTGTGACTCCACTAGCGGGCTGGTTTGGCCATCAGACACCATTTGCTTTCGCCCCCGCATATACCGCGGCGCCCGGCATTGAACGTTTTTTGTGCGGCACGCCGTCGGTGCTGGCGATGCAGGCGCTTGACTGCGGTATCAACACATTTGCAGATATTGAGATGTCAGCGATCCGAAAAAAATCACTGGCTTTAAGCGATTTGTTCTGGCTGCTGATGGATCAACATTGCGCTGCTGACGGCTTTACCTGCATTGCACCGCGTGAGCACGCATTGCGCGCCAGTCAGCTGTCATTTGCGCACGACCATGCATATGAAATCATGCAGGCCATTATTGATCGCGGCGTGATCGGCGATTTTCGTCAGCCGAATTTATTGCGTTTTGGATTTACACCACTTTATACCCGCTATATTGATGTGTGGGATGCGGTCATAACGATTCGCGATGTGATGCAAACGGGCGCTTGGAAAGCTGAAAAATATCAGCATCGGAACGCCGTAACCTAACTTGAGTCTATCTCCTATGAATACGCTAGTCCCTAATAACATTGAACGCATGGAGCACATTAAGCGCATTGAGTTTGATCATCCACGCGCAAATATCCCTGGCTCATTTATTTCTGGCTCAACGCTCTCGGTTGACCATGCGTGGGCCAAGGTATTTACTGAACCTAATCCTGCCGAACGAATTGAGTTGAAAACGCGCATCAAGCGCCTGTTAAAAGAGCAAAACGCGGTGCTCGTCGTGCATTATTATGTGCATCCCGACCTGCAGGATTTAGCGGAAGAAACCGGAGGTTGCGTTTCTGATTCACTCGAAATGGCGCGCTTTGGTTTTAGTCATCCCGCCCAAACGGTAGTGGTGTGCGGTGTGCGTTTTATGGGTGAAACGGCCAAAATTCTGAACCCTGAAAAACGGGTTCTGATGCCGGAACTGGAAGCAGAATGCTCACTCGATTTAGGCTGCCCGCCTGATGAATTCGCGGCATTTTGCGATGCGCATCCAGATCGTACCGTGGTGGTTTATGCCAACACCAGTGCCGCTGTAAAAGCTCGCGCAGACTGGATGGTGACCTCGTCTATCGGGCTCAAGATTGTGGCGCATCTGCACGCACAAGGTAAAAAAATTATCTGGGCGCCTGATCGCCATTTGGGCGGCTACATTCAGACCCAAACGGGTGCGGATATGCTGTTATGGCAGGGCTCATGTCTGGTGCATGATGAATTCAAAACCGCTGAACTGATCGAGCTTAGAAAACAGCACCCCAACGCTAAACTTTTAGTCCACCCCGAAGCGCCTGCGAGCATCGTTGCGCTGGCCGACTTAGTGGGCTCCACCACGCAAATTATTAAAGCGGCGCAAACCTTGGACGCGACGGAATTTATCGTTGCTACCGATAAAGGTATTTTTCATAAAATGAAGTCCGCCGCGCCCGGCAAAAATTTTATTGAGGCCCCCACTGCGGGTAACTCGGCGACTTGTAAAAGTTGCGCGCAATGTCCGTGGATGGCTATGAATGGTTTAGCCAATTTAGCGTTGGTACTGGAAAACGGTAAGAACGAAATTCAGGTTGATCCCTTGGTCGGTCTGCACGCCAAGCAGTCCATTCAGCGCATGCTCGATTTTGCACAAGGCTTGAATTTGACTCAAGGCCAAATTCAAATTATTACGCAGCCTCCCGGCAGCAGCGAACATGGAATTGGGCCTGCGTAAGATTGGGGGAACAATCAGTGCAGGTAAAATACCGTTTGCCAGGCAATATGTGAAATACCGTTAATTCAACATTGGATTCACCAATTTATCTGCTTTGTAATGTGAACAATGATGTTTTTGCCATTTTTCATAGGGTCAAGCCGGTAGACTTGCGCTACACTTGGTCAACAGTTTGAACGGGTAAAGTACATTGAGCGCTAGCCCATTCAGGTTTTAAGATGAGCCTTTGCAAAGCTGAATATTTTTAATATTTATCCATTATTTTAATTTGCCCCCCCCGCGAAACAAGACGAGCAATCAAATGCTTAATAATTCCAATAATAATTCCGTCGCCCCATTGCTCGAACTTGAACCTGCTCTTCTGGCAGAGTTTACGCGGGCACTGCTCCCTTATTTAGGGCCTTATTCTATTACCACCGTCAAGCGCGCCAGCCGATTAACCAGTAACCCGGATGAAGTAATTCGCACTATTGCCAATCATATTGATGAGCCCGGTAAACGCGAGCTGTTTACGAAGAGTGCCAAACGGATTCTGAAAGAATATCAACAATCCAAAGCAGCGGTTCTTGTCGGGCCTGCTTTTACACCAGAAGGGGCTCCCGCGATCTCGTCAACCCCAACCCGTGACGGGCAGGTGGTTCCACCCGCCAAGGTCAGAAACCCTACGCCCATTACGGTTGAGCTGATGCGACGCGGTGAAGCCGCGCTGGCGCCGATTATTGGCCCGTTAGCCGGCGTGCTAGTGCAGCGTTATGCTCGGGCAACTGACAATTCGCGTGATTTTTTTGAACGCCTTGCGACCCATCTTCGAACTACCGACGAGCGAAATTCATTTTTTGAAAGTGTTCGCACTATGAACGGACTTTTGCAGTGAGCGCCCTAGCATCATTAGCATCAACGTCTTAGCAATCAGCGCCTTTGTTTGCTCATATCAGTAAGTTTTGATTTTAGGAAAGCCGCATGGGCCTACGCCTCAAATTTAATTTAATTTTATTGCTGGTCTTTTCGGCCGGATTTATCACTGTGGGCGTGGTCGCTCAGCGATACCTGGAGCGCCAAGCCGTTGCTGATGCGGAACGTGCCGCCTTGCTGACTTTGGATGCTGCTGTGTTGGGTAATATCGATGCGCGTTCAGCCACCGCGTTAGGTTCGCGCCTGGTTGAAATGAAGATTCGGGAATTCCCGCTTGATAAGATGCAAAGCGGCGTGGAAGGCGAAGCCATCGCGCGTTTTAAAGGCAACAACAATACTCAGGTATCTGATGTTTTTACTTCAATCTCCGGCGAAAAGCGCTTAGTCATCGCACGCAGAATTAGTGTGCCAGACGATCTCGGCAAAATTCGTGTTGCCTCGGTTGATTTGCTGCCGGTACTGGGGACGGTTAAAAGTGCGCTGACCGCACTGATGAGTTCACTGGGTGCCGTATTTTTTGCTGTATTTTTTGTGCTGAATTTAATGCTTGACCGGATGATTGTAAGACCCGTTTCCGAAATGGCTAAGCAAGCTGACGCTGTATCGATCGGCGATTTTTCGATACCGGAATTCAAGTCCGACACGAAAGACGAAGTAGGCGTATTGGCCATTGCCTTTAATCGCATGCGTCGCAGCACTGAAGAAGCCATTAAGCTTCTGCAAAACGAAACTTTGTAGATTTAAATAATTATAAGTTTTATATAAATCTTTCAGCGTCGGTATAAATCACTGTCGCTGTAATTGCGCTGCAAATGCCGCAGGCCGACCACGATCGCCGCACTCGCGGGCAACGCCAGCAACAATCCAAAAAATCCGAACACCTGCCCGAATGCAAGCAGGGCAAAAATGACCACTACCGGATGCAGTCCGATACGGTCCCCTACAAGCCACGGGGTTACGACAAAACCTTCGAGCAATTGACCAATGCCGAAAACCAGCCACACCAGTAATATCCCCGTCATTGAAGGAAATTGCATCACCGCAGCGACGGTAGCCAGCAGTAAGCCTGTGCCACTGCCCAGATAGGGCACGAACACTAACAGCCCCGTGATCAAGCCCACCGGCAAAGCAAAGCTAAGGCCGACGAGCCATAGGCCGGTAACATAAAAAACCGCCATGAGCACCATGACGCTCAATTGGCCGCGCAGAAACTCCGAGAGAATGGCATCAATTTCATGGGTCAGTTTTGACACCGTTCCATGAAAGCGGCGAGGTATTAATGCATCCAGATTTGCGATCAATTGATGCCAATCGCGCAGCACATAAAACAGCACCACCGGGATCAGCAGCAGATTGATCAAAACCCCGACAACCGCCAAACCGCCCACCCCAACTGAGGCAAAAACTTTTTTGGCCATGCCGCTAGCGTCCTGCAAATTATCGGTCACGAATTGCCGGAATGATGAGGGATCGAGCGTAATAGCGACGCCCAGTTTCTGATTTATCCAAGGAATGAAGGTGGTTTTGACTTGCTCGGCAAAAGTGGGCAATTGCTGAATAAGTTGCGCAATCTCTTTGTAGAAGAGCGGCAAAATAATAGTTAGCAGCAGTGCAATGGCCAATATCAGCGCCAGCACCGCGACGGCCGTACCCAAGCCGCGCGGTACGCCTTTGGCCCCCAGTTTATCGACCAAAGGATTGAAGATATAAGCCAAAATCGCTGCTGCTAGGAACGGCGCAAGAATCGGCGATAGCAGCCATAGCACCAAGCCAAAGCCCAACAAAGCAGTGATCATCGTTAAAAAATACAAGTCCAGCCACGCCAGCGGCCGCGCCTGCGAGCGCGCATTAAGACGCAGTAGCCATAACGGTCGCAGCAGCGGGCGCTGTGGCTTATGGCGTGAATCGGGGTTTTTATGAGTCATTTAAAGTAAGATCCAAGGTTATTTATTCAATCGTAACCGAATCACCTCTTTACAGTGGCGCATTTTTGCCTATATGCGCTCTGAGCAACATTCTGAACAACATTGCACAAGCGTGCTTGACGTCTCAAACATCGCCAACACTTCTAACGCTTCCAACATTTCAAGACTCCGCCATCATGACCTCCGCAAACCCGCTTTCCCCACTGACCTACAAAGATGCTGGCGTTGATATCGACGCAGGCGATCAGCTGGTTGAGAACATCAAACCTTTTGCCAAACGCACCATGCGTCCTGAGGTATTGGGCGGGATCGGCGGATTTGGCGCGCTCGTTGAGGTCTCCAAAAAATTTAAAAATCCCGTCATGGTGTCTGGCACCGACGGGGTCGGCACCAAGCTGAAACTTGCCTTTCATTTAAATAAGCACGACACCATCGGCCAGGATTTGGTCGCCATGAGTGTGAATGATATTTTAGTGCAGGGCGCTGAACCGATTTTCTTTCTGGATTATTTTGCGTGTGGCAAATTGGATGTGGCCGTCGCCACCGATGTGGTGAAGGGTATTGCTTACGGCTGTGAACTGGCGGGCTGCGCCCTGATCGGTGGCGAGACCGCAGAAATGCCCTCGATGTATCCGGCAGGTGAATACGATCTGGCCGGCTTTGCAGTGGGTCTGGTGGAGCGCGATGCAATTATTAGTGGCAAGACCATTGCCGCTGGTGATGTGGTGCTCGGACTGCAATCAAGCGGAGCCCACTCGAACGGCTACTCACTGGTGCGCAAGATTATCGAGCGCAGCGGTGTGGATTTGCATGCGGCCGCTCATCAACAGCTGGCGGCTGATTTACTGGCGCCCACGCGAATTTACGTCAAGCCTTTGCTGGCGTTGATCGAAACTGGTGTCGTCAAGGGCATGGCACATATTACGGGCGGCGGTTTGACCGAAAATATACCGCGCGTGTTGCCCGACAATGTGACGGCGGTGATTGAACGTAAAAGCTGGGTCGCACCTTCCATATTTACGTGGCTGCAACAGCAGGGCCAGATCGATGACGACGAAATGGCGCGCACTTTTAATTGCGGCATCGGCATGATTGTCGTGGTCGCAAAAGCCGATGCTGAAAGCGCCATTACATTGCTGCGCGATGCAGGTGAAACTGTGTTTACGATTGGCGAGATTCGCACCCGCCAGGCCGACGAAAAGCAAACGATGTTGGTTTAACAATCGGTTGGACTCATAATTTAAACTCAAGCACCAGAGCGGCTTCTGGCACAAAAAGCCCTGAAAATTCTCTCCAGTGCTAGAGTTTTATTATTTTAACAATCGCCTTTTATCCATTTGCGTGCCAACATGAAATCTATTGTTATTCTTATTTCGGGTCGCGGCAGCAATATGGACGCGATCATTGACGCAGAATTGCCGCTGGAAATACGCGCCGTTATTTCAAATCGTCCGCTGGCCACAGGGCTCAAAAGCGCCGCCCAGAGGGGGTTTCCAGCTATCGCGCTGGATCATAAGGCATTTGCCACACGCGAAGAATTTGATACTGAACTCAGTCGCGTCATCAATCAATTCGCGCCGGACTACATCGTACTGGCTGGTTTTATGCGCATCCTATCAGCGGGTTTTATTGCCCGTTATCCGAACCGGATTATCAATATTCATCCCTCGCTGCTACCCGCATTACCCGGGCTGCATACGCATGAGGAAGCGCTGAAAGCAGGATTAAAAATACATGGTGCGACGGTTCATTTTGTGACGCCCGAACTGGATCACGGTCCAATTATTATTCAGGCAACCGTGCCCGTATTGCCGGCGGACACCCCCGCAACGCTAGGTGAACGAGTGCTGGCTGCTGAACACAAAATTTATCCGCAGGCATTACGCTGGCTGGCAACGGATCGGCTTGAACTATCTGCCTCAGGTGTCGTCCGAATTCAGCATCTGGACGTTTTAGAGACGGACAAAACCACTACTTTATGCGTGCTGAAGGAGTAACCATGAAACGTTTGTTTACCGTGTGGGGCGCGTTGGCCGTATCGGGCGCATTGAATGCAGCGTCGATCATCACCATGGCAATGCCAGGGCTGATGACCGCTTTTATCATATCCCCGATGGCGCGCGCAGAAACTACGTCTGCCGAACTGCCAACGCTGGTAAAGGCCTCGTATAAAATTTATAAGGGCAGCCTTTTAATCGGCCAAAACGATGAGGTTTTTGAGCGCAAAGGGATGCGCTACACGATCACTTCAGACGCCCACGTCGAAGGCCCGCTCGCGGTTTTTTTCAAGGAACGTATCTTGTATAAAAGCGAAGGCTTGATTGGCCCGCAAGGTTTACAGCCCACCGCGTTCGAGCAGGTGCGCGCTGACGCGAGCCGCAGCACTTATGCCAAATTTGACTGGGATAAAAAAGATATTGTGTCACTGCGCAATGGCAATACCGAGACTTTTGATTTGCCTGACGGCACTCAGGACCGGCTATCGTCCATGTATCAATTCATGCTTGCCGTCCCGCGCACCTCGCAATTAACGGTGTGGATGAGCCAGGGCAAACGCAGCGAAAAATATGTTTATCAAAAACAGGGCGAGCCCACCATCAAAACCCCGATCGGTGACTTTGCTACCGTATTCTATGCACGCGATGCGAAAGAAGGCGAATCGAAAAGCCAACTCTGGCTGGCCAAAAATAAGTTTCATCTGCCAGTGCGAATTATTTTTGAAGATAAAAACGGCGCGTTTGAACAGGTTTTGGCGAGCTTGAGCGTGCAGTAACGTCATAGCGCCCTCTTGATGCCGTTTTCAAAATGACTCCCCCTAAACGCAAAGGACTGCACCCGTTTTGGAGTTCGAAACAAGTTCTGCTCATGGCTCTGGCGCTGTCGATCATGGCGCATGTTGGGGCTTATATTGCGTCGCATGATTGGGCACCGTCCTGGCCTGCGGGCAACACAGCGGCAGCATTTGATACCCCGCCGCCATTAAATGCCGTACTACTGTCTGCAACCGCTAACGTAGAACCGGATACGCAAAATATTAGCCCTCGCGCGACCCAAAATGCCCGTCCTAGGTCACGTCCAGCGGCACGTCTAGCGACAAGTCGTGCAGTGGTCAAATCGGTCGCCGTCGTTGCGGCTGTGGCCGCCGATGAAACAGAAGCAGCTACAGCCGGATCGGCTTTTGTGGCGGCAACGCCTGCACCCGTCAATGAACGCATGGCTGAGTCAGTTGTTCCGGTTCCCGCGTTGAATATTGCAGAGCCTGCGCCTGCTCAACCGTCAGGGTCAGCATCCTCACCACTGCTTCTTCCGCAAAACAAAACCGACGCTGCGTCTGCGGAGCCCACCAACGCAGCGCCAATTTTGGTGTTCCCGGAACGAATCAGGATGGCCTATCGCCTCTCGTCGAGCGTGGCAGATGGCATTGCAAACTTTTCATGGCAACGCACGGGCACGCATTACGAGCTGAACAGTACGATTCAGGCAACCGGCATTTTTGTAGGTTTATTTGTTGGCACGTTTCGTCAAACCAGCCGGGGAGAAATGACACCCGATGGCATCCGCCCCCAATTCTTCAGTATGCAGCGCGGAGACGCGCCGGTAGATACCGCTGAATTTAACCACAGCAAGCGCGAATTAAAAATCATCAAGTATGGCGAAACACATCTCTTTGCGTTGCCGCCACGGATGCAGGATACCCAGAGTTTTTTATTCCAGTTAGCACAGGATGCCGATAAATTAAAGACCGCCGATGACCGGCTCAAGGTTGCACTCACCAACGCACGTAAACTCTATGATTATCAATTTCGTCTCATCGGCCAGGAAACACTGCAAACCCGCATGGGTGAGTTGCTGACGCTGCATATGAAAAGCGATGCCGCTGACCCTGAAGATGTTTATGAGGTTTGGCTCTCGCCCAAACATTATTACCTGCCGGTTAAAGTGAAATTTTATATGGGTCGCTTTTTAATGGAACAAACCGTTACCTCGATCAGCGCCAGCGATCCCTAATCGTAAAAAGCGGCGCTTCCGGGCGATATTCAGGGCGGTAATAGGCGATAATTGCGTATGCAATTATATTCCCCACTCACTCCCCCTCTCTTCAACGCTTTGGTGACCGCACTCACGGCCATTTTGCCGTTGACCTCGCCAGCCGATGTGAGTCTAAAATTCTTTTTTCGTGACCATCCCAAATTAGGCTTACGCGACCGCGGCCTCATCGCAGAAACTATTTATGCGGTGCTGAGACATCGCCGCTTGATCGAGCATTTGGTGCCCGAAGGCACACCACGGCTGATGGCCCTGGTGGCGCTTACGCGTGTGCAAGGCTTAAGTCGACGCGAGCTGGATCCGGTGTTACGTGGCGGCGAAGATAAATGGTTAAACGACATAAAAGCCGCTAAAACTGCGAACTTGTCCGTAGGCATCGAGGCCGAACTACCTGACTGGGTTGTGGCTAAATTGCAGCCCTTTATGACAGACGCAGATATTATCGAATTGGGCCGCAGCATGATGAATGCAGCGCCTCTGGATTTACGGGTAAATGCCCTGAAAGCCAAGCGGGACGCGGTTCTTAAGCGTTTTCAGCAGGAAGGGATCGCCTGTGGGGCCACTCCGTTTTCACCGCTGGGGATTCGGCTTGAGAGTAAAATTTCGCTGACCAAACACGCGGCTTTTATTGAAGGCTTTATTGAAGTCCAGGATGAAGGCAGCCAATTGCTGGGCATATTGATGGAGCCTAAACGCGGCGAAATGATCGTTGATTTTTGTGCCGGCGCCGGCGGCAAATCGCTCATGATTGGCGCGGCGATGGCCTCCACCGGGCGGGTATATGCGTTCGATGTTTCCGAAAAACGCTTGACCAATTTAGGCCCTCGATTAAAACGTAGCGGACTTTCGAATATCACGCCGCAACGCATCCTGAATGAGAACGATACCCGCATCAAGCGACTCGCCGGCAAAGTTGATCGGGTGCTGGTAGATGCGCCCTGCACCGGGCTGGGGACGCTGCGCCGGAATCCTGACTTGAAATATCGGCAAACTGAAGCGGGCTTGGCAGAATTAAATATCAAACAAGCGGCGATTCTCGCTTCAGCTGCGCGCTTGGTGAAACGCGGCGGGCGTCTGGTCTACGCAACCTGCAGCTTGATGCGTGAAGAAAATGAAATGATTGTGGATGCGTTTTTAGCGGCCCATCCGGAATTTGTCACAGTAATCGTGAATGATATTTTTGTGCGCCAAAAAATTTCACTGTCCGGGATGCAGCCGTATCTGCGCCTGACGCCGCGCGAACATCATACCGATGGTTTTTTTGCCGCCGTAATGGAACGCAAGCCTGACGAAAAAATTATCACAACCGCCGCCAAAGCAAAAGCCAAAACAACGGCTGAAATAGCAAGCTAAACCGGAGAATACGCACCGTAGCCGTGGCGTCCATGAAATGAAGCAATGACCCTGCAAATTCTTGATTTTAATCTGGAGGCCGCATCCACAGCGATGATGTCAAGCCAAGGCGCTACGCAAATAGCGGCGCTCGCGGTGGCATTTTTTCTGGCTTGGTTGCTGGCGCGCACCGTAAGGCCAAGGCTACCGGAAAAACTGGCCCCTGGCTTCGCCAGGATTGGCGCGGGCAGCGCCAATCGACTGATGCTGCCCTTGCTGTTTCTGGTGTTGGCGTGGCTTGCTCGCTTTATCCTAGCGCAGTTTCAAGCCGTGCCTATTTTGCATATCGCCATGCCGCTCATTTTGGCGTTTGTAGTTATTCGACTAGCTTTGTATTTGCTCCGACATTTGATCCCGCCCAGCGAACTCCTGAAATCATCCGAACGCTTTATTGCTTTTACGGTTTGGATTTTACTGGCGCTTTATTTGACTGGCGTGCTGCCCGAATTAATCAGCGCGTTAGACGATACCAAAATCCCCCTGAACAACCAGCAGGTATCGCTGCGTCAAATCGTTGAAGCTCTGGTGTTGGCCGTGATTACGGTTTTTGTGTCGCTGTCGTTATCAAGCCTGTTTGAGAAACGGGTCATGGGTGCGACCTCAATTGATATTAGCCTGCGGGTGGTGATTAGCAAATTTCTACGGGTCTTTGCCTTGATCGTTGCGTTTCTGATTGCGCTGACCGTATTGGGTATACCGCTGACGCTGCTATCCGTTTTCGGCGGCGCGCTGGGTGTAGGACTGGGCTTTGGTTTACAGAAGATCGCTAGCAATTATGTGAGCGGTTTCATTATTTTGCTGGACCGCTCGATACGCATGGGCGATCTCCTCACCGTCGAAAATCGGCATGGCACGGTCAAAGGCATTCATTCACGCTATACCGTGCTGAAGAGCCTAGATGGCACAGAAGCGATTATTCCCAATGACACTCTGATTACCACCATCGTGGTTAACCACACCCATTCTGATCGGCTGGCGCTGGTAAAAACCAGCGTGACGGTCAGCTACGACAGCGATATCGAACGCGCTCGCATTATTTTACTGGCGGCGGCTGCATCCCAAGCGCGCGTGGAAAAAATTCCTGGGCCCAGCGCACTCATCAAGCATCTGGGGGATAACGGCGTTGAACTTGAGCTAAGCGTCTGGATTCGCGATCCCGATCAGGGCGAAGGCGGGCTGCGCTCCGATATGCTGGGTTATATCCTTGAGCAATTTCGCAGCGCGGGCATCAAAATGCCAACTGTACGATCGTTACGCTACCACGTTGACCCTGTTATTGACTCAATTACAATTGAAAAGAATCCATAGATTCAAAAGCTTGAATACCGAAGCGTCAGCCGGTAATTCACGGTAAAATAATTTCCTTATTTGAAGGAGCTTGCTTTGGACTTAAATTTTTTGAATGGCTTGATGGATTTGCCTTGGTGGGGATACATTGTTGTCCTGTTGGCTTTGACGCATATTACGATTGCAGCTGTGACCATATTCTTGCATCGCGCGCAAGCGCACCGCGGATTGGATTTACATCCCATCGTGTCTCACTTTTTCCGTTTTTGGCTGTGGCTCACGACTGGCATGGTCACCAAAGAATGGGTCGCGATTCACCGCAAGCATCACGCCAAATGCGAAACCGTGGAAGACCCGCATTCGCCAGTTCACTTTGGCATCAAAAAAGTTTTGACTGAAGGTGCTGAGCTTTATCGCATTGAATCAAAGAATCAGGAAACCCTTGATAAATACAGTCATGGTGTGCCCGATGACTGGATAGAACGCAACGTATATTCGCGTTTTTCCTGGCAAGGCGCCGGGCTGATGCTGGTCACCAACCTGATTCTTTTGGGGCCGCTTGGCGCATCTATCTGGGCGGCGCAAATGGCCTGGATTCCAGTGCATGCCGCCGGCATCATCAATGGTATCGGTCATTACTGGGGTTATCGACATTACACCGTCAACGACACCAGCAAAAACATTACCCCGATTGCATTCTGGATCGGGGGTGAAGAGCTACATAACAATCACCACGCCTTTCCGACTTCAGCACGCTTCTCCATGCGCTGGTATGAATTTGACTTGGGCTGGCTCTACATTCGAGCATTGGAAACTGTAGGCCTGGCGAAAGTCAAAAAAGTGGCACCCAAGCCAAAATTTAATTTGAATAAAGTTGCCTGTGATTTAGAAACCGTGCAGGCCGTCATTGCACATCGCTTTGAAATTACGACCGGTTATGCCAGAATCTTGAAGTCCACCTGCCGCGCTGAAATTCAGCGCTTGCGCAGCGAAGGTACCGCCTTTAGTGGCATAAGCTCAAACCATGCATGGTCACGCTTTAAAGAGTGGCTGTATGCTGATCGTACGGCGCTTGCACAAGATCACCAGCAAGTTCTGGATGCGGCGCTCAAGGGCAGTACCATACTGGAAACTGTCTACGCTTTTAAGAAAGAGCTGATGGAAACATGGGGCCGTTCTGCGGTTTCCAAAGAGGAGCTGGTTGCCAATCTGGAAGACTGGTGCAAACGTGCCGAAGCTTCCGGGATCCAGGCGCTGCATGACTTCTCTCGACGCCTGCGTGCCTACGCCTGACAGCCAGCGGATTAGCACCAAGCTCGGGTAGACACCTACATTACCCCATAAAAAACCCGCCAATCGGCGGGTTTTTTATGAGGTGCTTTATTTACAGAAAAACAGTGTGACTGCAAAGCGGCGATATATAGATTGAAATTACTTCAGCTTCGTTTCTTTATACATCACATGCTTGCGTGCTTTAGGATCAAACTTCATGATCTCCATTTTCTCGGGCATGGTGCGTTTGTTTTTGCTGGTGGTATAGAAATGACCGGTACCGGCAGTTGATTCAAGTTTTATTTTATCGCGCATGATAGTTCCTTATGTTCAGTGCAAGGCGGCTTAAACAGCCATGCCCTGAGCACGTAAATCGGCGAGCACTACATCAATGCCCTTTTTGTCGATGGTACGAAGACCGGCATTAGCCAAACGTAGACGTATCCAGCGATTTTCTGATTCGACCCAGAAGCGACGATATTGCAGATTCGGCAAAAAGCGCCGCTTGGTTTTGTTATTGGCGTGGGAAACATTATTGCCCACCATCGGGGCTTTGCCCGTTACTTGACAAACGCGTGCCATGGCACACCTCACTAGACTAAAAAATACAGTTGAAAACGCGGACCGTAGCGACCGAATCCATTGATTTTGATATCTTCGCCCGATGAAATTCCAGCTAAGCCCAAAATTATAACCAAAACCAAGCACTTAGCGCAAGGTTAATGTTTACAATGGTGTGTTTGTTAGAAATGCATGGGGCTTGCATTGCGAACTCTTCGCGCCATCCGGCTGGATCACGACATCAATATTCCCTGCTCCGCGAACGACAGTGACGCGCCGGGCGCAACGATAAAATGATCCAACACCTTCACATCTACCAATGCCAATGCTTCGGCCAGGATCTTAGTTAGCGCGCGATCCGCTTGGCTAGGATGTGGCTCGCCAGATGGATGATTATGCGCAAAAATGACTGAGGCCGCATTATGAGCGAGCGCTCGCTTGACGATTTCACGTGGATAGACAATGGTTTGCGTTAACGTGCCCCGAAATATTTCCTCTACAACGATGACGCGATTTTGACTAGTTAAAAATACCGCCACGAATACCTCATGCGGTAGTCGCGATAAAGCAAGCTTCAAATAATCACGTACAGCCTTGGGCGACGATAGCGCATCAGCTAATTTCATATCCTCGCATAGTGCACGTTTCGCCATTTCGAGCACAGCCTGAAGTTGCACATATTTGGCTTCCCCCATGCCTTTTATAGCGCACAAGTCAGCCTTACTCGCTGAAAAAAGACCGTTGAGATTGCCAAAAACGGTGACCAATTCGCGTGCTAAATCTACTGCGCTCTTGCCCTTCATGCCGACACGCAAAAAAATAGCCAGTAATTCGGCGTCAGACAAGGCGTTTGCACCTTGCTTTAACAGGCGTTCACGAGGGCGTTCATGTTCGGGCCAGTTGGCAATAGACATTTCAGGGCCTGGGATTAAAAATTTAAACGCCGCTGATGAAATGCAGCGGAGCGGTTATGGTTCAGTTAGAAGTCAGTTAGAATTCAGATTATGCCTAATTCTTCGCGTTTAAAATTAACCTCAGCCCCGGCTTCGGAAGCATCATTCTTAATGTCTGGCGTGCGCCGTATTGTGCTGGGCATTACCGGCGGCGTTGCTGCCTATAAAGCTGCTGAGCTGACACGCATTTTAAAAAAAGCAGGCATTGAAGTTCAGGTGGTCATGACTCAAACGGCTGTCGAGTTTATCACCCCAGTTACGCTGCAAGCGTTATCAGGGCAAAAGGTCTACACCGATTTGTGGGATAGCGATATCGCAAACAACATGGCACACATCGAACTATCGCGCGGCGCGGATCTTATTTTAGTGGCCCCTGCCACCGCTGATTTCATAGCCAAACTGGCTCATGGCCTTTGCAATGATTTGCTATCTACACTGTGCATTGCCCGCCATGCTGCGGCCTGTACGCTGATGCTGGCTCCGGCCATGAACCGCGAAATGTGGGAAAACCCGGCAACTCAACGCAATGTGGCGCAGTTAGTAGCGGACGGCGTGATTATTCTAGGCCCAGATTCGGGTGATCAAGCATGCGGTGAAACAGGCTTGGGACGGATGCTGGAGCCTGCAACACTGTTACAGGCAGTCGAGGATTTTTATGGCCGAAAATCGACCTCTAAATTACTCGTCGGCAAGAAAGTATTGGTGACGGCCGGGCCGACCGTTGAGCCGATAGATCCGGTGCGCGCTATTACCAACTTAAGCTCCGGCAAAATGGGCTACGCCATAGCTGAGGCATTACACACGATGGGCGCGCATGTCACATTGGTCAGCGGGCCAACTAATTTAGCTGATCCCGCAGGCGTCAACATCATACGAATCAAGACAGCTTCGCAGATGTTGGCCGCTGTTAATGCTAATTTAGACGGCGTTGATCTTTTTTTCGCAGTCGCTGCCGTGGCGGATTACACACCCTTATCACCCAAAAACCAAAAAATTAAAAAATCGAACGGCGACTTAGCCATTGTTCTTATTCCAACCGTTGATATTCTGGCCACTGTTGCGGCGCTTCCAAAGCCGCCATTTTGTGTGGGCTTTTCTGCAGAAAGTAAAAACGTCATTGATTATGCTTGCAAAAAGCGTGAACTTAAACGAATTCCGATGATTGTAGCCAATTTAGCAACCTCAGCTATTGGCGCAGATGACAATGAAGTAACGATTATTGATGATCAGGGGCAGCACCCAATTCAAAAAAACAGCAAGTCCAAAATAGCCGAAGTTATTGTTGTCCATGCTACCAAGCTGTATTTAGCTCAACCTATCAATACAGTCCTCAATTGCGCCCCTCCGCTGCTAAATGCCCACAAATGAAAATCAAAACGAACAATAACCATGCATAAGCTCGACGTTCGCGTGCTCGACTCACGCCTGCTTGACCAACTTCCGCAATACGCTACACCCGGGTCTGCGGGGCTGGATTTGCGGGCCTGCATCAACGCACCGATGACCTTGAAGCCGGGCGAAACAAACCTGGTAGCGTCAGGCATGGCTATTCATATCGCGGATTCGGGCTATGCCGCGCTGGTGCTGCCGCGCTCAGGCCTTGGCCATAAACACGGCATTGTGCTCGGGAACCTAGTAGGCCTCATTGACTCTGATTATCAAGGCCAAATTTTTGTATCAGTATGGAACCGGGGGCAAACTGAATTTACGATGCAGCCCATGGAGCGCGTAGCGCAGCTCATCATCGTGCCGATTGCACAAGTTGAATTTAATATCGTCGAAACATTCACAACCTCTGAGCGAGGCGAAGGCGGATTTGGCAGCACGGGAAAGAAATAGCGGTTAGACACAAGGTATGCTCCAAGTAACAGAGTATCTTTTCCTTATCGCTTACCTCACTCCTCTGTATCCGCATAGCGGACGACGAAAATGCAATCTGAGTGCCATTTAAAAACGCGACCTAATTCTGCATCCCATCAAGAATCCGATTCATTGAAAAATTTGATCTCCTAAAAACCCCATGAATTCATCGCTGCGATTTATATCTTTCGTCATAACGCTATCCTTCTTATTGACGCTGTCCTGCTCGACTACTTTAACGTTCGCAGCGGCGCCAGAAGCGCCTAAAAAAACGATTGCGAAAACTCATTTGATCGCCCTGACCGCGGGCGGCCAATCTATCAAAGCGGAAGTAGCCGCGGATGATGCGACGCGCCAGCAAGGTTTGATGTTTCGCACGAAAATGAGCAAAAATGACGGCATGCTGTTTGTCTTTTCCGAGCTGGGCTACCATGCAATGTGGATGCGCAACACCTTAATTCCGCTGAGTGTTGCCTATATGGACGAGGCAGGTAAAATTCTTAGCATCCATGAAATGCTGCCACAAACCGAAAATCCACATCAGGCCGCAGGCCCGGCCCGCTATGCGCTGGAAATGAATGCCGGCTGGTTTACAAACCATAAAGTTAACGTTGGTGATGCGATAAAAGGCGTAGAGCGCGCTCCAAAGTCGAAGTAATCCGCACGCTAATAGTAATGATCAATCAGCCTTTGCTTTTATAAAGCACCCTTAACTGACCCTCGGCATCGATGATTGCACCGCCGATAATTTTGGCGGGGTATAAAGCGGCAACAGCATGACAGTAGTTTTCAATTTGCTCTCGATATAGTTCTGCGTCACTGACGCCGCCTGTTTTGTAATCGAGCACCCACACCTCATTTTCAAACTCAACCAGGCGATCAACACGCTGAATCTGAATTTTATGATCGAGAGCTGTAATCATTTCCAGCTCATTGAATGCCACAGCATATTGCGCGGGATCAAAAAATCTTTGCAGCGCGTCAGCGCCCCATATTTTTTTAGCAATCGCGGCAGCCTCAGGCGACACATGGGCAATGGCAACTTTGCGATTGCCCGAGTTAGACACGTGTGCTTCCAACCATGCATGAATCTCAATACCAAGTTCACGCTTCGGGTCATCCGCCAACCGGGATACATTGCGTTTGCCGATTGAGATTATCGGGTATTGCGGATTATTAGTAGTAGCTGCCAGATCAGAAAAAATTTCGGGCGGATTGGTCGCAGCCGCATTGTTGCTTTCCGCACTACTGCCGATAACACTGCCCGGAAAAACTGGCTGGCTCGCGGTAGCAATGTTGCATGCGCGATCCAGCCAAGAAACGGCTTCTGACAACTTTTTTCTGGCCGACCCGCTCATGATGAAATATTGTTTCGCTCGTGTGATCGCCACGTAAAGTAAATTCAGCTGCTCGCGTGCCTGATAGTTTGCCTCTTCCAACAATATCGCATCACGGCGTTTGCCCTGAAGTGCTTTAGTGGCCCAGAATGAAAAATGCCGAGGTGCTGCATCCTGCGGCTGCCAATCACTCAGCACGGTATGCGCATCGGCGCGTGCCGACACATCATCAGCATCTATCAAAAAAACAATCGGCGCTTCCAGCCCCTTTGAAGCGTGAATAGTCATTAAACGAACCGCATTAATCCCTGCATCTGCCTCACCATGATCGCTTTCTTCGAGCACTGAGCCTTCATCAGGCGCATCCTGATCTGGCAAGGCGCGATAGCGCTTTAACTCATTCAAAAAACGGCTCAAGCTGGGATAACGACCACTGTCAACCGCCAGCGCCAGTGCCATAAACGCATTCAGATTTGCCAGCACCCTTGCGCGCATCATCGCGGGCACGACGGCAGCGTAAGCGTTTAATACATCGGCTTCGTCATAAATCCTGTCCAATAAATCGTGTACGGGCAGATGATCCATCGCAACTATCCACGCGCGCAATTGAGCCGTTGCCACTTGAAGTACGGCATCACTTGCAGGCTGATCTCCCCAATGCTGGACACGTTGCCACCAGGAACCTTCCGCTACCCCAAACCGGATAGTCATCAAAGCCACATCGCTCGCGCCAAACAGGGGTGACTTCAATACCTGCGCTAAAGCAAGGTCATCATCGGGAGCGGACAAGAATGTTAACAACGCAACCATATCGCCGACTTCTAGTGTGGCCATTAGGCCGCCTGGTTTTGCGCCCACAAACGGGATTCGCGCCGCACGTAGAGCGCGTTCAAACGCAGCCAGTGGAGCGCGGCGGCGAAATAAAACCATGATGTCCCGGTATTGGGCAGGCCGCAATGTTGCAGCGCCATGATCCGACCGCTCGATCATGACCCGACCGACCGTATTCCTGATGGCTTCAGCCAGCGCCACAGCTTCTAACGAAAAGCGATCTTCAGCCTCATCCGCGCGCGCAATGGCAAGAGGATTACGCAAGTGATCCAGCGCATTTATTCCCCCCTCTATTTCGTATGCATTGCTTTCAGTAACGGCGCTAAATTTAGGCAAGGCTATAGCTGCACCAGTTGATCCGGTATTTTCCGAATCGTGCCGCTGAAATCCCGCAAACGCAGGCTCGTTACTAAATATTGCATTTACCAAAGACACGACCGCAGGTGCATTGCGTCGGCTGAGGTTTAGCGCACAAACCTGAGCACCGAAATGCTCAACAAAATACTGTTTGGCGATTTCAAACAAGCGTGCATCGGTGCGTCGAAACCGATAAATCGCCTGCTTCGGATCGCCCACCATAAATACCGTTGGCTTTCTATCCGCCGCCACACTGGCATCTAGCCAGGCCGTCAGCGACTGCCACTGAATCGGATTGGTGTCCTGAAATTCATCGAGCAAAATATGGCGATAGCGGGCATCAAGCCGATATTGGGTAGTGTCCGCATGCTCACTATTGCTGAGTAATGAAAATGCGCGCCATTCTAGATCAGTAAAATCAACCATACGCTGCTCTGCTTTCAGCGTTTCATAGGCAGCCAGCAACGCGGTTCCCGCCATCAGGACATCGCGGTTATAAATAAAAATTTGTTGGTCGACAATGGCGGCAGCAACCCCCTTGAGAGATTCGCTAATTATCTGAAAATGTTCTTGTGCCCCGGCTTTTTCTGCCCAGCGTGAATGGTTTACGCGGGGCTCATCTTTCAGCGTCAAAAATTCTTTTCGCATGGCCGCAAATTTTTCTGCTGGTATCGCACTCATCCATGCCGCTTCCAGCGACGACAGCCATTTCAAGGCAGGCTCCGTCATTTTCGGGGTTGATTCAATGCCGTGAATGATTGCGCGAATCGATATTTCTATTGACGCATTCCGCGACCATTCCAAAATGGGATCACAGTCCAAATCAACATCCCATTCACACCGCCAATGATGAAGTGCCGCAGCGATCAATGCATCATCAGCATCGCCTTCCACCACCATCTTCAATGTGCTCCTTGCATAAGCGCGCCATTCAGCGCGGCGTTTGATGAAATTCCCCAAGGCCATGCCAGTACTGGACAATCCCCATTGCGCAAATAATCGCGATAGCGCTTGCGCTGCCGCTGAATCAGGATGACGATTTAATGATTCCCCCCATGTAAGCCACGCCTCCTCCAACAAGGAAGATTCACTGTCGGCAATCGTGGCGTCGCTCATGCCCAGACCAAGCGGCGCAGCCGAGAGCAGCTGCTGGAACCAACCATGGAAAGTAGAAATCGCGATGCCGGGCGTGGCAAATGCGACCTTGTTAAACAGCTGCCGTACCTGTGGCATCGCGAGCTTTATTTCTGCATCAGTCATTGCACGTTGCAGCAAAAAGTCGCGTATTTCTGCATCACTAGCTGTCGCCAGCAATTCGAGCCATTGCATGAGCCGCTCATGCATTTCCTGTGCAGCTTTGCGGGTAAAGGTGATGGCAAGAATAGTGGATGGCTCCGCACCCGCCAGCAATAAACGCAGCATGCGTGAAACCAGCAGCCACGTTTTCCCAGAGCCTGCGCAAGCCTCAACCACCACACTTAATTTGGGATCAAGCGCCAGCGCTGTCGTTGCTTGACGACTGCTACTCATTAATCACACCTGGCGGCTTGTTATCTATCCAATAATTACGTCGACACAATCCACGCGCTTCACAATATTGACAGACAGATTCAATGCCTTGTGCGGGCAACGCTGCACCCGCATATAACGCTTCAAACAGGGTCTGCAATCGATGTACGTGCTGCTGCCCTGCCGATTCCGCATCAGGATAGATTGCTGACTTTATGTTTTCACGTTCAATACTCAGGTAGCTCGCTTCGGTAATGATTCGCTCAGGGTTTTTTGCTTCGGCCAGCGCAACATAGACTGGCAATTGCACATCTTCACCCGGCTCTTTCAATTTCTTCTGGAGCAAATTGAAGGCGCGCGCCTTGTAATCAATAACGGCAGATTCCTTTGCATCATGCTTGTCGTCAATGCGGTCAATGCGTCCTTCAAGTCGCACGGCTTCACCACTGTCCAGATCAAGTTGAAAGCCTGCCTTTACTTCGCCGTCTCTCCAGTGCCAGCCTTGCGCTTCACGATCAAATTGCCAGCTCAGGTAAGCGTCCATGGCAGATTCCCATTGCAGGCGCCAGGCGCGAGCAGTGAAGTTTTGCGTCAGCGCGTTGGCAAATACCGCATGAGTTTCTGCAACTAGTGCTGCCCGCAATTCAGCTTGCTCAACTCCCGTAATCAAAGGATAGCGATGATGAAAACGGTTCAGAATATCGTGAACGAATTCTCCGAAATCGCGTTTCTCCATTTCTTCTTGCACATCATCAGGTTCGTGAAGTTTCAACACCCCGCGCGAAAAATATTGATAGGGACAATCGATCAGACTTTGATAACCGCTTGCCGTTATACTTGCAGGAACCCTTCCAAACTCAAGCATTGGCGCGGGTCTTGACGATATTAATTTAATTTTTTGATTATTTCTGGGGGCCGCTGCAAACTGCAAAGCTGGCTTACTGGTCTGTAAATTCAGGCCATGGCGTTTGGCTTCAAGCATTAACGCTGCAATCCAAGGCGATGGATTTTGCGGCTCGCTGGCGGTTTGCCGTTGCCAGCTGATCCGGCAGGCGTCGCTACGATTAAGTAAACCAACCAAGTCATGGGTGATGTGCTGCATGTCGTCCTGAACCGTCCTCAATCCTAAAGTACGCCGCACTGACTGGTTGAAGATGCCCGTCGTTACTGGCTTTCCGGGCAGATTAGCATCTGCGGCGCCAATCAATAACACTGCGTCGAAATGCCGATACCGAGTCGCATCAAGTGAGGTCATCACAATTGGACTCTCAATAGAGGCGTCACGAAAACGCGCCTCTTCCATCAATGTGCGCAGCCAGTCGAGCCATTCGCTTGACGATAATTTTATCTGGCTCGCCACGATTTCATTGCGCGCATTATGCAAATGTTCCAGGAGTCCTAAACCCGCCACATCCTGCATAAGTCCCTGCTCAATACCGAGCGCACGCAGGCTTTCTTGCAGGGCGTCCATCCATTCAGCAGCGCTGCGCCGGGCCTGGGTAAAGTTGCGGTCAGCGGCGATGAGACGATCAAGCAATTGCACGGCATCATGCGCCGACGGAATCAATCCTTGTAGCGGATCAGCGCTCGCGTAACGCAGCACGGCCTCTCGCACCCGCAGTAGCCCCGCCACTACGCCCGCACGGCGAATTGCACGCTCAATCACCAGCACCGCCGTCTTGATCCGCTCGCGTCCCCAGATGTGGTTAAAATTTGCAAAAATAAAAGGTGATTTGACGAGATCAATTAAAGTCTCAAAATAAAATCCATCGCGTCTGGCTTCCAGCCAGCGCATGATGGCGGTTGCACTGACCGTGGTGGAATAAGGCCAGCCAATTTCATCCGACATAAGAATTTGATCCCGCTCAGCCAGTGCACGAAGCCGTCGTGCGGCTTGGCGATCGAGTGCTACAACCGCAATATTGCGCTTGCCGTCGGCCAGCCACCGCTTTAGAGCCACGAGCGCAGCGCCTGCCTCATCCTCCACGTCATGCGCAGCGTAATATTCAATAGCGATATCGGAAGATGTGTACATCTTATTTTCAAGCACTTTTTCTGCGTCGTCTGCCTGGGGCATGCCTGGCGCACAGGCCCATGCAGTCGCTATAAAATTTGCTTTTGCGGTCGCGCTGGTGGCGGCTAAATGACCTGACGTCCATGATTGATCGATCACTACCACCCTGGATATAGCATTCATCTCATTATCGGATTGATAACCATAACCTGACAAAAACGCCTGTTCCCGCCTGGTTAAGTGATCGCTGCCCACTACATATAAAGGCAGTCGGTTCGGATCATTTGCCCACGCCGTCAGTTGCAACGCATATTGGGTGGCCGTGTCAATACTTACCGCCGAAGGTTGTGCCAATAAATGCCAGATGTCGTATGTGAGTGTTGCCTCGAAACTAAAATCCGCATTGTGTTTGGTTATCGCATAGGCGCGCGCTAGATTTCGGGTGTGCTCGTCCAACGTGCCTGGGCGTGTGGCGAGATTATGCGTCAGCTCATCTGCAAGCTGTACCAGCTCACGACTCAGTGCCAAGTTTTCCCCGGTCGAAAACCAGCGCTTTTTTTTCAGTTCCTGAAATATATCCAGTACCCGCTCGCCGGTGGTGACGACGCGCTGCGACAAGTTTACTGAAGCGCCTTGTTGTGCTGCTAGTTCACCCAGGGTGCCGATTCGAGGCAGAACCAGGGTTGCGCAGCCTCGTCTGGCGGCTGCCTTCGCCAGTTCAATCCTCAGATCATTGGCTACACGAGGCGGGATCACAATCTGCAGCGCGCCCAAGAATAAGGATAGGGGCAGACTAGGCCGCTGCGCCTCATGGCGCGAGACAATAAGCTCAGCGACGTTAGCTAAAAATTGCGCTGGCTCAAAAACGATTTTTTCAATCACGTTGGCGATTGCAGAATGGGAACGATAAATCAGTCAGAAAAAATCAGGCGCACATCGCCCAATAGCAGCGGGTTATTTTTCCAGAAGATGTGCTTTATCTTTGATCTTCGCCCATTCATCAGCATCCGGCGGACCCGGCTTACGAGCTACTATGGGCTTCCAGACTTTGGCTAATTCAGCATTTATCGGGATGAATGTATGTTGCGCGGTGGGCACATCATCTTCGGCAAAGATCGCTTCGACCGGACATTCCGCCACGCACAGGGTGCAATCAATGCACTCATCCGGATCAATCACCAGCATGTTTGGGCCTTCGCGGAAACAATCCACGGGGCACACATCTACACAATCTGTGTATTTGCATTTGATGCAAGATTCAGTAACGATGTAAGCCATGAAGCAACCTTAACTTTATTTATGTCGTGTCAATTTTAGCAGAGCTGGCGCGAGGACTCGTATAACTTCTGCATCCCGACCTACCAATTGTCATGAAGGGCTTGATGCCTCAACGACCAAAAAACGGGAATAACAAACAGTGGCATAATGTGGTTAGAGTTTTTGATTGTTTTTTTGTTCCTCGATCGCAGGTTGTAACTTAAACCATGCGCCCCCAATTTGACAAGCATATGTATTTAACCGAGGTTTCTATGAGCGATACCATTGTCCACGTCAACGATGCCACTTTCGACGCCGAAGTCCTGCAAAGTACAACGCCCGTGCTAGTGGATTATTGGGCCGAGTGGTGCGGGCCGTGCAAAATGATAGCGCCCATTCTGGATGATATGGCTCGTGATTACGCCGGCAAATTAAAAATCGCCAAGCTCAACATTGATGATAATCAGGCAACTCCGCCCAAGTACGGTATTCGCGGTATACCAACTCTGATGCTGTTCAAGAACGGCAATGTAGAAGCGACCAAAGTAGGCGCATTGTCAAAAACCCAGTTAGCCGCCTTTATTGACGCCAATATTTAAAGCTCAATTTAACCGCTTAAATAGTTTCAACAGGACTTTGACTATTAATCCATTGATTAGCACCATTTGACATACCGGGCTATTCCCCCTATTCTTGCAAAAATCTTGTAGTTGCATTAATGCAAAGAACACTCGGCAATACCTCCGTGGCATCCCTGTAGCACCCCCCAACTCCAATAGTTGCCCATCAATTCGATGGCGGTACAGGTTCCAAGGCAAAGCCTGATGGAGCCGCCCTGCGGAGGGCTCGATTCTTTGGCGGTCATATAGACCTACTCATTTTCAATATCAAAAACACCAAACCAGTCCTATGGGCTCTTTATTTTAATCGCGAAATTCCCAACACTAGATATTAAACAATATGCATTTATCCGAAATGAAACTAAAGCACGTCTCTGAATTAGTGGAGATGGCCAACGTCCTCGAACTTGAGGGTGCCAATCGATTGCGCAAACAAGAGCTGATTTTTGCACTGCTAAAACAGCAAGCGAAAAAAGGCGACGCTATTTTTGGTGACGGCACACTTGAAGTTTTGCAAGATGGGTTCGGGTTTTTGCGCTCTCCTGATACCTCGTATTTAGCCGGGCCCGATGATATTTATGTGAGCCCCTCACAAATTCGGCGCTTCAATTTGCATACGGGCGATTCGATTGAAGGCGAAATCCGCACACCTAAAGAAGGCGAGCGTTATTTCGCGCTGGTAAAAGTGGACAAGGTCAACGGTGAGCCACCTGAAAATTCCAAAAACAAGATCCTGTTTGAAAATTTAACTCCTCTGTTCCCGAACAAGCCGTTTATTCTCGAACGCGATATTAAGTCTGATGAAAATCTCACCGGTCGGGTAATCGACATCATTGCGCCCATTGGCAAAGGGCAACGCGGCTTGCTGGTAGCAAACCCGAAGTCCGGTAAAACGGTGATGCTGCAGCACATCGCCCAGGCGATTGCGATCAATCACCCGGAAGTCATCATGATTGTGTTACTGATTGACGAGCGTCCGGAAGAGGTGACCGAAATGCAGCGCACTGTGCGCGGTGAAGTGATTGCCTCTACCTTTGATGAGCCGGCCACCCGCCACGTTCAGGTCGCTGAAATGGTTATCGAGAAAGCCAAACGCCTGGTTGAGCATAAAAAAGATGTAGTGATTTTGCTCGACTCCATCACCCGTCTCGCGCGCGCTTACAACACCGTCGTGCCCGCATCCGGCAAAGTGCTCACCGGCGGCGTGGATGCGAATGCACTGCAGCGTCCCAAGCGTTTCTTCGGTGCGGCGCGCAACATTGAAGAGGGCGGTTCGTTGACTATTATTGCTACGGCCTTGATCGATACTGGCTCGCGCATGGACGACGTGATTTATGAAGAATTCAAAGGTACCGGCAACATGGAGGTACATCTGGATCGCCGTGCGGCTGAAAAGCGTGTGTACCCCGCCATTAACGTCAATCGTTCCGGCACCCGCAGGGAAGAACTGCTCATCGCTCCCGACTTGCTGCAAAAAGTATGGGTATTGCGCAAAATGATGTACAGCATGGATGAGCTGGAGGCGACCGAATTTTTGGTCGATAAGCTTAAAGCAACCAAGAATAATGCAGAATTTTTTGATTCGATGAAAAAAGGCTGAGTCTAATGCTGCACCGAGTATCGAGTTAAAGACTAAGGTCATTGCAAAATCCGCATTGCTTTATTGATACGTTTTTGGCATAATTCTTGATTCTTCAAACACTTGTCTGCATAGAGGTGTCCTGTTAACGGGTACCCTTTACGGAAAGAAAGGTAACACCATGAAAGCTGATACTCATCCCGTTTACAACGAAGTCATTTTTTTCGACTCGTCCTGTGATTTTAAATTTCTGACGCGTTCCACTGCCGAAACCAAAGGCAAAGAAAAAATGAAATGGACTGACGGCAAAGAATATCCCGTTATCCGTATTGAAGTTTCGAGTGAATCACACCCCTTTTACACCGGCAAGCATAAAGTCATGGACACGGCTGGTCGTATTGATAAATTTAAGCAGCGTTTCACACGCTCGACTGAAAAACCTGAAGCTGAAAAGGCCGCCAAGTAATTGGCGTCTGCAAAAAGCGACTGGTTTAGCATATCTAAAAAGGCAGCCTCGGCTGCCTTTTTTGTTACCTGTTTTGTGGATCACAACATTGCATGACCGCGTAAAATATTCATAATAAGCTTGGCCATTTTCCGCTCGCCACTACGCATACCGTGACCGTTTGTTTTGCAACTGCTTGCTCCTTTGAATATGCGTCCTGACAAAACCAGCAGTCCTAATTCCGGCTTAGCCAACACCATCAAACAACCCATTATGTTTGACGGCACCTATTCGCCGGTAAAAAACGCTTTGTTCATTATTATCTGCGCGGCATGGATATTGCCGGGCTTGATTGGCCATGATCCATGGAAGCCGGATGAGGCAATAACGTTCGGCGTCATTCATTCCATGCTGAGCGAAGGCTCATGGCTCATGCCCATGATTGCGGGCGCCCCCAGTTTTGAATACCCTCCTCTTTATCATTGGGTGGCTGCATCGATGGCATGGCTGCTTTCCGCGATGCTGCCATTGCATGACGGCGCACGTCTCGCCAGTGGTTTTTTTATGGTGATTGCGATTATATATACCCATAAAACGGCCACACGATTATTCGATGAGCGAGCGGGTCGCATTAGCGTCCTGTTATTGATTGGCTGTTCAGGATTATTGTTGCGCGCGCATGAGATCAACCCCGAAGTGGCCGGCTTAGCGGGCTACGCTATCGCGCTGTACGGGATGACGCGGCTTCGCTCAGAGCCGCGCAAGGGTGGCGTCACAACCGGCATCGGCGGCGGCGTTGTCGCTCTTTCAATCGGCATCGTGCCTGCGCTGCTGATACCGATGGTGACACTCGCTCTAATCACACTGTTGCGCGACTGGCGAAATCGCGATTTTCGACGCGGCATTGCTATTTCATTGACAGTGATGCTGCCGCTGATGCTGATCTATCCTGCACTGCTTTGGGCGAATGACATACTCAATTCTGTTGATGATGAAATGTTATTGCCCATTTTGGGTGCGCCGTTTTTGATGGACGAATCGCGACGTGCCATGTTGCCCGGATATTTTTTGCAGATCTTGCCCTGGTATGGTTTGCCGGCATTGCCTTTTGCGCTTTGGCTATGGTGGCGTGACCGTAGCAAGCTGCGCGAGCGGGTCGAGCTGGCACTGCCGCTGGTGGCTTTTGTGATTTTGCTGATCGGCTTTTCATTTTTTCGAGAATCACGTGATGCTTCAGCGCTTGCTTTAATAATTCCATTAGCGCTCGCCGCCGCCATCTCGCTGGACCGCCTGCCCCGCGCCGTAGCGAGTTTTATGGATTGGTTTAGCGTAGTATTTTTTGGGCTGCTCATTACCGGATTATGGCTTTACTGGACGGCAGCCGTGACCGGTTTTCCGGAAGCTGCGGCACGTGCCGTATCAAACCAGGCGCCCGGATTCAAGATGTTGTTTACCCCCTTAGCTTTCACGGTTGCATTGTTGCTATCAATTGTTTGGCTATATGCAGTGATCCGCGCCCACCGCAGCAATCGACGCGCCGTCGTTAACTGGGCGGCAGGTATTACGCTAATTTGGGTGCTGCTAAATATGTTTGCATTACCCGCAGTTGACCATGTGCGAAGCTATCGGGCCGTTGCAAACACTATCCTGAGCCAGCTTCCGGTGAATCGAAAATGTGTTGCTTCATTTGGTCTGGGCGATGCACAGCGTGCCTCGTTTGATTATTTTGTTCAGCTTAGATTTATTCCGCAAAACGAAGTGAAAGCCGGGGCCTGCGATTGGCTTCTTACCCAGGGCACTAAAGACCGGCAGCCCCTGGTGGATGCGCAGTGGCATGCAGTGTGGGAAGGCTCGCGGCCGGCTGATCGCACTGAGCAACTACGATTGTATCGTCGTCAGTCTATACCTTAGGCAATTTAGACAACCGTTCATCCAGCAACTCAATCCAATGTCGGATCGGTGTTTTGGAACTGTTATTCAAGCCCGATTCCAGGTGCGCCAGACAGCCAATGTTAGCCGTGGCGACGACCTCGGGTGCGCCCGATTCCAGCGCGCTTATTTTATTGACCAGCAATTGTTGCGATAGCTCGGATTGCAGCAGCGAATAAGTGCCCGCCGAGCCGCAACACAAATGACCATCCGGCACGCTGGTTAATTCATAGCCTGCATCACGCAACAAACCTTCGACAACACCTTTTATTTTCAGGCCATGCTGCAGGCTGCAGGGCGAATGGAACGCGATTTTTTGTTGAGTGCCCGCTACCATTTTTAGCTGTCTTGCCAGTGCCTCTTTTTCGTCAGCAATCACTTGGCTCAGATCACGAAATAGCGCAGAAATGCGTGCCGCTTTTTCAGCATAGTCTGCATCATGGCGCAGCGCATAGCCGTACTCTGAAACCATGGTGCCACAACCGGATGCCGTCACCACAATGGTTTCAACACCCGCCACCACGAATGGCCACCAGGCATCAATATTACGCTTGATCAATAAGTGCGCTTCATGCACATCGTTCAGGTGATGCGGAATCGCACCACAACAACCGGCACCAGGCGCCTTCACCAGGGAAATGCCGAGCTTATCAAGCACGCGCGCTGAAGCGAAATTGATATTGGGCGCCATGGCCGGTTGTACGCAACCTTCCAACACCAACATTTTTCGATTATGCAGGACAGTCGGCCATACACCGGCATCGCGTTTGACCGTTATTTTTTTCCCCAATGATTCAGGTAACAGCGGTTTGACCATGCGGCTGATGGCAAGACCGGCACTAAACAAAACAGTTTGTGTCAGCGTCTTTTTTAGCACCGTTCGCTTTAGCTTATCAATGAATGGGCGCGGGACTTTGCGCTCAACCATCTCCCGACCAATATCGATTAAACGCCCGTATTGCACACCTGAAGGACAAGTAGATTCACATGCACGGCAAGTGAGGCAGCGGTCAAGATGCAGCTGCGTTGTTGCGGTGACTGCCGCACCTTCAAGCATTTCTTTCATCAGATAAATGCGGCCCCGCGGGCTGTCAAGCTCATCACCCAACAGGTTATAGGTGGGACAGGTTGCTAGACAAAATCCGCAGTGCACACATTTGCGCAGAATACTTTCAGCTTCCTGGCCTTCAGGCGTGTCTTTTATATTGGCAGCAAGATTGGTTTGCATGAGTTATTTTCTTTTAGGTTTCAGCTACGCCATGCACATTAAAAATTATCCATGCGGCCGCGATTTAATATATCGGCAGGATCAAATGCAGCCTTTAAACTGCGGTGAATCGGAAGCAGCGTCGCTTGCAGCGGGTGAAATACACCAACCGATTTATCGCCACCTCTAAATAAAGTAACATGCCCGCCCACCGCCGCCACCTTGGCCCGCAAGGACGTTGTATCGGCTGCACCGCTGATCCAGCGGAGCGCACCGCCCCATTCCATAAGTTGCGGCAGCCCAAGCTGCAATGGCGGCGTGGTGGCAGGAACTGATAAACGCCAAAGTGGTTCATGGGCGCACAAATTATTTTCAAAAAACACCCCACTTTGGTCTCGACAATCGGCCCAAAAGCCTCGCGCAGCCTCATTCTCCAGGCTTTCACCACCGATTTTATTCTGCGCCGCCTTCACGCCTGCGATAGCGCCAGACAATCGCACCATCAAACAATTTTCAAACCAGCTAGTGGCTGACAGCGGTAGTGGCTTGCCTGCCCATTCGTTCATGCGCTGAATGGCGATGGTTTCGTTCATCTCAAAGCGCAAGGTAATTTCTGCAGCAGGCTTGGGCAAAACCTTGAATGAAAGATCAAGCAAAACCCCCAGCGTGCCCATTGCACCGGTCATCAGGCGCGAGACGTCATAGCCTGCAACGTTTTTGATGACGCGCCCGCCAAAATTTAAATTTTCGCCCTTGCCATTCATAATGCGGGTGCCCAACACAAAATCACGTACTGAGCCTGCATAAGCGCGACGCGGGCCGGATAAACCTGCCGCTACGGTGCCGCCGATGGTGGCAAGAGATGTCGCATTCTCCCCATATCGCGGCGGCTCGAAGGGCAACATTTGATTCTCAGCGTCCATTGCGGCTTCGATCTCCGCCAGTGTAGTGCCAGCACGAACCGTCAACACCAATTCCTTCGCCTCATATTCAATGATGCCGCTGTAGGACCGCATATCCAACGATGAGCTATAAGTTGCGCCATTACTCGCGTTGTTGGCGGCACCGCCATAGAACGCTTTGGTATTACCGCCATGGATGACTAACGGCCGTCGGTTGGCCGTGTGCTCTTTGAGACGATCACTTAAGTCGCTGATAAATGCTTGCATGAATATATTTTTCGTTAAGACGGGGCACGCCTTTTTATAAAATCATTTCAGAAACGCGGAATCTCGGCGTAAGGCAATTGCCCTTGATGCACCCGCATTCGTCCATACTCAGCGCAGCGCGCAAGCGAGGGAATAACTTTGCCGGGATTGAGTAGCATATCGCTGTCAAAAGCTCGTTTGATCGCGAAGAAAGTTTCCCGTTCACCGTCCGAAAATTGGCTGCACATCTGGTTAATTTTTTCGATGCCGACACCATGTTCGCCGGTAATGGTACCGCCGTATTCGATGCATAACTCCAAAATATCAGCCGCAAACGCTTCGGTTTTTTCAAGCTCACCCCCAATATTGGCGTCATACAAAATTAACGGGTGTAAATTACCATCACCTGCATGGAACACATTCGCGCAGCGCAGATTGTATTTAATCGAAAGCTCTGCGGTACGCTTCAATACCGCCGCCAGTGCGCGGCGCGGGATTGAGCCATCGATACAATAATAATCTGGAGAAATTCGTCCCACTGCGGGAAATGCTGCCTTGCGTCCTGACCAGAATCTCAGGCGTTCAATTTCATTATTTGAAACCCTAATTCCAGTAGCGCCCGAAGCTCGCATGACCGCTTCCATTTTGGCGATTTCCTCAGCCACTTCTTCTGGTGTACCGTCAGATTCACACAACAAAATCGCTTCAGCATTCAGATCGTAATCAGCATGCACAAATCCCTCCACGGCTTCGGTGGCAAGCTTATCCATCATTTCCAAACCAGCCGGAATGATGCCCGCACCAATGACATTGGCAACGGCATTGCCCGCCTTCTCGACATCATCGAAACTGGCCATCACCACACGCGCCAGCTGCGGCTTCGGTGTGAGCTTCACCGTAATCTCGGTAGTAATGCCCAACATACCTTCCGAGCCCGTCATCAACGCCAGTAAATCATAGCCCGGCGCATCGAGCGCATCAGAACCGACCGTGACCTGTTCCCCCCTGATAGTCACCACTTCAATTTTGAGAATGTTGTGAATTGTGAGACCGTATTTAAGACAGTGCACGCCACCCGAATTTTCGGCTACATTACCGCCAATGGAGCAAGCAATTTGTGATGAAGGGTCAGGCGCGTAGTAGAGATTGAGTGGCGCAACATCCTCCGAGATTTTAAGATTACGCACCCCGGACTGCACGACGGCGGTGCGCGCTAACGGGTCAATTTTAACCACTTGATTAAATTTTGCGAGAGACATCAAGATGCCATCACCCAGCGGCGTAGCGCCGCCCGAAAGCCCTGTGCCTGAGCCGCGCGCCACGACTTTGGTGCCCGTTTCCTGCGCCACCTGCATAATTTGCACCACCTCATCAATAGTCTTGGGCAACACTGCAAGCATCGGCAACTGGCGATAAGCAGACAGGCCATCACATTCATAAGGCCGCAATGTTTCGTCAGAAGTCAGCACCGCGTCAGACGGTAAAATTGTCTTCAATTTAGCAATAAGCAAATCCCGCGAAACAGACGGAATACGATCAGGTAGCGCAGGCATGGATCTCACCGTTTTGTGTATTTCCTACCGCATGATAGGCTATCTTCAATACTCACAACGCCATTTTGGGGGCGCACTGAACACTCAAAGTTGAAAATTATTTGATACTTTTATTTACCTAGTGCACATCATCAAAGCGTTTACTCCGTGTGCTGCCAGATCGATATTGATCGCGACACCACGGCTTATCAATTGATTATGACGGGATCCGGCATGAGCGGAAATGCAGTTTATTTACTCTGGGCGCTTTCAGCTATTTTGGTGCTGGTTGGGCTCGCTGGAACCATTCTGCCGGCACTACCGGGCGTGCCGTTTGTATTCGGTGGTTTGCTCATCGCCGCATGGATCGATAATTTTCAGCGCATTGGCTGGCCAACTTTAACCATTCTCGCGGTGTTGACAGCGTTGGCAATTGCAGCTGATTTGCTGGCCACCGTAGTGGGCGCCAAGCGTGCGGGTGCGTCCAAACTGGCACTGGTGGGCGCCGCTATTGGCAGTATCGTCGGGCTCTTTTTCGGTTTGGTTGGGATATTTGTCTTCCCGTTTGTCGGGGCGGTGATCGGCGAATTTATCGCACGCGGCCAACTAAGTCAGGCGGGGAAAGTTGGATTCGCAACCTGGTTAGGATTACTGCTGGGCGCGCTGGCTAAATTAGCGCTAGCGCTCACCATGGTCGGGGTCTTTGTGATTGCATATTTTATTTAGCAATTCAATTTTTACCTGCCATCGCCTCATTTACAACGTCGCCTTGAGCAGATTAGCCATGGCCAAGCCAATAATGCATCCGAATGTTCCCGCCACGCCCAGCACACGGCCAACAGATACACCAGAACTGCTATAGAGCCCGCCCGCATGCGCCACGCGTGCCACCAGAAATACAGCGCCAAAAAAATGCAGCGCTATCGCCGAAGCATGGTTCAGTTCATATATCGCTAACAGGACAACAAACATCGGAATAAATTCAGCCGCATTGCCGTGCGCACGAACAGCCTGGCGTAATGAATCGTGCCCGCCGTCGCCCAAGCCTACACGCAAGCCGCGCCTCAGCTTCATGACCGGGACGGCGAGTATGATTAACAATAGCGCCAGACATGAGCCATATATAGCGGTAATGGTGAGCGTCATCAATTATTCCTCAGGTTAGCGTGGTGCATGGTCATGCATGCGCTGGTTATTGATTTTTGTTTTCAAATTGCAGCTCAAAAAGGCTGGCTAAAAAGGTTTTGTTGCCCGTCACTGACGGCGCACTTATGTCACTGCCAGCTGTTGATTGGCAGTCTCCAGTCGCTCAACCAATGTCTCCAAAAATTTTCTGTCAAATAACAGACGACAGTTATATGTCGCACTGCTTAAATCTTGCGCACGTACTTTCATCACTACGCAATCAGTCGCCGTTGAAATAGTTGCCGAGCGAGGACCATCACGTTTTGCAAGGTAGGACATTTCGCCAAAACAGTCGCCCGATCCCAATACATTCAACAGTCGCTTACCGCGCATGACTTTCACGCTGCCGCTGGCGAGGATAAAAAACGAATCGCCTACATCCCCTTCCTTGATCAGTACCGTGCCCGCCACAAACGAACGCCATTTACTAATTTTAAGCACTTCCCACAACTCGTTTTCAGGGAAACCGCGAAAGAATGCGAGTGTTTTTAAGAAGCTGAATTGCTCGGTGTCAGAAACCTCGCCTTTGGTCTGCTGCGGCGTTTGCTCGCCTTGCCAAAGCGCGGCCAAATCTTTGCCGAATGCCTCCCACGAAGCGTAGCGATGCGCCACTTCTTTAGCCATCGCCTGCTTGACGATATCCTCAATCGCAGCTGTGATTCCCTCGCAATAGCGCGACGGTGGCTCGGGCTCATGATTCACAATTTGATACGCTAGACTCGCGGCATTTGTGGCTTCAAATGGCGGACGGCCCGCCAGCAACATATACATCACCATACCCAACGCGTAAATATCGGATTGCACAGTTGCTTTAGCGCCAGTAATAATTTCGGGCGCCATATAAAGGGGGGAGCCCACAGCCGCTACCTGAGTGCGGTCTGAAACCTTGCTCAAAGCGGCACCAAAATCGGCCACTTTGATATCGCTGCCATGCTTGTGCAAAATATTGCCGGGCTTGATGTCACGATGAATCAAGCCTTCCATATTGGCAAATGCTAATGCACGAACACATTTGAAAATAATTTCGGCAACCACCTGATTTTCGAGACGATTGCCGGGCTTGCAATATTTTTCGAGCGTGCCTCCCTCGACATATTCCATCACAATATAGCTCACCTCATCTTCCACTACCGCATCAAAAATGGTAACGATATGAGGATGAATAATTTTGCCAGCGAGCGAAGCTTCGTTTAGGAACATGCTCTTATAAAGCGCGCCATCCTCTTTGTCTTTCAGCATTTCGGGGAACATCAGTTTGATAGCAACATTGCGGCTGTTAAAACTGTCTTCAGCCAGATAGACAGCGCTCGTAGCGCCTCGTCCAAGCTCGCGAATCACGCGATACTTGCCAATCACTTCAGGCTGTTGGGGCAATTGAGTCATCTTGTTTTACAGTTTATATTTATACGTAGATGGCGACTAACCACACTTAATGGCACTTCGTAGTACTTAGTACTTAATGGCATTGAGCAATACGGCTTTAACGCCTATAAACCTCTACCTTACACAAATCTGCCGCTGTCTACAGCCAAGCATACTAGGTTGATGAATTTTGCCTCATCGCCAGCCAAATACAATGCCGCGTTCATGGCATCGTAGCCATGGAAAAACTTTCGCCACAATTATCCGTGCCCACCGGCCTGGACACAACCTGCATAGTTTACTTTTACAGGTAGCCTGACGCGCTGACGGCGTCAGGCAAAACCTGGCTAACAATCTGGCTGAAAAATCACCCACGCCGTGCAAAAACATCCGCTTTAATTTGATCCGATCGCGCGCGCATTACTGCCGCACCCATGTCGTCTCAAAACAAGCCGATTATTTTGCCACTATCGTCAACATTGATCGCCACTGCACTCGGTACCTTTGGCAAGCCCGGCATGGTCATGATATCCCCACAAACCATCACAACAAACTCGGCACCAGCTGCTAATCGCACTTCACGTACGGTCACAATATGCCCGGACGGTGCACCGCGTAATTGTGGATCGGTTGAAAATGAATACTGAGTTTTCGCCACGCAAACCGGGTAGTGTCCATAGCCAGCCTCCTGAAGCCGCTTGATTTGCTCACGCACTTTGCTGTCTGCGGCAATACCGGATGCGCCATAAATTTTAGTTGCAATAGTTTTCATCTTGTCCCACAACGGCATCGCATCTTCATATACAAATTTGAAGTTGTTTGGCTGCTCACATAGGTCAACTACAATTTTGGCCACTTCGGTTGCACCCTTGCCGCCGTCTGCCCAGTGTCTGGCTACCACCACCTTGCAACCCAGCTTGCCGAGGCGATCCATTAAACATTGCACCTCAGCATCGGTGTCATGAGTGCGGTGATTAACGCTGACCACGCAGGGCAAGCCATAATTTTCCATGACGTTATGCACATGGCGTTCAAGATTGACAATGCCTGCTTGCAGCGCTGCAATATTCTCGATTGAAACTTCTTTCACATCCACGCCACCGTGAAATTTCAGCGCGCGAATTGTCGCCACGATCACGACCGCATCGGGCCGTAGACCTGATTTGCGGCATTTAATATCAATAAATTTTTCAGCGCCCAGATCAGCCCCAAACCCGGCTTCTGTCACCACATAGTCGCCCAGCTTCAGGGCGGTTTGCGTTGCAGTTACAGAGTTGCAGCCGTGAGCAATATTCGCAAAGGGGCCACCGTGGATAAAGGCGGGGTTATTTTCCAGCGTCTGCACCAGATTCGGCATCATCGCGTCTTTGAGCAGTGCCGTCATCGCGCCTTGCGCTTGCAAATCTTTGGCAAGGATGGGTTTTAGATCGCGCGTATAGCCGACGACAATTTTGCTAATGCGTTCTTTCAAATCCTTAATGGATGTTGCCAAACAAAAAATGGCCATGATTTCAGAAGCCACCACAATATCAAAACCATCCTGACGCGGATAACCATTGGCAGGTCCACCCAGCGCCACAGTGACATCACGGAGCGCACGGTCATTCATGTCTACCACACGTTTCCACGCAATGCGGCGCACATCAAATCCCAACTCGTTGCCGTGATGAATATGATTGTCGATCAAGGCCGCAAGCAGATTATTAGCCAGCGCAATCGCTGAGAAGTCGCCCGTAAAATGCAGATTGATATCTTCCATCGGTACCACTTGTGCATAGCCACCACCCGCCGCACCGCCTTTCATGCCAAATACCGGACCGAGCGAAGGTTCGCGCAGACAGATAATCGCTTTTTTCCCGATTTGGTTGAGGGCGTCACCCAAGCCCACCGTCGTGGTGGTTTTACCTTCTCCGGCTGGCGTAGGCGAGATGGCGGTCACCAAAATCAGCTTACCGTTTTTCTTTGTTTTTAAACTCTCAATATAGGTAAGCGACACTTTGGCTTTGTAGCGTCCGTAGGGCTCCAGCGCTTCTTCTGGAATACCCAATTTAGCGGCGACATCCTGAATCTTGTGCATCTTTGCTTTTTGGGCAATTTCAATATCACTCAACATGACCATCCTCCGCTAACGTGCAATTATTTTTGACAGGCAGTTATTTTGAGATGCGACTATTTTTAAATCTACAGAGCGTCGAAAGTATGTGACTGGGTGGCCCATTCCCACCTTGATGAGCATCAAGCAGAATGCAGGCGATGCGTGTTGTTTGATATAGGCAACTATCAATGCCATGAAATACAATATTACGTTCAGTCGAATTAAACAGCGCACCTGAAATAAGCCCGCCGGGAGAAAAAATGCACTCAAACGAAAAACTGATTCGTGATTTCTATGCTGCCTTTGCGAGCCGTGATGCGGCGGCCATGGCGCAGTGTTATCACCCGGATATTATGTTTAGCGACCCCGCCTTCCCCATGTTGCGCGGCACTGAAGCCAGCGCGATGTGGGCTATGCTGACCTCACGCGCCAAAAACGATTTTGAGATTATATTGACCATGGCCAGAGCTGACGATCAAGGCGGTCATGCAAATTGGGAAGCTAAATACACCTTCACACAAACCGGGCGCAAGGTTCACAACAGAATTGACGCCGTGTTTGCGTTCCGCGATGGCAAGATCATTCGCCATATTGATCGCTTCCCGTTCTGGCGCTGGTCAAGACAGGCGCTGGGGCCGATTGGGACATTGCTGGGCTGGTCGTTACCGATCAAGATTATGATTCGCAAAAAAGCGCGGGCGGCATTAGCGCAATTTATGGATCGCGATGATTATCCCAAACCTTAAATAACTTGCGGCTTTAGTTTTAAATTTTTTAATTTTTTAAACTTTCACGGTTGAGCATAATGATATTGCCCACTACCGACAATAAAACACCAATCGATGTGAGCCATCCCCACGCAAATTTTTCGAAGAAAAATGAAATACTCAGCGCGACAATCGGCACCATCACGCCGATATAGCCCGCTTGCGCTGCACCGATACGGCCAATGAGCGTCAGATAGCAGCCAAAAGTGATGACCGAGCCGAATACCGCCAGATAAATTAGCGATAGAACATAACCGCTAGAAACATCAATGGTCAGCGATTTACCCATCAACAATCCGATCACGATGGACATCACGCCGCCATACAACATGCTCCACGCCAGGCCGCTCCATGTGTTGTAACCAAACTTCTGATTGCGGGTGGCGGCCATGCTGCCCGCAGAGGATGCAACGACCGACAGCACGGTCAGGATCGCCCCTAACTCGGCGTTTCGGCTCGCGGAAAGATGGCTGAACTCATGCCAAAACACGCAGACGATTCCTGCTATTCCAAACAGTGCGGCCACGGCAACTCGCACAGTCATTCTGGTACCAAAAAATAAACGCGAGCCAAACATATTAATCATCGGGCTTGCCGAGTACGCAACCGCCACCATTCCCGACACAATAAATGTTTCGGCGTAATAAACCAGAATGTAGCTGATACAAAACATCCCCGCACCGAGCAGGACGAAATCAGCATGCTGTTTTAAATTATATGAGAGCGGTAATTTGCGCCAATAACAAAACACAAACAGCACCGCAGCAGCCAATATGAATCGATAGCCTACCGACATTTCAGGCGCCACATGACCAAGCTGATAGGTTATGGCCAACCAGGTAGAACCCCAGATCAGGACGCA
>JANYDB010000122.1 GCA_025359985.1 Burkholderiales bacterium | reverse complement strand
GCCTGAGGAATGTCACGAGACAAGGCTTTTTTGGTCAAGGTTAAAGCTTCGCCATCGCGCCGCAATTGCATCGGAATCGCCATTGGATTTCCGCTACTGACGAGATGGTCACCGAGCACGCCGTTGAGTGCGGCAACCACCACTTCGCGCGCATTCGAAGGCGACTCCTGTTTTACCATTTCAGCCACTTGACCCAGGGCGAGATCAAGGCCATCGCCGATCGCCTGCGTCACGCCGCGAATGCTGCGGTAAACAAAGCCGGTGATGCCACTGGTTGGGTCTTCCGCAGTCGTGCCGAGGATACCCGGCATGCGTGAAATATTGCGATGCATGTTCTCGACCAGATTGGTCAAGCCGATGGTTGCGTCAATGGCAAGCCGGCTCGCGCCGTGAAGGTCGGTCGCATGAATGTGTTGTTTGCGGGCATCAGGTTTTGGCATTTATCACTTTCAGGGCGCGTTTCCACAAAACACCAGCACTGGCGCGCCTTCCAGGCCAAATCATTGCCAGACATCGCACCCATGGCTGAGCTTCTAGAACGGTGTGGCGCACCAATCAGAAAAAGCATTCGCGCGCGGAGGGGCGGACACGACGAGACATGCAGAATGGCCACAGGAGCAAGCAACGCGAGTCTGGCAGAAAATAACCGTGGTTCCCTACTATTTCAGGCGGGTTAACCCGTTTTTCAGAGTGTAAACGTAGCCGACGCCGACAGCATGCGCAACCTCTGCGAACAATCCCAGTTACAATCCGCCGAACGTAAAAAATGATCTGCATCAAGTTGCACTTGGCTATCAATCGCACTGCTGCACAGGGAGTATTCGCGTCACTCGCGCTCGGTCAGGGGTTCGCCTATTAACCGGCCATTCACGGCCCTCGGTCCCGGGAGTACTCCCGCCGTGTAGGTCGGCTGGACCATTCGCCAGAGAGGAATACCCTTGGCAGCATTAGGGGTGGTGCTCTGTCCTTCACACTAATTTTTCTAAGAACACATTGGCGTCCATCAGCCCTTGAAATTTGAGTCTGCCACAGCCCATTGATGGGTCTTGGGAAAAGCATTTTTCAAGATTCAATTAACCGTGGTGCGCCCCCTAAAATATTGGTTGTAGGGCAAGGCGTGCTAAAGTTGTGAAACTAATAACCCTGACCCCTTTAATTCTGATTATTCCCCTCTCCGGGGCGCCAGGGGCTTAACCGAGTGACATGAGTGTCTGACGCTATTTGTTTACTACCGCGACCATCGAGTGTTTTTCATTCGTTTCATTGCTGCCGTTACTACGAAAAATACTTGTCGTCATATGCCGTAGTAATTTGTGGTAACGGGTATCCTTCAAGCGAGCGAGCCGCCTCAGATTGCACTTTGAACTTATCGTCACGGCTGATTATGCATCCGCCGCGTTCGGCCAAGTCTCTCTTAATAGAAGTGCCATGCCCGTACGTACGCAAAAACGCAGCAACATCGAGTAGGCCTGAAGCGTGATGAAACTTTCCAATGATGGCGACGTAGTGACTTGTCTCCACGAGCAACCGCGATCTGAGTGCCCGGAACTCACACTCATTTTTCGCCGCCCAAATGTTGTCCCCAGCAAGAAAATTGTTGTTCATGAGTTCTGGCAAAAACTGACTTTTCTTACCAAATCCAGAGTGCTTCGTTTTTTTGGATATCGTGTCGACTCCTAGCGCAACTAATCCAACAGCAACCCCCACAATGGGAAACAAAGCGGCGGCCCCCGCCGCTTTGCCTACTGCGTTCCCGTGGTTAGCAATTTCATCTTCGGCATCGGAACTTTTCTTGGACTGGAAGAATATGTGCGTTTCAGAACACATCAAGTCCGCGTAACCTTGTGCCCAGTCAGGCGGTGACGAAGCGGCGTCCTTATATCGAAATTGCCAAGCGCAATTTTCAAGAATGTAGATTGGCTCCGCGTCGGCAATAGGGAAAGCATTCTTGAGACGGGATGACTCCTTAGCAACGCGTGCTTGATCAATCTGATCCGTACTCAAACATTCGGTGTCGCCATCAACATTGTGCTTTGCCCCGCAAAATTGGCAAAAGGCAGCGCCCATCGCTTGTTTGTTGCCGCAAGATATGCAAAACATACATGCCTTTCAGGAATAGTGGTGGAAATGCACGTCGATAACTTCGAACATGAAATTGAACAAGCAGTAGTACCGGGTCAAAGTCGAATTGTTTTCAGCAAGTGTTCTTGCCACTGATTACGCCTGATTAATTTGAACAAAACATTGTGGCTCTGACCCTTGGCGTTCTGGTGCCGTCTACTCTTAGTGACTTAAGCAAGAGTTTGTGACGCAGATACTTGGTGGTTTTCCTTATTCAATCCAGCTGGACCCTTTGATTTCAGCCAAGCTGAATGCTGAATACCCCGCGAGATACAACCGTGAATGTTGGTGCTTCATCGGGGCCGAAACTGATAGTGGATATGATGCTTCCAGACAGCGTCGAGGATTCATCCAACGCACCCTTGGCCACTGCTCGGGCTGTTGCGCGCATTTCGTGTTCCAGATTTACATGTTTGTATTGAACCACGTCGTAAAGTCGGGTGCCCGGTGGGAAAACAAATTCCCGCTCCATTTCAAAAAGTGTTGCAGTCTCGGAGTCTGTTGAAAGGGTGAAATCAGCCGTCCTCATTTCAACTTCGTCATATCCCAACAACTCATTTAGCTCTTGAACTTGCGCAAACGGAGCACGGGTTTGCATTACTATTCCAATCGAGGAATCGGCATATCGTTGGATGACGCCGCGCTCAACGGTGATCGTTATACCGTTGAGAGGCGCAAGTTCGGGTTCGGATGTGTCAATTCGCCAGAAACCATTCACAACTTTGGCGACGGAGCGTAATCCTTGCGCCAGCGGCGGCGACGTATCGGTCCGAACTATCGGAAAATCACGCAGTACAGAGGCGGGTGACAGCAGTCCAGCAATTTGCTGAAAGTGCTCTTCAATTTGCCGTACAGGAATACTTAGAATTGGCGCGCTGTTAGGTGCGCTGGCAGTCTGATAGACGCAAAACTCGACACCATTGCACAGTACAAAATATTGGCCGTTCACCTCTGGATGCCGAGCATATGAAAACGCTTGTTCGAGATCGTCTTGCGTAATCGGCAATGGAGGCTTAGCTTCTAGTGTCCACCGAACTTGGCCGTTCGCTTCGAGCACATAGTCAGCAAACCCGAGCAAGGGCAAGTCCTTCTTCTTTTTGCGCCCAAAAAAGTTACTCGGATATCGCAGCGGCATTTCTCTTCGCAGATTGTGCAGGGCGTTTCTTTCGTAACCAAGTCGGAGCAGCAAAGGTGCGAGTAGGTCCTCGCGGACATCAACTTCGCCTGCGTCTGAAAAGTTAAGCATTTTATTGAAACCCATTATGGAATTCACTGGACGCCAGTGATGGTTGCCTCGACTACGGTAATCATATTTGGTTTTCCATCTGGGGTATCAATTTCCAAGTGAAGGGCTGCCGAGATGTCCACGTCCACAAACGTAGTTGGAACTTGAACCGCTAGCTTTGCAGTGCTCTTACCCTGTGATTTCATGAGCCCAAGAATCGCGTTCCAAGTGATGTTCGCGAGTTTGTTAACTGCCTGAATCACCGTGCAGGGGAGTTCACTTTCAATATCTTCGAGGCTGCGTCCATGCTGAAGCGTATTCCTGATCTTGAAGAGAGTTTCTGAGATTTCATCACTCCCTCGTGGGTTGACGTTTTTGATGCGCTCGCGGATTTCATCTTTTAGGAACTTACGATGGACGGGTGTTTTCTGACAATGTGTACAAAAGAGTGGCCCTTTGCAGAAAACGCACTGATCCGGTACCTTTTCGTTCCCTTTTGTGCACTCGGCAACTATCTCTAACGCGAACCAGAAAAAGCTGAACTGCTCATCTACGTTTCTCGCGCCAATTCCGAGCCTATACCAGCGCAATGCGGCAGACAATGGACCGCTCTGATCTATATGAAGTAGTTCTTGCGCTGATTTGAGTAGTTCGCCATCAAGCGGAGGTTGCTGCTGAAAGTGACCTGCGACTTCAGTCGTAAAGTAGAGTGCCTGTCGCCGTCTTAGCCCGTCAGTCCAATCAACAATTTTTCTTGGCCGTGATACATGAACCTTACTATTAATGACAAAGGCTATGCAGTTTGCGGCCTCGACAATGAATTCGCTCGCTTTTGCCTCTGCTGTTTCTAGCGATGGCGCGCAATAGTAAAGATGTGCAACTACAACCGTGTTGAGTGTCGCTTCGTCTCGCTTTGCATTTGCTAACGCCAAACGAAAGCGCCCACGTGGATCCAATAATTCCGCGCCCTCAGCGGGTACACTTTGCTCCACGCTGAGACAGAATTCTGCGCAATATTCAGGCATTCTGGCACCATTCCTTCAACAATCGGGGATTTAGAATTGCGTCGGTAACCCGGCCTGCTTCAATACCGCGTTCGCCGTGTGCCGCGACTTAATCTTGCTATCGACGACAAAGTGAACTTGGATAATCGGGTTGCGCCAAATATCGTGATCGCCTTTGCCCACTCGCACGAAACTGCATCCAGCCGCGAGCAAAAGCCGCTTAGTCTAAGGGTCCAGGGTGAATTGTTTTGCGCTGTGAAGTGATTTATTAAGGGTAGAAGTTCAGACTTGATCTGACAGTTGCCCGTTTCTGACGGTGCCGAACATTGTCAAGCGCCGCACCAATGGCCGAGTTTATTAAACCGTTATGCGCCCCAAACCGAAAAGCTATTCTCGCGCCAACCGCACCCAACACCCCCGTACCAGCCCCTCGATGGGCTGAAAATCCGTCTTGTAGCGCATCTTGCGGCTTTCCTCGATCCAGTAGCCGAGGTAGACAAAGGGAAGTCTGCGGCGGCGGGCTTCCGCGATCTGCCAGAGAATGCTGTACGACCCCAGACTCAGGCGCGGCTGATCGGGTTCAAAAAACGTGTACACCGAAGAAATACCGTCGCCGAGTTCATCGATGATAGCGACCATGCGCAGATGACCGTGTTCACGGAATTCCACCAGGCGCGTGCGCACATTGCTTTGCAGCAGAAAATGCGAATACTGTTCGCGGCTGTCGTGATCCATGCCGCCGCCAGGATGACGGCTCCCCTGATAGCGGCGATAGAGCGCGTAGTGCTCATGGGAAAATTTTAGCTCTATCACCCGTGCGACCAGTGTGGCATTGCGGCCTAGATTACGTCGCTGCGCACGATTGGTTTTAAATTCATCGACCAGTACCCGCACCGGCACACACGCTTGGCAGTGGTCGCAATAAGGGCGGTAGGTGAATGCGCCACTGCGCCGAAAGCCGGATGACACCAGATGTCCATAGGTCGCTGTATCGATCATATAGCTGGGGGTCGCGACCTGAGAGCGCGCCAGCCGTCCAGGCAAGTAGCTGCACGGGTAGGGTGCCGTCGCATAAAATTGCAAATTCGCAAACGGTAGATCGTTCAGCTTACTCATGATTGCTCATCGTTACTTATGGCCAAGCGAATGCGTCGTTGTCCAGTATGAGGTGGGGTAGTTATCGGGATTTAATGTTATCAATTCTTTCAGACGCTGCGTAAATTCTTTGCGTGGAATGGGACGTGCGCCGAAGCTGGCGAGGTGACGGGTTTCCTGCTGGCAATCGATCAATCTAAAACCATCTGCTACCAATTTTTCCACCAGCGCGGTAAACGCAACTTTGGAGGCGTCAGCCTCACGCGCAAACATCGATTCGCCATAAAACATGCGGCCCATGGCGATGCCATAAAGCCCGCCCACCAGCTCACCATCGCGCCAGGCCTCAGCGGAGTGTGCAAAGCCGATCTGATGAAGGCGCATATAGGCCGCCTGCATCTCGGGCAATATCCATGTGCCCGAATGCAAGGTGCGTGGCTCGGCACAGGCGGTAATCACCGCTGGAAAGGCGGTATCAAAACGAATCTCGAATTTATGGTTGCGGATGGTTTTACCGAGTGATTTTGAAATTTTAAATTCATCGGGAAACAGCACCATACGCGGGTCAGGACTCCACCACAGGATCGGTTGATCATCCGAATACCACGGAAAAATCCCGCGTGAATAAGCCGTTAGCACGGTTTCAGGCTCAAGATTGCCACCCGCGCATAACAAACCATTCGGCTCATCAAGAGCCTGATCAACAGGAGGGAAATCATGGGCAGATTTAATCGAAGGAATCATCGCATGCACCGATACGAACGTATAGCTGCGATAAAACATCCCACTAAATTACGCCCTCCAAAATTTGCACGTCAACCGTGGCACCCGCTTCGACATTGCCGACATGGTCATGCAGCGTGATGAAACAGTTAGCATCCGACATCGATTTCAGAATGCCGGAACCTTGCTCACCGGTGACCCGCACTTTAAATACACCGTCTTCCAAATACAATACGCCACGCTGAAATTCGGTGCGGCCTGGCATTTTTTTGATTGGCGAGGTGCACACTGCTTTCAGCAGTGGTTGTGCAGGCAACGGCGAGACGCCCTGCAATATGAGCAAAGCATCGCGCACAAATTGATAGAACGTCACCATCACGGAAACCGGATTGCCAGGCAGGCCAAAGAAATGCGCGTTGCCGATTTTGCCATAGGCGAGTGGACGGCCTGGTTTCATGGCGATTTTCCAGAACACCACCTCGCCCAGCTTTTGCAACAGCCCTTTTACGTAATCGGCCTCGCCTACTGAAACGCCGCCGGAGGTAATGACCGCGTCGGCGATTTTGCTCGCATCAATAAAAGCATTTTCCAAAATAGCGGGATCATCGCGCACCACGCCCATATCAATTACTTCGCAGCCGATGCGCGTCAGCATGCCGTGCAAAGTGTAGCGATTGCTATCGTAAATCTGACCTTCGGCCAGCGGGTTGCCGATCTGTACAAGCTCATCGCCGGTTGAAAAAAATGCCACGCGCAATGGCCGATAGACCGATACCTCACCGATGCCCAGCGAGGCGATCAAGCCCAATTCAGCTGAACGTACCAGGCGGCCTTTTGCCAAAGCAATGGCGCCTGCTTGCAAATCTTCGCCTGCTTCACGCAGGTTTTGGCCAAGCTTTTGTCCCTCGAAGAAAGTGATGGATTTGCCGTTTGCCTGCGTGCGTTCCTGCATCACAATCGTGTCGGCCCCATCGGGAACCACGCCGCCGGTAAAGATGCGAACGCATTCATTCTTGCCGATGGAATGTCCAAACGGCTGTCCGGCAAAGCTCGTGCCGATTTCGGTCAAAGTTGTTGGGCCAATCTGAAAATCATCAAAACGCATGGCCCACCCATCCATCGCTGAATTGCGATGCGCGGGCACATTCACAGGCGAAATAATATCCGCTGCGAGCACTCGTCCCAGCGCGCTGCGTAATGCCACGCGAGCTACGCCAGTGACCGGCGTGAGGAAGGTGTTAATGAACTGGCGTGCTTTAGCCACCGGCATCGAGTTTGGATCGTAATCATCAGCGCAGGAGGCATGGGTAATGGTCAAGGGCAACGTCGAGGGCAACTCTGTATTGGATGATGGGGTCATATTAATTTGTGTTGAGTGGAATAGTGGCGTCTACCGTGATCTTACCGTCAGTGTGCCACGTCACTACGGCGAGTTCACGCATCACGATACGCCACTCAATACCGCGCCCGTTGCCAAAGCAGGATTCAGCTTGTTCAAGAATCTTCTGAAACGATTCCCGCGAGTTGGAGTTGGAGTTGGCGTTGGCGTGAAAGCGGGATGGAGATTGCGAATCAGAGTGCGAATAAACACGGGCAATAGTGATGTGCGGGTTATAGGTCATTTCGGTGCGCAAAAAATTTCTCAACACGCCGGTGTAAAGCTCATCATGCAACGCGGTCAGGGCCTCAGCGCGTTCGCGCGCCATTAGTAAAATAAATTCATCGAGCAAACCCTCTACATCGCGAAACACCACTGGCAACGGCGGCCATTTCGCCACAATGCGGCGGGTATGGGAGGCAATTTGCGTTGCGGTCAAGGTGCAGGGAAAAGGAAAAACCAGCGTCAGATGTGCGGGTATTTTTGCTGCGAGAGGATCATGCTGAGCGCGAAACGCTTCGATATTTGATGCCGCCGGGGATGTGGGAAAAGCCGGGAACCAGACTATTCCGCGGCGCGGAAGAGGCGGGCGCAAAGCCAGCTTGCGTACATTTCGACGTGACATATTCCGGTTGACCCTGCCAAGCCCCGCGTCAGGCGGGCTTCTCCAGCCGGTTTAACTCTTCACGGGTATTAATATTCATGAATGCCGACTCAACATCATCAAACGATACTTCGACCACGTTCAGGGTTTCGTACCACTTGTCGATCTTGCGTTGTCCGGTTTCAATGAAGGAATGCAAATGTGATTCAAGATTGCATTTTACCAGGCAAAAAACCGGATGCACCTGCTTGAAAGTTTTTGCGACCGCCAAATCTGCCTGGTTGTTTTGTAATGCTGCCAGTAAACGCGCAACTAAATCAAGCGGCAAAAAAGGTGAATCACATGGCACAGTAACAACCAGCGGGTGAGTCGCATGCAGCAGGCCGACCTGCAGTCCCGCAAGCGGGCCAACGAATCCATCAATAACATCAGGGATAACGCGATGCCCGAAAGTCTTATAGGCATCAAGGCTGCGATTAGCATTGATGATGACTTCATCGACTTGCGGTGTCAGACGTTCCAGCACCTGAGCAACCATGGGTTTGCCGTTGAAAAGCTGCAAGCCTTTATCTACGTTGCCCATGCGCGAGCCACGGCCTCCGGCCAGGATCAAGGCGGTGATTTTAGGCGCGGTCATGATGTGATCAATCTCTCGACACCCGTAAACAACAAATAATGTTTATTCACGGCGCGGCCAATCATGGTGATGCCGACGCGTTGGGCAATGTCGTAGCCCATCTGCGTGAGCCCGGAGCGCGAGACCAAAAATGGAATGCCCATTTGCGCCGCTTTGATGACCATTTCCGAGGTCAAACGGCCGGTGGTGTAAAAAATTTTGTCACTGCCATCAATGCCTTCAAGCCACATCCAGCCTGCAATCGCATCGACCGCGTTATGACGGCCCACATCTTCAACAAAGGTCAAAATTTCACCTGCCGTATTACTGAGCGCGCAACCATGGACGGCTCCCGCCTGCTTGTAGATCGATTCATGAATGCGCACATTGTTAAGCAGCGCATAAAGCGTAGTTTGTGAAATCTGGATGTCATGCGGTAGCTGGATATTGTCCAAATCCGTCATTAAATCCCCAAACACAGTGCCTTCACCACAGCCGGTGGTTTTGGTGCGCTTGGCCATTTTTTCATCAAGATTCTTGAGGCCGTGGCGGGTAGTGACGGAACAGGCGTTGATTTCCCAATCGACCTGGACCGAGATAATGTCATCCATGGTTTCAAGTAGTCGCTGATTACGCAAATACCCAATAACCAGCGCTTCCGGTGCGGCACCCAGCGTCATGATGGTCAAAATCTCGCGCTTGTCCACATAGATCGTGAGCGGATGTTCGCCCGCAATCGGAGTGGGCTGCAATGCGCCGGTTTCGTCAAAGGCATCAACCGTGAAAGTGGCGGGCCGCGCAGCGCGGGTTAATTGTGGGCGATGGTGCGACATTAATTTTTTTTGGTGATGAGCAAGGTAAGTCCGAAAGCCGAGACCACCAGAGTGATCACGAGGCCCACGGTACTGGGCTGGCCCAGGCTCATGACGATGCTGCCGAAAATTGGCCAGGGAGCAATGAGTAGAATGAGTGCGACGAAAGTTTTCATGGTTTATTTCAAGGTCAATAATTATTTCACTGCATCCCTCAACCAAACCATCAGGGGCTTGGCCGCTTCAAAGCTTTTGGCAATTTCACCGGCTAAATCTTTAGGCACGCGTTTATTCAGGTTAGTTGAGGTTTCACATAAAAAATGGCGATTCCTGATGTATTTAATATGCGGCAAATCTGCCGCATAACCTTTCGGTGGCCGCGTCATCCGGTCTTGCTCAATCAGGCCTCCAAACGTATCGTTGATGGGTTTATTTTTGAGCAGCTTAAAGAATTTTTGCGGTTCGGCGACGATGTAATCACGAATCTTCTTTAGTGCAACGGCTTCGGCCATATAGATGCCACAGGCCGTTAGCAGATTGCCCTTGTGGTCAACATGAAAGTAGTAAACCGGTCGAGTCTTGTCGGTGGTGCGCGCGCCCAGCACCGCGCCGATATGATTTTTATACGGGCTTTTATCTTTCGCAAAACGCACATCGCGATAAATTCGAAACACCGCTTTTTTTGGCTCAAACGGGCCCAGCTCGTGGTCAAATTTAGCCACCTTCGCGCCCACTTCGCCCACCAACTCAATAAACTCCTCGCGCAGAATGTCGTAGTGCGGTTTGTTGTGCAAAAACCATGGGCGGGAATTGTTTTCGTTGAGTTCTTTTAAAAACTGGAGGAGGGCAGGAATGTGCATATTGAGCGATGTTGATCAAAAATTTTTTATGGGTTAGGTTTGGAGTTGGCAAGAGCGCAACATACGCTTTATAAGCTAGATGAAATTACGTAACAACGACATAGAAATTGAGCATGCAAAAATAAATGGAGTAACTTTCTATTCATCCCCCGATAAAACTCATCTCGACCTTGCGGGCATGAGAATTTCCGGCGGCTTCATGAGTTTCGGCGGTTCTGATTTCAGAATAATTATCGCTTCGATGTTGCCAAATAGCGGCCATGGCATCACGAATATCATTATCTGTTTTTCCGCTACGCAGTAGCGTTTTCAGATCGTAGCCTTGTTGTGCGAACAGGCAGGTGTAGAGTCCGCCATGTGTGGATAGCCGGGCCCGTGTGCAGGTTCCGCAGAACGCGTGAGTGACGCTTGAAATAACACCAATCTCACCACTGCCATCTTGATAGCGCCAGCGCTGAGCGACTTCGCCTTGGTAGTTTGAATCTGCAATTTCCAGCGGGAAGACTTGATTAATTTGCCGAATAATTTCCGCTGAAGGAATCACATCGTTCATCAGCCAGCCGTTGGTGGCACCAACATCCATGAATTCGATGAAGCGGACGATATGGCCCGTTCCTTTGAAGCGTCGCGCCATTTTCACAATATCTTGGTCATTCACAGCGCGTTTGACGACCATGTTGATCTTGACTGGCGCGAGCCCGGCGGCAGCGGCGGCATCAATGGACTCCAGCACTTTAGCCACCGGAAAATCAACATCGTTCATGCGGCGAAAGGTGGCGTCGTCGAGCGAATCGAGTGAAATGGTGATGCGCTTCAGGCCAGCTGCTTTGAGCGCTGCGGCCTTGGCTTTCAAAGCGGAGCCGTTGGTGGTGAGCGTTAAATCAATGGCGGGAATTTCATGCAGCATGGCGATCAGGCTTTCAATGCCTTTGCGCAATAACGGCTCACCGCCCGTAAGGCGGATTTTCGTGACACCCAAGCCAACCGCGATGCGGGCAATGCGCGTGATTTCCTCAAACGTGAGCAACTCGGCCTGCGGCAGAAATTCATAATCGTGATCGAAAACCTCCTTCGGCATACAGTAGGTGCAACGGAAATTACAGCGGTCGGTGACAGAAATGCGCAGGTCGTGTAGGCGCCGCTGCCGTTTGTCCACGAGTGTTTGCGCGGGTGTTTGCACATGGCCTGATTTGCGGAGCGAAGGAACAAGCAGCGAGCGCTCATGGGCAATGGGAATAATTTTTTTCGACATGAATGACAAACATAAATAGCAAAAATAAAATCGCCGGGTTGACGCAACTCCACTGAGAAGGCCACGATGACACAGGATAAAGCTAAATCCGAATCGCCAAATTGTCCTGCAGCAAATATGCTTGAGCGTTGCAGCATCGTAGTATATTCGCTTCATGCAAACACTCGGATTCAATGTCACCGTAATCATGGAGCAATACCCGACGCACAACCGCTGGCAGCCGCTGCAGTGGCGAGCGGTTGAGGTGCTGCCTGATGAGGGCATGCTGCTGGCACCGGCTGTTCTGAACGGCGCGGCAGGCACCCGACGAATCGCGCATCCCGGATTACAACTGGGTATTTTTCGCGATGAAGGCGAAGGCTATTACCTCAATATTCAAGCGCCAGAACCCGCGATTTTTGTCATTTGGCGTTTGGACGAAGCGCCAAGCGACGCGGATATGGAGGCCATTCCGCATAGTCTTACACTGTCCTACAACGAGGCCGCGCGGCGCATGGATGCGCAGGAAAAAGTGGACCGTGTGCCGATGCCGCGGGAACTATTGGAAACGTTGCGTGAATGGGTTGACGCGAATTATCAGCCACCGCAAAAAAAACAGCGCATTCGTCCCGCCTCGTTTCAGCGCAAAGAAGGTCGCAAGGATAGCCCCGACGCGATAACCGGCAATCCTATTGATCCCAGCCTGAGGCGTCGCGATGAAAGCTGACGATGGCAAGCCACGCACATCGTCGACTGAATCTTTTTTGTCTCGCTGGTCAAGACGCAAGGCGGCAATTGCGGAGAGCGATGCGAATGGGAAATCGGCTGCACCGTTGCTTATTAACGATACGATTGCCGATGCGTCCGCTGACAGTAAAAACGTAAACGCAAACTCTAGCAACGGAAGGGTGTTTGAGGCAAAAGTGCCTGAAAACGCTCACCTAGAGCTAACTTTGATTAATGCAAAGTCGGATAACGCAGATTTTTCAGAACCGCTGCCGTCTATCGAACATCTCACCGGGGAATCTGATTTTTCCCCGTTTATGAAAGCCGATGTGACGCCTGCGCTGCGCAATCAGGCCATGAAAAAATTGTTTACCGATCCACACTACAACATCATGGACGGCCTCGATATTTATATTGACGATTACGGCAAGCCAGACCCGATTCCGCCGGCGATGTTGCGGATGATGCACCAGGCAAAATCTTTGGGACTTTTTGATAACGAAAATAAAAACGACGAAACAACAGAACCGACTATCGTGACAACATCGCAAACGCCCGCTATAACCGTTGACGATGTTCCTGGAGCCACTGATCTGTCCAAGCCACCTTCTGCTGGTGAGCAGTCAGACAAACTATTCGTGACAGGACAAGATGAGAACAATTTGTATCCGCAAAAATAAGTAACAAGCATCGTGCGTAAATGTTCAGCAATAATTGATGGTTGCGCTTTACATTGGGTCTCAATAATGAATAATGAAAATATTATGAAAGTATACTTTCAGCATCCAATATAAGTGCTTTATAGCTAGTCACAACGTGTTCGGTAATGTAGATAAAGTGACATCTCAAAAGCAGGGAAGTTATATTGAAATGTGGACTAGCATTAGCTCTGGAGGAGTGCACTATTAATCGCGACCGTCGCGAGCTGGCCATTGTTGCTGCGGCAACACCGAATACGGCCAGCGATTCGAATTATTCATCAAATCCGGGTATTGCCGTAGGTAATAACACGACTTTACCTGCGTTTCCTGCTGGGTTGCAGGGTTGGTCAAATCCGCCAACGGCTGCGTCACCCGCAAATGCAATTTCTCTTTTCCAATCTAAATTGGCCGCCCTCAATGCCTTGCATAAGCTGCCCGCCTTTGCACCCATTACCAGTGTTAGCTACCAATCAGCGGGAAGATTACTTATTCTCGGCAGCGATGCACGCGTGGCGCATGCGGTAGAGCAGTTATTGGCGGCGACGGATGCGGACCACCATCTGTCGATTGCCGTGCTGTGGTTTGGCGATACGCCAGCGCCGGTTTTTTCCGATGTTGATTTAAATCGTATTGAAACCGTGGTTGGTGCGTGCGTTGCGTTAAGCGGATATTTTGGCGCGTTCGAACTTCAGTGGCAGCCGGTGATGGGGGCATTGCAGGTCGCTGCGTTCGATCTGGTCCTGGATTTATCCTCAAGCGAATGGTTTAAAATGCACCAGCCGCCTCAAGGTTATTTTTTCGTGGCTGATGATGTGGCTGATGCGGCTAACATGACGAATAACGCAGCCATGGCGAATGCATTGGCAGCGCTGCCGGGCATGATCGGTGAATTTGAAAAGCCAAAATTTTTTGCTTACAAGGAATCTCTCTGCGCCCATAGCCGCAGTAAAAAATCCGGTTGCAATCAATGTATCGAGATTTGTTCAACCCAAGCGATCTCTTCAGCGGGTGACAAGATTAAAGTTGATCCGCATCTGTGCATGGGTTGTGGCGCTTGTGCCACGGTATGCCCTTCAGGCGCGATGACTTATCAATATCCACGCGTGCCGGATCGTGGCGCGCAGATGCGTGCAATGCTGAATGCTTACCGGCTGGCGAATACCAGTAATGCGGTGTTGCCGCGACCGGTACTGCTGATTCATAACGCAACCGATGGCCGCGCCGCGCTCGCTGGCCTGGCGCCCGGTCTACCAGCCCATGTATTGCCGCTTGAAGCCTGGCATGTGGCGTCAACTGGCCTCGACCTGCTTTTAGGCGCAATCGCCTATGGCGCAGCTGGTGTAACAATATTATCGGCGGGATCCGAAGCGCCCGAGTATGCGATAGCCTTACGGCGTGAGATGAAACTAGGCAATACCATCCTGAATCAATTGGGTTATGCGGGTACACATTTTTCCTGGATCAGGGCGGATGAAGCGAATACTGCACTATCGCTGGAAGGCGCAATGGCACAGACCCAGCCAGAAACGGTGACCAAACCGGCTACTTTCCATCTGGGCAGTGATAAACGAGGCACGCTTGAATTCGTGATCGAGCATTTGCTAAAAGAAGCGAAGCTCAAGCCGCTGGAAATTCCGCTGCCACCTGATAGCTTATTCGGCCGCGTTAATGTCGACGTTGACAAATGCACGCTGTGTCTGGCCTGCGCAGGTGCATGCCCGGAATCGGCCTTGATGGATGGCGCAGATTATCCACGACTTAAATTCTTAGAACGAAATTGTGTGCAGTGCGGGTTATGCGCAAGCACCTGTCCTGAAAATGCGATCACGCTCACGCCGCGTTTATTGCTCACCGAGCAGCGCAAGCGCGAAGTCGTGCTGAATGAGTCTGCACCGTTTGATTGTATTTCCTGCGGTAAAGCCATGGGTACTAAACTGATGATTGATACCATGCTCAGTAAATTAACCGGACATTCGATGTTTGCGGACAAGGCACAATTGAACCGCCTGAAAATGTGTGCTGATTGCCGCGTGGTAGACATGATGTCGAATAAAAAAGAATATTCCATCCTGACCGGAAAGAGCGCTGACTGATGCATGCTGAAATAGCTGCCGTTAACTTTGCAGCACCCCGTCTGGTCAGTGTCGAGGATCAGGTGCGCGCTGATTTTTATGCGCTGTTGGCCAGCCTGTTTTATCGTGCCCCCGATGATCGCCTGCTGCAATCCATCGTCATCGCCAACGAGCCCGTTGATGATGAAAAATCCGAAGCGTCCGAAAGTTTTGTAAAGGCATGGCGTGCGTTGGCAAACGCATCCAATGTGGTTTCACATGATGCGGTAGTCGATGAATATCAAGCCGTGTTTGTGGGGGTGGGTCGACCACCGGTGATGGTTTATGGCTCGTTTTATATAGCCGGTTTTATGATGGAAAAGCCACTGGCTGAGTTACGGACTGATTTGGTAAAATTGGGTTTTGCGCGCGATGCATCAGCGCATGAATCAGAAGACCATATTGCTGCGTTGTGTGATGTCATGCGCGCGCTGATTTTGGGTGATTTGTCGGATACACCCGCGTCCATTGCGCAGCAGAAAACTTTTTTTATGCAACATCTTAAGCCCTGGGTGCTGAAATGCTGCAGTGCAGTACACGACTTTGAAAGATCGAACTACTATCAGCATGTGGCCGCGTTTGCAGCAGCTTTTTTTGAGATTGAAATAGCCGCATTTGAAATTGATTAAAAAACCGGAGACAACCATGAATCATCTTGAAGCCACCATGCCAGCCGAAGACCAGCTCGCCAGCGAAAAACCCGCTATCAACGAGCCATCGCGTTTGCGCAGAAATTTTTTGTTGGGCACAACACTGAGCGCGGCCAGTGCCGCGGTGGCTGCGGTTGCAGTGGCGGTAGGTGAAGGTAAAGCTAAAGCGAAAGCGGCTATTGAAGTCGCCCAGAATGATGCCGTCGATAGCGGGCGGAAAAAAATCAGGGGATATCACCTGTCTGAGCATATCGCGCAGTACTACGACACCACACGGATTTAATCCAGTTCCCGATAAATCAAGGACGAGGCGAACATCATGCTACTGACCAAAAAATCTTCCCGCACGACTCATCATGCGTTGCCAACAAACCTCATGTCGGGAGGGACTGCCGCCTTCAATCAAGTCATGGGCACAGTTGACCGTCGCGCATTTCTGAAACGCTCGGGAATGGTGGCGGGTGCGGGCGCTTTCGCTTCGAGCCTGCCGTTTTCGATGATGAAAAAAGCCGATGCAGCAACGGCTGCAGCACCCGGTGCGGCCGGTATCGTTGAAATAAAACGTACCGTGTGTACCCATTGCTCAGTTGGTTGTGCGACTGATGCGGTGGTGGAAAACGGGGTATGGGTTCGTCAAAACCCGGTATTTGATTCGCCAATTAATCTGGGTGCGCATTGCGCCAAAGGTGCTGCGCTGCGTGAACATGGTCACGGTGAATATCGGCTTAAATACCCGATGAAATTAGTCAACGGTAAATACAAACGTATTACTTGGGACGAGGCCTATACCGAAATCGGTGACAAGCTTTTAAAGATTCGTGCCGATAGTGGCCCGGATTCAGTTTACTGGATTGGTTCTTCCAAACATAACAACGAGCAATCCTATCTGCTGCGTAAATTTGTTTCTTTATTTGGTAGCAACAACTGCGATCACCAAGCGCGTATTTGCCACTCAACCACGGTAGCGGGAGTGGCGAACACCTGGGGTTATGGCGCAATGACCAACTCCTACAACGACATGCAGGCGACCAAGTGCGCGATGTATATCGGCTCGAACGCAGCCGAAGCGCATCCGGTTTCGTTACTGCATATGCTGCACGCGAAAGAAGGCGGCGCAAAAATGATCGTGGTAGATCCACGTTTCACACGCACGGCAGCAAAAGCGGATCAATATATTCGCCTTCGTTCCGGCTCTGATATTCCGTTCATTTACGGGATGTTGTGGCACATCTTCAATAACGGCTGGGAAGATAAAAAATACCTGAACGATCGTGTTTATGGCATGGATAAAATCCAAGCCGAGGTCATGAAAAAGTGGGATCCCAAGACCGTTGAAGAAGCCTGTGGTGTGCCCGAGGCTGAGGTCTATGCAGCTGCCGAAACGATGGCAAATAATCGCCCCTCAACAGTGGTCTGGTGTATGGGCCAAACCCAGCACACGATTGGCAATGCCATGGTGCGTATGTCGTGCATTCTGCAATTAGCACTGGGCAACGTCGGTGTGAGTGGCGGCGGCACCAATATTTTCCGGGGGCACGATAATGTTCAAGGCGCGACTGATGTGGGCCCAAACCCGGATTCATTGCCCGGCTACTATGGTGTTGCTGAAGGTGCATGGAAGCATTGGGCTAAGGTCTGGAATATCGATTACGACTATTTGAAAGGTCGATTTGCCTCTAAAGTGATGATGGAAAAGCCGGGCATGACTGTTTCGCGCTGGATCGATGGCGTGCTCGAAAAAAATGAATTGATTGATCAGGAGTCCAATCTCAAAGCAGTGATTTATTGGGGGCATGCGCCGAACTCGCAAACTCGCGGCCTGGAGATGAAAACTGCAATGGAAAAAATTGACCTGATGGTGATCATCGATCCCTATCCCACGGCATCTGCCGCGATGCCGGATCGTCAGGATGGAGTGTATCTGCTGCCGGCCTCAACCCAGTTTGAATGTGTTGGATCTGCTACGGCATCAAACCGTTCGTTGCAATGGCGCGAGAAAGTGATTGAGCCTTTATTTGAGTCGCGTCCTGATCACGCCATCATGTATCAGTTTGCCAAAAAATTTGGTTTTGCGGATCAATTGGTGGGCAAGCGCAATGGCATACAAAACATTCAGGTCATTACCACGAAGCAAGGTGAAGAGCCGGTGATAGAAGACATTCTGCGCGAAATTAATCGCGGCACCTGGACGATTGGCTACACCGGCCAAAGCCCGGAGCGCCTGAAAGCCCATATGCGTAATATGGATGCGTTTGATGTGAAAACGCTGCGATGCACCAAAGATGTAATCGACAAGGAAACTGGTTACAACCTGAACGGTGATTATTTCGGACTGCCATGGCCTTGTTATGGCACGGCTGCACTGAAGCACCCCGGCTCGCCCAATCTCTATGACACCAGCAAGAACGTGATGGAAGGTGGCGGTAATTTCCGCGCTAATTTTGGGGTGGAGCGTGAGGGTACTTCGTTGCTCGCCGAAGATGGCTCGCATTCCTTAGGCGCAGATATTACAACTGGCTATCCCGAGTTTGATCATGTGCTGCTCAAAAAACTGGGTTGGTGGAGTGAACTGACACCGGATGAACAAAAAGCTGCTGAGGGAAAAAATTGGAAGACCGATTTATCCGGCGGGATTCAGCGTGTGGTAATGCAAAATCACGGCTGTCATCCGTTTGGTAATGCCAAAGCGCGGGCCGTGGTGTGGAATTTTCCGGATCCGGTGCCGATGCATCGCGAGCCGATTTATTCATCGCGCCCGGATCTGGTGGCCAAATATCCCAGCCATGACGATAAAAAAACCTTCTGGCGTTTGCCGACTTTGTACAAATCAGCGCAGGAAAAAAACAAAGATGTGAGTAAAAATTTCCCGCTGATCCTGACTTCTGGCCGCCTCGTGGAATACGAGGGCGGTGGTGATGAGACTCGTTCGAATCCGTGGCTGGCTGAATTGCAGCAGGAAAATTTTGTCGAGATCAATCCTAAAGATGCTGAAGCACGTGGCATCAAAAATAATGAGTATGTGTGGGTATCCTCACCAACCGGCGGCAGGATTAAAGTGAAATCGTTGCTCACTGAACGCGTGGCCTCGGGCACGACCTTTATTCCGTTCCACTTTGCAGGATGGTGGCAAGGTAAAGATTTGCTGAACAAGTATCCCGAAGGTGCCGCGCCGATCGTGAGGGGCGAAGCCGTTAACACCATTACCACTTATGGTTATGACAGTGTGACGATGATGCAGGAAACCAAAACAACCGTGTGTCAAGTTGCCGCAGCATAACCGACACGGATAAAGGAAATAATCATGGCAAGAATGAAATTTATCTGCGATGCGGAACGCTGCATCGAATGCAATGGCTGCTCTACGGCCTGTAAAAACGAGCACGAGGTGCCGTGGGGCGTAAACCGTCGGCGGCTCGTCACGGTTAACGACGGCAAGCCCGGTGAGCGTTCCATTTCGGTTGCCTGTATGCATTGCAGCGATGCACCGTGCATGGCGGTTTGTCCAGTCGATTGTTTTTACAAGACTGACGAGGGCGTGGTGCTGCACGACAAAGACCTTTGCATCGGCTGTGGATATTGCTTCTACGCATGCCCATTTGGCGCACCACAATTTCCGCAAGCGGGTGCCTTTGGCCTGCGCGGCAAGATGGATAAATGTACTTTCTGTGCCGGTGGCCCTGAGGATAACAACACCGCCGAAGAATTTAAGAAATACGGTCGTAATCGCCTGGCCGAAGGCAAGCTGCCTATTTGTGCCGAAATGTGTTCGACCAAAGCACTCCTGGCTGGAGATGGTGAAGTGATTAAATCGATCTATCAGCAGCGTGTGCAACGCCGTGGCAAAGGCGAAGAGGTGTGGGGCTGGGCGATGGCTTACGAACGTGGCGATAAAAAAATGTCGGCAACCGCGCAGGTAAAATCATGAACACCAAGATCAGGCCTACCCAGCAGCCACAATACAGCCAGGCAAATGGCTCGAAACGAGCGACTGTGCTAGTGTTTGGCGGTCTTGTGCTGGGTGCAATGCTAGGTCTTTCGGCCTGCGGCGAGATCGATCAGAAAGCTAAAACTGAAAAGGTGTATGCCAAAAAACTGGATACGCACGCTTACGATGGCGATAAATTCAAAGGCGATAAAGCCAAGTGGGAAGCCAGTCTCGCGCAACGCAACGGGTCGCAAAATGAATCCGTCAAAATCAATGGAAAGTAGTTTGCTGCACCACTTGTTACGCATAAATCAACGTTTGAATTTTTGTACTTATGACGGAGGATGAATCAATGAAATCCAATAATGGGAAATGGCTGGCAACACTTGTTCTGGCGTTTTTTGCAGGCCTTACCCAAGCCATCGCGCAAGCACCAGCCGTTGTTGCGCCGCCCGCTGCAGTCAATGCTGCCCCCGCTCCCGCCGCTGTTGTTGCACCAACTGCCGCCGTGAATGTAGCGTCAGAACCTGCAAACCCCGCGGCCCAACCAGCCGTATTGGCGGCACCGGTACTTCTGCCTGGCAGTACCGCCAAGCCCGGCTGGAATGTTCCGCAACCGTGGGACAAAGTGCAAAGCGTTCCACAATACGCCTCGGTGCCAGGTCATGAAGCCAATGTGTTGGAGCAGGATCAGGGCCAATGGTGGCGCACCATGCGCAATGGGCCGGTGACATTTTATGGCGGTATTATTTTGCTGGTAATGCCGACAATTCTGCTTATTTTCTTTGCGATCAAAGGCCCATTCAGGTTGCACGACAAGCCAACGGGTCGGCTTATAGAGCGCTTCAATAGCGCTGAACGCATGGTGCACTGGACGCTCGCATTTTCATTTATTGCGCTCGCGCTGACGGGCCTCACGATCCTGTTTGGTAAACATGTGCTGATGCCAGTTATTGGTGCGTCCAGCTTCGCGTTCCTGACAACGATCGGCAAGAATGTTCATAACTTTGTCGGGCCCCTGTTTACATTTTCGCTGGTCGTGTTTTTTATTCTGTATGTCAAAGACAATATTTTCCAGAGCCGTGATTTGGTGTGGCTGGCTAAATTGGGTGGGCTGATGTCGGGCCATCATGTGCCATCCGGTCGTTTCAATGCGGGTGAAAAAATCTGGTTCTGGTTAAGTATCGTAATGCTCGGTATTGCGGTGAGTACTTCGGGTGTGATTATGCTGTTCCCAAACTGGAACGCAACACGTGAGCTGATGACCGATGCCAACCTTGTCCATGCAATTTTGAGCACATTGTTTATCGCCGCCTCATTGGGCCATATTTACATTGGTACGATCGGCACTGAAGGCGCATTGCAGGGCATGAAAACCGGCTCTGTCGATGAGACCTGGGCCAGAGAACACCATGCGTTGTGGCTGGAAGAAGTACAGTCAGGCAGACGTGCAGGCGCTGCAATGGGCGCGGCACAGCCGGCTGCAGGCGATGATTAGACGCAACAATAGCCGATCGGATTCTGGAGAAAATTTGATGAACATGAAATCGTATTTGCTGGTGGCCGCACTCGCCCTATTTACCTCAGGGGTAATTGCTAAAATCCCGCCGCCGCCGCCGTTGGATCCGGTAGCCGCCGCAGTCAAAGCCGAAAAAGATAAGGCGGCGGCTGATAAAGCCAAGGCTGATGTTGATAAGGGAAAGCTGGATCTGGCTCGCTATGAAGACAAAGCCGTTACTAACTTTCAGGGCAATATGAAAAAAACCGGTAAGCCCGTGCCGAAGCCGACGCCGATTGTGGTGGTGTTAGTGCCTGCGGTAGTGCCAGCAATGGTGCCAGCATCTGCAATAACGCCTGCGTCAGCACTTTCTAAACCTGCAGCTCCAAGCGCTATGCCGGTAAAAAAATAAGAAGATTGCCAATCAGCAAATACACCTACCTTACAAAAGTTCGCGTAGCAGGCTTTGCGGCAAACCATTTCAAGACGTTGCCTTTCACTTTTGCCACTCGCATTACTTGTGCCACCCGCGCTATTTTGCGTAGATAGATATTACAAAAAAGGGGAATTTCATGAAACAAAATTTTATTGCGGCCTTCGCCATTGCATCTATTTCGGCAGTGGGCGTGGCGACGCTTATGGCCTGCACGCAAAACGACACCGGCGCTTCCAGCATCAACGCATCAGCAAGCCCACGTCTATCTCAACTACCGGTGCCAGCGGGCACGGCAGAAAACCCGATCACAACTGAAAAAGTGGCGCTCGGCAAACAATTGTTTTTTGATAAGCGCATGTCCGGCACCGGCGAAATGTCATGCGAAAGCTGTCATTACCGTCACCTTGGCTGGGCGGATGGCAATAAGTTATCTAAGAAATCCGACGGCTCCATAAATGTGCGCCATACCCCGACGATGTACAACGTGGGCTATCTGAAATCATGGTATTGGGATGGCCGTGCCGCTACGCTAGAAGGTAATGTTGGCGCCGCGTGGAAGGGCCAGATTGGCGGTGATCCGGTTAAAGTTTCAGCCGTACTCGCCGCCATTCCCGGTTACGCCACACAGTTTCAGTCGGTGTTTGGTGCGCCACCTAATCCGGATAATGTTGCCAAAGCTATTGCTACTTATCTGCATACCATTATAAGCGGTGATTCACCCTGGGATCGCCATGAAAAAGGGGACACCAAAGCAGTGAGCGCCGACGCTAAAGAAGGCTTTGAATTATTCATAGGTAAAGGCCGCTGCGTGATTTGTCATACACCGGGTGTGTACTCGAACAGCGAGTTTTACAATATCGGCCTTGAAGCCAATAAGGAGAAAAAGGATCTGGGTCGCTTCAACGTCAGCAAAAAAGTGGAAGATACCAGCGCGTTCAAAGTGCCAACATTACGCTCGATCGGTATCTCCAATCCGTACTTCCACGACGGCAGTGTTGCCAGCTTGGAAGAGGCCGTGAAATATATGGCCAACGGCGGTAATGATGATCCAAACAAATCGCCGCTGCTGGTGAAAACCAATATGACCGATGGTGAGATCAAAAAAGTGGTGGCTTTCTTGCAGACATTGACTAGCGATGAAAAATTTGAGCGGCCCGTCTTGCCAAAGTAAATATTGACCTGTATTCCAAAAACACCGCGCCTGTTTTAGCGCGGTGTTTTTTTTCGGTATTGAACCGTTTTTGATTACGCACCAAGCTAAATTAAAGCCAATATTTAATTAGTTCACTAACTTCAAACGCCAATCAATAACCTCCACGTCATTCGACTATTCATTCAGTGATCGCCAGTTAAATCTGCCAAACCCATTCAAAATAAAAAATATGTTCTTTGGTATTTCTGCAGCAACGATTAGTGGATTAGGGTTATTGCTAATATTCTCAGCGAGAGCCAAGCTCAATAACGGCTGAGTTTATGGCCAATACGTGACAGCCCGGTTCGACCACAGAAACTAGCTAAATGACACTATTCGTTCTTCGACCAATGTCATTAAAATTAAATCAATAACGTGTCGACTTTGGTGTGCCACACCTTACCTCAACCACCTCGGCAAAGATTCTGCGCGGCATATTTTGGCAATGGCAGGCGATACGAACTTTACTGAAACCATGACGTTGAGGCTCAAAGAATTTGCGCTCAATCAAGCCAGCATTTTTGCGCCCGCCTCACGTGCCGATTTAGAGCGTCATGCGGCGCTGACTAACCTCAACGAAGCCTCGCGCGATCCGGAAACATTGAAAAAACTGACATCACAGTTACAACAAACTGCAACACCACAAACCGCGCAGACTGGCGCGACCCTATTGATCCAATGCCCCGCTTGCGGTAGCGGCGTCGAAACAAAAAATATTTTTTGTGGCGATTG
>JANYDB010000102.1 GCA_025359985.1 Burkholderiales bacterium | reverse complement strand
AAATATCAAAGGAATTAATAGCCGCGAGGAACGCGACTTTATAAGCTGACGGGTGGAAAGCTTGTCTGAAATATAACGGGTGGCAGCGCCAGAAACGAGGAATAGCAGCGCAAGCCGCCAGGGACTGGTGAGCTGCATGAGTGGCTCAAGAAAATCTGACGCATAAGGGCTTTTTACATGCCAATCCCAAGTGACGTAATACATGCCGACGTGGTAAAAAATCAGTAGAGCAAACGCGATTATGCGAATCCAGTCGAGATCCAATCGGCGTGAATTTGTTGCAAGACAAGGCGTATTCATGGTCGTCATCGCAGGAAAAATCCGAGTTTATGAAAAATTCATAATCTGCGCAGCCATTATGTGGTGAGTAGTTTCTAATCCGGGGTAAGCGGAGGATGGCTATGCCAAATTAGTGATTGCGGCTGACAAATGCCAATGTGACGTTAACGGCTAGCGCCCCATGCTGGCAAGCAGTGCTTGTCGATACCGCCGACTGAGCCTAACTTGCTCGCCACTTTTTAAGGTGATCAGTGCATCACCATTTGTCAGGGGAGAGATATTCTGGAGATGCTGCATATTGACGGCGCTCGACCGGTGAACGCGGACGAATCTGTTTGCGCCTGAAAGATTCGCGTGATGCAGAAACTGGATGAGCGTCATCCGCTGCAGCGATGTTTCACGATCAAAATGCAATCGACAATAATTATCTTCAGTCTCAATCCATCGTACTGAATCGAGCAGAATGGGTTTGGTCTGACCATTTTCACGCAGTGCAAAAAAACGCATGTCATGGGATGAGGCGACTGCAGGCTTAATTAGCGCGAGCGCTAGTGCCAAACGTCGCTGTTGCTCACCAGGCATCTCTGTGATCAGCCGCTGGCGAACGCGGTCTAGCGTTGCACGCAGCCGGTCGCGCGCGTAGGGCTTGAGTAAATAGTCAACCGCATTCAGATCAAACGCTTGAGTCGCATGTTCACTGAAGGCCGTGATGAATACGGCTAACGAAAACGCGGAAATTCGTTGCGCTACTTCCAGCCCTGACAGGCCCGGCATTTGAATATCAAGGAAGCTGACCTCAGGCCGAAAGGTGGTCGCCAACTCAAGCGCATGATCGCCATTTTCAGCTTCCGCAACCAGTACCACTCCAGGTTCAGTAGAGAGTAGACGAGCGAGCTTGCGGCGTGCCGCTGGTTCATCCTCCGCGATCAGTATGCGCATTAACTTTCGCTAATGATGGGTAGATTGATCACGACTTCGACACCTTGTGGTTGAAGCGGTATGAGCGCAATGGTGGCGCGAGTGGCAGAACCTTCGTAAATCTGGTTTAGCCGGGCGCGAGTATTGGCGAGGCCGATGCCACCCTCACGCGTGTCGCGCTCCAGCGCGCCGACATTTGCGCTAACCGTTAACCTTAAGGCGTCACCATCAAGACGGCCTAAGACTTTGATGCTGGATAACGAGGTGGTTTTTTCTACGCCATGGTGTACCGCGTTTTCAATGAGCGGCAGTAGTAACAGGCAGGGAATCATGCACACCTGGGCGGCTTCGTCACAATCAATCTTTACCGTTAGTCGCTGGCCAAACCGGGCCTCCATAATCGCCAAGTAGGGCTCAAGAATATGCAACTCTTCCTTAAGCGTGTGCGAAGTGCGGTTAGACAGCGCCAAGGTGCTGCGGAGCAAGTCACCGAGGCTCACCAGCACCGTGTCGGCGCGCTCGACATCCTCCGCCATTAACGCGGACACCAAATTAAGCGTGTTAAATAAAAAATGGGGTTGTAATTGATTTTGCAGCGTGGCTAAGCGCGCCTGCAACAGCTCAGCCTCCATTTCAACAACGCGCCGCTGACGACGTTGTTCACGTTGCATTAATATCACGCCGTAGCAAATGCCAGCGAGCAATGTGTAAGTAACAAAATCCTTCGGCGCTTCGTAGCCAATGATTGAAAGTAGCGAGCCCGGTTGATAGCGTACATCAATCAAAAAGTAAACCAGAAACCTGATCCCATACATCAGACCGACATGCGCCATGGAAAATCCACACGCCATCGCAATATGGGTGGCACTTAACTGCAGCTTATTCCAGTTGCATGTGTCGGCAAAGCTGATCCAGCGATAAATCAGCGGCATCAAAGCAGCGACGGCAGTGACGCTGCTGAGCTCCCACAGGAACGGCTCCCACAAATGTTGACCGCCGCTGCGAACGTAAATTTGCAGTTGCGCAATCGCCAGTAGCAGACCTACGGCGATCCAGAAAGCGATATAGATCGCGCCTCGCTGGTATAGCCTTTGTTGAGGCTTGGTAGAAGATGCGGGGAAATAATATGGCAACATCCGGGATTTTTTTAGAATGGGGTGAGAAAACGGCTGTGCTCATGGCGCGGTAATAACCGTCACTAATTTTCACTGGCAGTACTTTGACGACGACAAACTTTGTATCTGTGATTTTTTATTGAGTACGTGACGAAAGCAAAATCGTGAAAACCGCAATGAAGAATAACGTATTGGAAGTCGTCATGAAAGGCCGCCGCTGCCGGTGAGGGTAAAAATCATGGCTACATGTGCGGTTTCAACTCACTCCTGGCGCTGGTGGGGGCAATGGGCTGCGCTCAAGCACCTGATAAAGTGCATCAGTATATTCACCGCTTCACCTGGTTCCGTTATCATGAAAATTCTTATAATCATCGATGCCGATCATGCCTTCATCACCACGCAAGCGCGCGTTACTATTGTTTTGTCACGGCTCACCTGACCCCGAGTGGGCGCGGCCATTCGTGACTTTGCAGGATAGGGTGGCGGAGAAAGCACCCGAGATGGCGATAGCGCTTGCCTATCTGGCACCGGCGCAGCCGGACTTTGATGCGGTGGTTGCACAGTTGGCGCAGGCCGGCGTGACAGAGGTGGTGGTCGCGCCAATATTTTTCGCACGCGGCAGCCATGTAAAAAAAGATTTACCGCAGTTGGTAGCGGCGGCGAGCAGCTGTCACGACATGACATTTCAGGTACTGCCGACAATTGGTGAAGTTGATTTTTTACTGGAAGCGATTGCCGGATGGGTGGTGCAATCGGGGCAGCGGGCAGAATAATCCGCTGAGCGCCGGGCAGCTAGCTGGGGGGCGCGATTATAAGCTCCGCCAAAATGAATGCCTGTACAGAACCCACCGCTAAGTAATGCGTTTACGAAAAATCCGGTTGGATTTTGTTGACGGGATTAACGAAAGATTGATCGACGCGGCTTTTTGCGCAATATCTTCCTCGCTTCTGCCAATGTGATAAGCCAGCATGGCCAGCGAAGCGTGGTGCTTGGCGAGGTCGCGCAGTATTCGCACTTCGTTGGCTGTCCACAATGAATCGTCGGTGGCCTCCGTTGCCTCAGTAGCAGGCGGTGGAGTCTCAGCAGTAGGCTTGGACACCACTGGTTGACGTGGCATGGTGGCAGGTGATTTATAGTTCAACGCAGATTCATTTCTAACTGCTTTTTGCGATCCACCGAATGGATAGATAAACGCAGCAATTGATTCGACTGTACACCTAATTTTGTTCGCCGTCTGTCAATGATTTATCCGCACTCGCCGGTATAAAAACGCCGTGGACAAACGGCTTCATAACGCGCATTGCCGCCGATCGCAACTTGTGCGCCTTCAGTCACGCGTTGGCCATGTTCATCCATACGCAGATTCATGGTTGCCTTACGACCGCATCTGCAAATCGTTTTCATCTCTTCCAGATCATCAGCGAGCGTAAGCAAAGCCATTGAGCCCGGGAATGGCTTGCCCTGAAAATCACTGCGCAGGCCATAACATATGATTGGTGTTTTGGTGGTGTGCGCGAGCAGGTGCAGTTGCACAACCTGGTCTTCAGTTAAAAATTGTGCTTCATCAATCAGGATGCATGAGGGGCGAACCTGGTCGGCATAGATCGCCGAAAAATCGGTTGCGGCATTAAATACCTTAGTCTCACGCGTTACCCCTAACCGCGAGGTAACACGGCCCACGCCATAGCGATCATCGACCTGTGCCGTATAAAGATCGACACTTTGTTCGCGCTCTTCATAATTGTAGGCAACCTGCAAAAGAGAGGTTGATTTACCCGCGTTCATCGCCGCGAAACGAAAATACAATTTTGCCAAAAGGGTCTCCGCTTGCTGAATCCGTAAGTCGGTATTGTAAGCGACAGCTTGGTGTGCAAGCGGCAAGCACCATTGCCTACGGCGTGGATGGGGCGTGGTGGGGGCGTAGTTGGAGCGTGACTGAAACTAGATCGTGCGCACTACGCCGACCACTAAACCTTCAATATCCAGTTCAGCTTTATTCAGATCCACAATGATCGGCAGAAAATCTGGATTCTCGGCGATCAAATAAGCGTGATGGCCTTTGAGCTTGAGGCGTTTTACGGTGGCATCGCCTTCGATGCGCGCCACCACAATCTGCCCATTGCGGGCCTGATTGGTTTTATGTACCGCCAGCCAATCGCCATCCATGATGCCAACATCCTTCATGCTCATGCCGCTGACACGCAATAAATAATCAGCTTTTGGTTTGAACATGAGCGGACTGACGGGATAGCGGCCCATCACATGTTCCTGCGCTAAAATCGGCGCGCCAGCAGCCACTTTGCCAATGAGCGGCAGGCCGTGTTCTTCATCGTTAGCCGCATCATCTTCACCGGTCAAAATACGAATTCCGCGCGACGAGCCTGGCATCATTTCAATAGCACCTTTACGCTCCAGCGCACGCAGATGTTCCTCAGCCGCGTTTGGTGAGCGAAACCCCAGTGCACCACACATTTCCGCGCGCGTAGGCGGCATGCTGTGCTGGGCGATCCATTCCTTGAGGAAATCAAGAATTTCTTGCTGACGTACCGTTAAATTTTCCATATCTGTATTTTTATACAGCTTTGGCTCAAATTGCAAGCGTTTTATTTTGGTGTTTGACTTTTGAGCAGCTTGGGATTGCTAAAAATCAGTTTTAGACTTCCGAAACGGGAATAGATACAGGAATAAATATAGGAATTAATATAGAGACTAATTTGGTCTGTCAATCATTCGCGCCTTGATTCGGTAGCCTCAACATGCCCCAATTCTGAAAATCAGCGAACCCTTGCAGCGGCTTATTTTCCATTACGCGAAAGCCAAGCTGTTCGTAAAGCGCCACATTATCAACACTCTGGGTTTCCAGATAGGTGGGCATATTTTCATTGTCCATTCGCGCCAGCATGGGTCGCAACAGGGCGGCATTTACACCTTTGCCTTGTTGCCCCGGCGCTACACCCGCGATGAATAAATAATAATGGGGCATTGGCGCTACGCGTTGGTGCATGGCTTCAATTTGCAGCGCGAAAGAGATCAGGCGCAAGGTCGTGCGCACGCCATATCGAAGCGGTGCTGCAAACATTCCTGTGCGCCACATGCCCCGCCAGGTGAGCGAGGCGTGCCGAGGCGTTAACCACAGTGCAATAGCGTCTTTTTCAGTTGTGGCGTAACCCTCACCATAACGCAATGCATACCGACAGTTGCAGGTCATAAAAAATTTCACCTGTTGTCGAAGCCTCGGCGCAGGGAACAAAATCGTAACCGGCGGCGCACCGAAAAATGCGTCGGTCAGCAAATTGGCTGACCCATCTACATCGCATAACTTTAGAGGATCCGGTATCACAAGATAATTCGTCGATTGAGCCGCAGACGCCACGGCAGAGTCAGGGTTATGCAAGGCGTTCATCCTGTTTTGTAAATTATTGTTCAGTTTAGTGATTGATTTTAGCGTGCAGCAGCATTATTAACGCGACCAGGCGAACGCACAACCCGATAGGTACAAAAATGTACTGCTGATGCCATCTAAAAAAGTTCTTCTGTTATGCTGACTGATGCATTGATAGAGACATTTATCGGGACCGTTAATCGGCGATTAAATCTCTACTATTCAATGTAACCCAAGTGATGTGGTAACGCTGGTTCAACGCATCAACGGGCGTGCCATTTTTTATAAAATGCAATCTTTAATTTGATCTCAATTTAGCCAAAAAAATGAAACTTATCCCAGTCATTCTCTGTGGCGGCGCAGGCTCAAGGCTTTGGCCTGTTTCGCGCGAGTTGCATCCCAAGCCGTTTATCAAACTCGCCGATGGGCAAAGCCTTTTGCAAAAAGCGTTCATGCGTGGTGCCGGTTTGCCTAATGTAGCTGAGGTCATCACCGTGACCAATCGTGAGCTGCTTTTCCTGACGCAGGATCATTACCGTGTGGTAAATGCTGGCAGGCTGGCCTGTTCATTTTTGCTGGAACCATTTGGCCGCAATACCGCGCCTGCTGTGGCCGCCGCCGCCATCCGCGCTGCCGCAGCGCATGGCGATGATGCGATCCTGCTGGTGCTGGCGGCGGATCATCTGATCGCCGATCAGGCCGCGTTTGCCGAAGCGGTTGCGCGGGCCACAGAGCTTGCCGCAGCCGGAAAAATTGTGACTTTCGGCATCCGGCCCGACTCTCCGGAAACCGGATATGGCTATATTGAAGCAAAGGGAAATGAGGTCATTCGCTTCGTTGAGAAACCGGATTTGGCGCGCGCCAAAGAATATGTGGCATCGGGAAATTTTCTCTGGAATTCAGGCATGTTCTGTTTCTCGGCCGGCAACATGATTCGTGAGATGGCACGGGTATGTCCGGATATCTTGGGCGCATTGCAATTATGTATGCAGAAATCAATCCCGGTGGAAGGCCCCGGGTTGTTTCAACTGGAACTGGATGCGGACACCTTTGTAACTGCACCAGATATTTCTATTGATTATGCCGTCATGGAAAAAACTACGCAGGCAGCTGTGGTGCCCTGTGAAATTGGCTGGAGTGATATTGGTTCGTGGAATGCTCTGGGCGATCTGACCCATGCAGATCAAAACGGTAATCGGATTGAAGGCAAAGCGGTGCTTCACGACAGCCACAATTGTTATATTCGCTGCGATGAGAGGATCGTCGGGGCAGTGGGTGTCAATGATCTGCTTATTATTGACACGCCGGACGCCATCCTGGTTGCACATCGCGATCGGGCGCAGGACGTTAAACAGATTTATGCAAAACTCAAAACCGAAGGCCACGAAGCGCATAAAATTCATCGTACGGTGCATCGGCCATGGGGAACTTACTCAATTCTGGAAGAAGGTGACGGCTTCAAAATCAAACGCATCGAAGTCAAGCCAGGTGCTTCCTTGTCGCTGCAAATGCATCACCATCGCAGCGAACATTGGATCGTTGTAAGTGGCGCAGCGACGGTCGTGAACGGCGAGAATGAGTTATTCCTGCGCTCGAATGAGTCGACCTATATTCCCGCTGGTCACAAGCACCGCTTGGTCAATCCTGGCCTCATTGATCTGGTCATGATCGAGGTGCAAAGCGGTGCTTATTTAGGTGAGGATGATATCGTCAGATTTCAGGATGTGTACGGACGTGCGTAGGCGCCAAAAATGACTATGCCGCCATCGTCAGCCAGCGTTGTGTGCTAAAAGTCTGTTGCGGAAAATCTCGCGTTAGTAGGCCCTGATTTGCCCAAAGGTCAAAGTATGGGAAAGTTAACCCAAGCCCAACTCACCCGAATCCAAGACCGACACAACCACACCCCGCGCAAATGTCTTGGCTTTAGAACCCCTCACGAGGTAGCATTCAACTGCCCACCGCATGTCGTCTTTCGAACTTGAATTCGGGAAAATGCTCCAAACGCCTCGCCTATGCTAGGGTTTCGTTTTTTACTCTGCTGCTTGCGCATTCTCTGCCTGATAAGTTAATAACGGCGGACAACTGCAAAATACATTTTTATCGCCGTAAATATTATCAACGCGCCCGACTGGCGGCCAGTACTTTGTCTGCTTGAGGCTGGGAAGCGGAAACGCGGCCACTTCGCGGGTGTAATCATGAACCCATGATTCAGCCATCATCACCTGTGCGGTATGCGGTGCATTTTTGAGCGGATTGTCATCGCGATCTGAGCGGCCTTCCTCGATAGCGCGAATCTCGTGGCGAATCGAAATCATCGCGTCAATAAACCGATCCAACTCACACTTGGATTCACTCTCGGTTGGTTCCACCATCAAGGTGCCCGCTACCGGAAACGACAAGGTCGGCGCATGAAAACCATAATCGATCAGACGTTTCGCAATGTCTTCTGCACTCACACCGCTTTTTTCTTTAAGCGGACGCGCATCGAGAATACATTCATGCGCAATCAAGCCGTTATGCCCGGAATATAAAATCGGGTAGTGCGGGGCAAGGCGCGTGGCAATGTAGTTCGCGTTCAGGATCGCAACTTTGGTTGCCTGTTCAAGACCCTCGCTGCCCATCAGCGCGATGTAGGCCCATGAGATGGCGAGGATGCCGGCGCTACCGTATGGCGCTGCCGATACTGGCCCTACTGGGCTATTGGTATCAATACCGAGCCGCGAGGGCAGGTAAGGTGCCAGGTGCGCGCGCACCGCAACCGGGCCGACACCGGGGCCGCCGCCGCCGTGCGGAATGCAGAATGTTTTATGCAAATTCAAATGCGAAACATCCGCACCGAACTTGCCGGGCTTGGCCACGCCGACCACTGCATTCATATTGGCGCCGTCCAGATAAACCTGACCGCCGTGTGAATGAATCAGCTCGCAGATATCAACAATCGCGTCTTCAAATACGCCGTGCGTGGACGGATAGGTCACCATTAACGCGGCCAGATTTTTACTATGCAGCTCAGCGTGATGTCTTAAATCAGCCACATCCACATTGCCAGCTGAGTCGCAAGCCACGACGACAACTTCCATGCCGACCATCTGGGCTGACGCAGGATTAGTGCCATGCGCGGAGCTGGGGATCAGCACGATATTGCGGTGTGCCTCACCGCGCGAATGGTGATACGCCTGAATCGCAAGCAGTCCAGCGTACTCGCCCTGTGCGCCCGAATTGGGCTGCAGTGAGACCGCATCATAGCCGGTGATTTCACACAGCGAGCGTTCCAGATCGGTGATCATTTCACGATAGCCCTCGCTTTGATCTTCCGGCGCAAACGGGTGCATATTAGAAAATTCTGGCCATGTGACGGGAATCATTTCTGCCGTCGCGTTCAACTTCATGGTGCAGGAACCGAGTGGAATCATGGTGCGGTCAAGTGCCAAATCCTTGTCCGATAAACTCCGTAAATAGCGCAGCATGTCGGTTTCTGAATGATGGCGATTGAACACCGCATGCGTGAGGTACGCTGAGCTCCTCATTAGTGCGGCAGGCAATGAATCTTTCGCGCGTTTTTCAATCGGAATGAAAGCCAGCGCGTGGTCAGCTGCGCCAAACACACTCCACAGCTTTTCAATATCTGCGCTGGTAATGGTTTCATCAACCGCGACCGAGATCGTATTTGCATCGACCTTGCGCAAATTGATTTCATGCGCCAGCGCGCGCGTTAAAATTTGCGCGGTTTTGTCGCCAGTGTTAATGGTGACCGTATCGAAAAAAGATTCGTCCGCCAGTGTGTAGCCCAGCTCACGCAAGCCTTCTGCAAACGTGGCGGCTACGCGGTTTACATAAGTCGCTATGCGGCGCAATCCAGCGGGGCCGTGATAGGTGGCATACATGCCGGCCATAACCGCCAGCAATACCTGGGCGGTGCAAATATTGCTGGTCGCTTTTTCGCGGCGAATATGTTGCTCACGGGTTTGCAGTGTCAGGCGATAAGCCGGGTTGCCCATATTGTCGATGGATACGCCCACCAGACGGCCCGGCAATTGACGTTTATACGCATCCTTGCAGGCAAGATAGGCCGCATGCGGGCCACCAAAACCCATCGGTACGCCAAAGCGTTGGGTGGTACCCACGGCAATATCTGCGCCGAGCTCTCCTGGCGGTGTAAGCAGGGCCAGGCTCAATAGATCAGCCGCCATTACCACCACTGCGCCTCGGGTTTGCGCACTCAAAATAATCTGTCGATAGTCGATCACGCGACCGGTTGAAGCGGGATATTGCAGCAGCAGGCCAAACACATTTTCAGCTGCAGACGTTGTTTCATCGCCAACCTTGACCTCAATACCGAAACCGGTTGCGCG
>JANYDB010000065.1 GCA_025359985.1 Burkholderiales bacterium | reverse complement strand
CCGTTCTAGGCCCGACCAAGCAACCGTTTCAATGCCGGTTTGAAGATCTTTCAAAAACAGGGTTGACTGGTTGCGCACCCGTCGCACAAACGCCAAATATTTTCCATCGGGCGAAGGCGTAGGACGCACCGCGCCACCTGCGCCACTGACCAATGCTTTGGTTTTACCGTCCTGTAAGTCGCGGCGGAAAATTTGGTAGATATGCTTGTTGGAATCTTTGTTGTATTCGAAATTTTTGCCCGGCGTGGTGTCTTGCGAGTAATACAGATAACGACCATCGGGGGAGAACGCGGGCTCGCCCAAATCCTTCTGCCAGTTTGGCTTCTCGTTTAGTTGCACGCCTTCACTGGCTGCGCCCGCATGGAAGAGCCAAATTTCGCCAGAACCTAGTGAGCGTGTGCCGGCGTAATGTTTGCGCGCCGCAATGTACTGCCCGTTTGGATGCCAAACGGGGTTATTCATCATGCGGATTTTTTCTTTGCTGATTTCACGTGCATCAGTACCATCGACATTCATCGTCCAAATATTGTCGCCGCCGCCCGCATCCGACATATACGTGAGCCGTTTACCGTCAGGTGAAAACCGCGCCTGCATTTCCCACGCGATCGAATGCGTTAACGCCTTCGCGTCGCCGCCCTCAATCGGCAATAAATACAAATCCCCCAGCAAATCAAACACGATCTGCCTGCCATCTGGACTCACATCCACCGTCATCCAAGTGCCGGTACGGGTGTCAAGCTTAATCGTCGCCGCCTTACCCGGCGGACGGTTCACATCCCATTTCTTTTTATCGACATCTTTTTTATCAGTAGCGGCTTTGGGGTCTTGATCGATATTTTTGTCAGCGTCTATGCTGGCATCAGTTGCGGTATCAGCAAATGCTCCCGCCGATATAGCAAGCGCAAAGGTGAAAAAAGCTAAACGTAGAATGGATAAAACCTGCATGCGGGCTCCGGCGTATATAAGCGATAAGGAATATGAACAACCGCAACAGATTAGCGCAAATGACAAGCGCGAATCCATTAAAGATGTTGATCTGCATCAGCGCGGGCGCTTGCTTATGTCGTTGCCGGCTGGTGGAGGTTGTAGAGTTATTGTTTGAAAGTACGCATTTGTAGCTCGGCGGCGGTATTAACTTTGATGATCTTGCCTTCAACCCCAGTGGCCGCAATAGACTGCGCGATAACCAGATCAAAATCTTTAGCTTTAGCGCACTCGTCAATAGCTTCGATCAGGCACGCTGTCTAACCCAAGACTGAAACGCTGGAACCTCATGAACAGCGCGCTAAATGCGCATGTGGTCGGCATCAAACGATGCGGCACTGGGGGCGCTTGCTTATCAGTAAGGTATGGCTGGCGACCTTACCGGTATGGGTATTGATGCGGCGCAGGCACTGTTGGCCAACGCGCAACTCAATACCAGCGCGCAACGCTTGCAATCCGTTGCGCGCTTGGGGGCAGGGCAACAGCGATTGAGTTGATTACAAGGCCTTAATTTTTTGAAAATTTGTGGGGTTTTCAAAATAACTTTACGACTTGGCCCGGATAAGCCCGGCCTCGTCATGTGCACATCGCGGGTGCACATGACGAGGCTCAAGTTGACGGTGATGGATGCGCTATAACTTCTCTGGCATCGCAGACGAATGATGGCTGGTAATTAGCCATTGCCGGTTATCCCATTTGTAGGTGTAGGTATAGCGCGCTTTCACAATCGCGCCAGTCTTCGCAAACGTGAATGTGTAGAGACCCGCATCAAAGGCGGTGTTGCAGCCGATCTCGATGGTGCGTGAATCGATTTTGCCCATCGGTTTATTTTCCAGAAAATGGTGGAAGTAATCTTCTTTCTCGGCCGGGGTCATGCGCGGTTTGTTGGAGACCGTCGCCAGCAATACAGATTTCTCGGCGTAGTTGGCAACCACCTTAAGAGGGTCGCCGGTTTGCAGAGATTGATTCCAGCGGTCGAACAGTGCCGCAATATCCTGCTCGCTTGCAGCGACACAGATTTGCGTTTGTGGAGTTGATGGTGCAGCCGAGTTTGAAAGCGCTGTTGAATTAGAAGCGCAACCAGCCAGCGCGAAGGTAATGCCTGCAAGCAAGGATACAAAGGCCTTGGTCATGGCACGTTCTTTCTTTAAGGTAAAAGTGAAGAGCACAACATTACCACACTAAGGCCGTTTATCCACGAGCTTTTTGGAGCAAAAATGCTCCATGAGCCCGGCCAATGCTAGGGTTTATTGACAGCTTTACGCAAACCCCGCCTCATGCGCCATCTGATCTGCGTGGTATGACGAGCGCACCATCGGCCCGCAGGCCGCGTGCACGAAGCCCATTTTGTAGGCTTCGGTTTCGAACATATTGAAATCATCCGGGGTGACGTAACGCAGCACCGATAAATGTCCGCCTGACGGCTGCAGGTATTGACCGATCGTGAGCATATCGACATCGTGTGCGCGCAGGTCGCGCATGACATCCAGAATTTCTTCATTGGTTTCGCCGAGGCCGACCATCAAACCGCTCTTGGTGGCGACGTGTGGGTGTTCGGTTTTGAAGTCCTTGAGCAGCTTTAATGAATGCGCGTAATCGGAGCCGGGGCGCGCTTGTTTGTACAGCCGCGCAACGGTTTCGAGATTGTGATTCATCACATCCGGCGGCGCTTCACGCAGTATACCGAGAGCGCGGTCAAGGCGGCCACGGAAATCTGGCGTGAGAATTTCGATGCGGGTAGTGGGTGAAAGTGCACGCGTTTCGCGGATGCAGTTTACAAAATGGGCGGCACCGCCGTCGCGTAAATCATCGCGATCCACGCTGGTGATGACGACGTATTTCAATTTCAGTTTGGCAATGGTTTCGGCGAGATGGCGGGGCTCATCCAGGTCCAGCGGCAGCGGGCGGCCATGGCCAACATCGCAAAACGGGCAGCGACGGGTGCACAGATCGCCCATGATCATGAAAGTAGCAGTGCCTTTGCCGAAGCATTCGCCAATATTCGGGCATGAGGCTTCTTCGCACACGGTGTGCAGATTGGCATCGCGCAGGATTTGTTTGATCTCGTAAAAGCGCGTGGAGGGCGAGCCTGCCTTGACGCGAATCCACGCCGGTTTTTTGAGGCGATCCGCGAGGGTAATCGGAATAATTTTGATCGGGATACGAGCCGTTTTTGCATCGCTCTTTTCTTTGACGCCCGCTTTTAAATCAACAGCCATGATGTGTCCGGTTAAATTACAGGTGATAAATTTGATGTTGCAAATGTCGCGCAAGCTTGGTGGCGACGGCGTCTATTTTATCTGCTACGCCGCAGTCGCGCATCTGCGTTACCTGCAGCCCCTCATATCCGCAGGGGTTGATGCGCGCGAAGGGCGCTAAATCCATATCTACATTCAGTGCAAGCCCGTGATACGTGGCGTGATTGGCAATGCGCAGGCCCACCGCAGCGATCTTGGCATCGGCATTTTTTTGCCTGACATACACGCCCGGCATGCCGACCTTGCGATAACTTTCCACGCCATATCCTGCAAGCAAATCGATCAGTGATTGCTCGATTCTGCGCACAAGCTCTTTGACGCCGCAGCCATGAGCCGCTAGCTGTCTGGTATCGAGTAACAGATACGCCACCAATTGGCCAGGTCCATGATAGGTCACTTGTCCGCCGCGCTCGACTTTGATCACGGGAATACTGCCGGGCTGTAGCACATGTTCCGGCTTGCCTGCCAGGCCCTGCGTAAACACCGGCGGATGTTCCAGCAGCCAGATTTCATCGCGAGGATTGGTGTGGGCGAGAGTGCCAACATGGCGACTGCGGTTGTTCACTTGCATGGCCTGTAACGTCGGCTCGTAATCGATCAGGCCAAGATGCTTGATGACCGCGCTGTAGGGAGGCAAGTGTGGAGGCAAGTGCGGTGGGGAATGAGCGTTTGCGGGAGGCATGCGGCGCTTGGAGCGTAAATTTTTTAACTTAAATTAGGGATGATTACAGCGCCATCAATACCAGCGGATGCGCGGACAGCTCACGATAAATATCATCAATCTGTTTTTTTGAGGTGGCGTTGATAGTGGTGGTGACAGATAAAAAATTACCATTTTTAGAAGGCCGCATTTCGACCAGTTTGGAATCAAGATCAGGCGCATGTTTGAGCACGATGTCGATTACGGTTTGCGCAAAATTACTTTGCGCTGCGCCATCAGCCATACGGCCCATCGCCTTGATCGGAAAGGCTGTGGGAAATCTCAAGAGGGTTTCTTCGCCCTCGCCGATGAGTTTGGGGTGTTCGGCTGCCATATAAAATTCCCGACAATATTAGTGGTGAGCAAGCGGCTGCAAACCGCGTTTGTAATCCTGAAACAGGGCGTACATTTTGGTGAAAACGGGGCCCGGTTTGCCGCTATGCTCGCCGTGCCCAACGGGCTTGTTATCGAGCGTGGTGATCGGCACCACTTCTTTGGTGGATGACATGATCCACAGCTCGTCAGCGGTGTTGACTTCGCGGCGCGAGACGCGCCGAATTTGCAGTGGCATGCCTGCTTTTTGCGCGAGCTCAATCATTAATTCATAGGTGATGCCGGGCAAAATCAAATTATCCAGCGGCGGGCACAGGATCACGCCGTTTTTGACGGCAGCAATATTGCTGGCCGATGATTCTGTCAGGTAGCCATCGCGAAACAGCAGCGCCTCGTCCGCGCCTTCCTGGTTTGATTGATGTTTGAGCATCACCGCGCCGAGCAGCGCGGTGGCCTTAATGTGGCAACGTAACCAGCGATTATCGTCAAGCGAAACACAGGAAATGCCTTTTTCATAAACCTCGCGCTTAGGCGTTGCCAGTGGATTGGCCATCATAAAAACAGTCTGCGTCAACCCCTTCGGCGGCGGAAAATCCCGCTTCGCCACGCCGCGTGTGACTTGAATATAAACCCCAATATTGCCGCCATTATTGTGGGTCACGAGTCCGCCAATATGGGTTTCCCATTGCGCGATGCTGTAAGGGTTGGCGATTTCCAGCTCATCCAGACTGCGCTGCAGGCGCTTCAAATGTTCAGTCAGGCGCAGTGCGCGACCGTCGTAAAACGGAATCACTTCATATACCCCATCCCCAAAAATAAAGCCGCGATCAAGAGGCGAAATATGCGCCTCTGCCAGTGGCATGTAGTGGCCATTGAGAAACACGGTGGGCAGACACATAGCTTGACTCATGATTTTTCTTTCAGTTATTTCTTTTAAATTATTTTTTGAACATCAATCGAATCGCATCCCAGCCACGACCTAAAAATCCGGCGGCGGGCACTTCTTCGAGCGTTACAACGGGTATTTCAGCGATGAGTTTTTCATCTTTCGCAAGCTTCATCATCCCTGCTTTTTCGCCAACGCGCAACGGGGCTAACAGTGGCTCGGTAGTGGTCAGCGTGGCTTTCAAGCCCGTGAATTTATCCTTAGGCAACGTGAGCCAGATATCGTGATCGAAGCCGAGCTTGACGGTGTTTTGCGTACCTTTGAAAATTTCAGGCGTGGCCACGGCATCGCCTTTTTTGTAGAGCTTTTGCGCATCAAAAAATTGATAGCCAAAATTAAGCAGCTTCTGACTTTCCTGGGTGCGAGCCGCGTCCGAGACGGTACCAAGCACGACTGAAATCAGCCGGCGCTCGCCGCGCTTCGCGGTCGCGATCAGACAATAGCCGGCGGCTTCAGTGTGGCCGGTTTTTAAACCATCCACGGTGGGGTCCAAAAAAAGCAGGCGATTGCGGTTGGGCTGGGTGATTTTATTATGTGTGAATTCACGCTCTTTGTAGTAGCCTACCTCGCTCGGAAAATCACGCATCAACGCATTTGCCAGCAGCATTAAATCGGTCGCGGTTGAATAGTGTTGCGGGTTGGGCAAGCCGGTCGCGTTTACAAAATTGGTATTTTTCATGCCGAGGCGTTGCGCCTGTTTATTCATGAGCTGCGCAAACAAATCTTCCGAACCGGCAATGGCTTCAGCCAGCGCAATCGACGCATCGTTGCCACTTTGCACAATCATGCCGCGAATCAGCGGCTCGACCGCCGGGGTTTGCTTGGGGTCGATAAACATGCGTGAACCTTCAGCCTTCCAGGCACGTTCGGACACGGGAACAGTTTGGGTAAGGGTCAGCTTTTTGGTTTTAAGCGCATCAAACACCAGATACGCCGTCATTAATTTAGTGAGTGAAGCTGGCTCGAAGCGTTCAGTCGCGGCCTGCGCGGCAAGGATTTGACCGCTGGCAGCATCAAACAATACATACGAGCGTGCGGCAATAGGCGGCGGCACAATGTCGCCGATGGCAGTGCTCACAACATTACTGATGACAGCACTGGTGGCTTGGGCATGCGCATTGGTTATAAACAAGACAGCCGTTGACAACGTAACTAACGGGGTAACGATAAGCGGGAACAATATTTTTTTCATGAGGGCTTGGTGAATTTAAGGTAAGTATTGAGGTAAGTATTGACGTAAGTATTGAAATAAATAGCTGGGGAAATCAGGGTTTGGAAATGAGCGGTGAAAAATCGTGTGAGGCTTTTACTTGCGCCTGAATGGCTTCGGCTTCTTCGCGAGTTTTATACGGGCCCAGACGAACCCGAAACAAGCCGTCTTTCTGTGACACCAAAATCGGCTCACGATTCCAATCGAGTTCACGCGTCATGCGCGCGCGAAAAATATCGGCGTTTTCCATTGAAGAAAATGCGCCAAGCTGGAGAAACAGCAAGCCCGCATCAGGCGTGATCGGTGAAGCGGGAGCAATGGCGGCTGCGGTAGGCGTGATGGGTGCGATGGGTGCGATAGGTTCAGAGAAGGGAATCGCCGCGATGACCGTAACGCTGGGTGTAGCCGGGCGCGCACTATCGGCAAACACCCGCTCAATCACTACCAGCCCGCTGCCGCGTCGTGCAATATCCAGTCTATTAGCGGCAGCAAACGATAGATCAATGATGCGTTCTGAGTGGAACGGGCCGCGATCATTAACCCGCACCACCACTGATTTGCGATTCGCGGAATTGGTTACGCGCACGTAGGACGGCAGCGGCAGGGTCGGGTGCGCCGCGGTCATCGCATACATATCGTAGGTTTCGCCAATAGAGGTTTTTTGGCCGTGGAATTTGCGGCCATACCATGAGGCAACGCCCTGTTGTTTGAAGGCGTCTGCCGCGACATTCGGCACATAGGTTTTACCAAACACCACATAAGGGCGATTAGCCCCGCGGTGCAGCGGCTCGTTCTTCGGGATCGCATCCGGAATCGCCTCAAGATTGGGCGGCGGGTTTGCACCGGGGCCGTCATCCAAATAGTAGCCGCCGGATTTTGGGTTGCTGGCATTGCCTTCTTTTGGCATCGGCGGTTTATGCTCCGCGCCGCTTTTTTGATGCGTGGTGCCACAACCAGAAAATATCAAAATAGACATCAAAACACTAGCAAATACGGGCGTTTTCAGCCAGTTTTGCCTCAAACACGCCGCCAAATGGCGTTCTAGGTATTTTATATTGCGCGTCATGTCGACACCAATTGCTTATGTGTCGAAATACTCATCAGCATGCCAAATGAAATACACATGGATAAAATCGCGGTGCCGCCGTAGCTCATCAGCGGCAAGGGCACGCCGACCACCGGAAGAATGCCGGTGACCATGCCGATATTAACGAACGCGTAAGTGAAAAAACTCAGCGTAACCGCGCCAGCGAGCAGACGTGAAAACGTGGTCGGGGCGTTGATCGCAATCATCAGTCCGCGACCAATAATGATCAGATAAAGCGCAAACAACAGCAGCACCCCGACCAGGCCAAACTCTTCCCCGAATACCGCCAAAATAAAATCGGTGGAACGCTCCGGAATAAAATCAAGCTGCGCTTGGCTGCCGTGTTGCCAGCCTTTACCCAGCACCCCGCCTGAGCCAATCGCAATCGTCGATTGAATGATGTGATAGCCCGCGCCGAGCGGGTCGTTGGATGGATCCAGCAAGGTCAGAATTCGATCACGCTGGTAGTCATGCATAAAATTCCACAGAAACGGCAGCGATGCCAGCCCGATCACGCCTCCCGTAATCAGCAATTTCCATGACAGGCCCGCAAAAAAGATCACAAAAAAACCGGCCGAAAAAATCAGAATCGCGGTGCCCAGATCAGGCTGACGCATCACCAGCAACGTCGGCACAATCAGGATCACGGCCGCAATTGCATAGTCCTTGATATTGAGCCCTTCTTCTTTGCGATGAAAGTACCAGGCGAGCAATAGCGGCATGCCGATTTTCATCATTTCGGAAGGCTGCACCGTGGCAAAGCCTAAGCTCAGCCAGCGCCGCGCGCCGTTGCGAACTTCGCCAAATAACGCCACGCTAATCAGCAACCCCAGCCCGACCAGATAAACCGGAATCGCAAAGCGCATCAACGTTTGCGGCGGAATGTTGGCGATGATCCACATCACAATCAGCGCCACTCCAAAGTTGCGCGCCTGGCCTAATGCGCGATCAAAGGTCAGCGCACCCGAGGCGGAAAAAACCACGATGAGCGAGATTGCCGCCAGTACCGCAAAGGCAATCATCAACGGGCCATCAAGACTGCGCGAGAGCGCATGGAAGGCGCGATTAATCGATGCTCTCATCATCGCTTTCTGCAGGTTTGATTTTTTTAACATCCGGCAGCTTGCCGAGCAAATAAAAATCCATTACCGCGCGCGCAATCGGAGCCGCCGCCTGCGCCCCTTTGCCGCCGTTTTCAACCATCACCGCCAACGCGATGGTCGGTTTATCTGCTGGTGCATAAGCGATATACCACGCGTGATCGCGCAGCCGCTCGATCACCCGGGCCTCGTTATATTTTTCGCCCCGCTTCAGACCAAACACCTGCGCGGTACCGGTTTTACCCGCGCTGACATAACCCGTATTGATAAATGCGCGCGCGCTGGTGCCTTCCTTCGGTACGCCTGCCATCGCGGCTTTAATCACGGCAATGTTTTCAGGTTTGATCGCGAGTGAGGCAGGCGGACTAGCGTTGATAGCAGCCGCCGTCGATTTTATTTTACCGGTGGAGACGTCGGTAATACTGCGCACCAGATGCGGCCGTGTGGGTACGCCATCATTGGCGATGGTGGCGGTGGCGTGCGCCAACTGCATCGGCGTGAAAGCGTTGTAACCTTGGCCGATGCCGGTAGAAATACTGTCACCCAAATACCATTTGCGGACGTCCGAGGCGGATTTGGCAAAGCGGTTTTCTTTCCATTGGCGCGATGGCAATACGCCTTCGAGCTCACCATCAATATCGATACCGGTTTTGGTGCCAAAACCCAACGAGCGCATAAATTCAGCGGTTTTGTCGATATCCGTTTCAGACGCAAGCTGGTAATAATAGGTGTCGCAGGAGGCAACTATGGATTTATACATATCGACGCTGCCATGGCCGCCGACTTTGTCATCGTTCCAGCGATGTGCTACACCGGGCAGCTGAAAATAACCAGGGTCTGAAATTGATTGTTGGGGTGTGCGTTTGCCGGATTCAAGCGCGCCTAAAGCCAGAAAAGGTTTGATGGTTGAGCCCGGCGGATAGGCGCCGCGCAGGGCACGATTGAGCAGCGGTTTATCGAGGGAGGTATTCAGTAAATCCCAATTTTGCGGATCAATGCCGTCAACAAACAGGTTCGGATCAAACCCCGGCTTTGATACCAGCGCCAAAATTTCGCCGGTTGAAGGCTCGATGGCGACTAACGAGCCGCGCCGGCCATCGAAGGCTTGCTCCGCGATTTTTTGCAGCTTGATATCCAGCGTTAGCCGAAGATTATTGCCGGCGGTGGGCGCTGACTTGGCGAGTGAGCGAATAGCGCGACCCCCCGCGTCAATTTCAACCTGCTCGGAACCCGTTGAGCCATGCAGCTCGCTTTCGTAGCTGCTCTCTACTCCCTGCTTGCCCATGTGCTCGGTGCCTTTGTAATTCGCGGTTAAACCATTGGCCTCGATGCGCTTCACATCGGCCACATTAATGCGTCCGATGTAGCCAATTGCATGCGAAGCAATTTCGCCTTGCGGATAATTGCGAAATAAACGCGCGCGTACATCAAAGCCCGGAAAACGAAAACGATTCACTGCAAACCGCGCCACTTCCTCCTCGGTGAGTCGCGTCCGAATCGGCAGGGATTCAAAATTTTTGCTCTCTTCGAGCAGGCGTTTAAAACGGCGGCGGTCGCGTGGCTGAATCTCGATAACATTGGATAAATCATCGAGCACCGCATCGAGATTTTTAATCCGGGAAGGTGTTACTTCAAGCGTGTAGGCTGAGGTATTGGCGGCCAACACCTCGTTGTTGCGATCCAGTATCAAACCGCGATTCGGCACCACCGGCACCACCGAAATACGGTTGGCTTCAGCCAGCGTGTGATAGTAATCGCGCTTTAAAATTTGCAAATAAACCATGCGCCCCACCAAAACCGCGAAGGCCAGCAATATCGCCAAACCCGCTACCAGCGCGCGGGTGCGGAACATATTGAGTTCAGCTTCGCGGTTTTTGATCGTGGTGCCCAACATCTCAATGCACTCTCTTAACGGACCAACTGACCGAGCCGACGCCGGAACATCGGCAGCTTCGCCAGCCATGTCACCAGCGGCCACAGCAAAGCACCGAAGAACGGCGCAAACAGCAGGCCCCAGCCTGGAAAATCACGGCCCAGCGATAAATTAAGCAGCACGCTAATCACCAATGACAATAATAAAACCACGCCGATATGCAGCGCTTGTTCAAACACCGTTAATTGCAAAATACGCACCCTCAACAGCTGCACCAGAAAAATCGCCACCACATAGGTGAGCGCATGCTGACCGAGCAATACACTGTTGGCCACATCCATCATCAAGCCGAAAAAAAATCCCCAGCCTTGGCCGATAGAACGCACTTCATGCGCCGCCCAGTAGAGCAGCACCAGCAACAAGAAATCGGGGTGCGCGCGCAGCGCCCAACCGCCCCACGGCAATAAATTAAGGAGCAGCGCGATGGCCAACGAGCTCACTACCAGCCGCTTTGGGGCGGGCAGGGACAGGGCATCGCGAGAGGCGGGGGAAAGATCCATAAGGATTAAAGATGATCCATTATTGATTGGCGCGCCGGGTTTCGCGTTTGCCGAGGTTGGTGATGGTGGCCACCCCCGTTTTTCTCTCTATGCTGACAACATCGGTAATCGGGTAATCAGTTGCCGCTGTTCCCGCTTCCACGGCGCCAACAGCGGTCGGTGACGCGCGCAGCAATACTTTTACAAAACGATGATGATCCGGTGCCGTGGCTGGCTGCGCAATCACTTTGGCAAACGGGAACGCTGGATTTTTCTCAACCTGCACCACAGTCGCCACCGACAGCCCAGCTGGATAAGTGCCATCAATACCCGATGTCACCAGAATATCGCCGCTTTGAATGTCAGCGCCCAGCGGCATAAACGGCACGTCAATCGTGCCTTCGCGGCCATTGCCTACTGCCACCGCGCGCAGGCCATTGCGCACCACCATCACCGGCACTGGCTGATCTTTTTCAGTCGAAAGCGTAACCTCCGACGATAACAAACCCACGGCAGTCACCTGCCCGACCACCCCGCTGCCATCAATCACAGCAACCCCTGCGGTAATGCCATGCGTAGTGCCTCGATTAAGAATAATTTTGCGGGCATAGGGATTTCTGGCGTCGCGAATAATCTCCGCAATAATGCCTGGCCAGTCAAGCCGCTTACTCGCTGCTACGGTCACGGCTAGTGCATCAATATGCGTACGCTCGGCCTGTATAAGCCTGGCCTGCTGGCCCAGCGCGGTTAATTCCAGTACCTGATTTTGCAGCTCGCGATTCTCGGTGACCAGCCGGGTTTGATCCGTAAAATAGTTGCTGATGCGCCGTGCTGTCATGCCCGGCATGGCGAGGCCCTGTTCAATCGGATTGAGCGCGACCGAGACCCCCAGCCGCACCCAGGAAAGCGCTTGAAAGCGATGGTCAGCAATCATGATGGTAATCGCCGCCAGTGAAAAAAACGTCAGCCGGGCAAGAGGGCTGGGGCCGCGCGTAAAAAATGGTTCCTGGTACCCCGACACTGGCCTGGCTCGCTTGCTTTCTGATCGCTCTGGTGGACGAACGCTTTAAAAGTTATGGATAAAAGATCAAAGATGAAAGGCTAAAAATCTAGCGGGGTTTATAGCTCGTGGGTAAATACCGAGCCCAGCTTTTCCATTTCTTCCAGAGCCCGGCCAGAGCCGCGCACCACGCAGGTTAGCGGGTCATCCGCCACAATCACCGGCAAGCCGGTTTCTTCTACGAGCAAACGATCCAGCTCGCGCAGTAACGCGCCGCCGCCCGTCAGCACCATGCCTTTTTCGGCGATGTCAGCGCCAAGTTCGGGCGGAGTTTGTTCCAGCGCTGATTTAACCGCTGAGACAATGGAATTTAGTGGGTCAGTCAAGGCTTCCAGAATTTCATTCGATGAAATCGTGAATGAGCGCGGAATGCCTTCGGCCAGATTGCGGCCTTTCACTTCCATCTCGCGCACTTCCGAGCCGGGGAATGCCGAGCCAATGGTTTTCTTAATATTTTCAGCCGTGGCCTCACCAATCAGCATGCCGTAATTGCGGCGAATGTAGTTAATGATGGCCTCATCGAAGCGATCACCACCCACCCGCACCGAGCCGGAATAAACCGTGCCGCCGAGTGAGATCACACCGACTTCGGTGGTGCCGCCGCCAATATCCACCACCATCGAGCCAGTCGGTTCTGCAATCGGCAAGCCCGCACCGATCGCGGCTGCCATTGGCTCTTCAATCAAAAACACCTGAGACGCACCGGCCGCCACGGCAGATTCCCGAATTGCGCGACGCTCAACCTGAGTAGAGCCGCAGGGCACACAAATGACGATGCGCGGGCTGGGACGATACCACTGCGCGTCATGAACTTTTTTGATAAAAAACTTGAGCATGTGTTCAGTAGTATGAAAATCTGCGATCACGCCGTCTTTCATCGGGCGAATCGCGGTGATGTTGCCCGGCGTGCGGCCTAACATCATTTTGGCGGCGAGGCCGACGGCCTGAATCGTTTTCTTGGAGTTCGGGCCAGCTTCCTGACGAATCGCCACAACGGAAGGCTCGTCGAGAACAATGCCTTTGCCGCGTACGTAAATGAGGGTATTGGCGGTGCCTAAATCGATGGCAAGATCGGTGGAAAGATATTTCGAAAAAAGCGAGAACATGTGGCCTTTCTAAAGCTTGTTGCCATGTTCTGCATGTGGATTGGTATCGGCATCATGCGAACAGGAATGAATATTATTGTCTTGCGCCACCGCTTCCGGATTTCGATTAAAGCGCTGCTCGCCTGAACTGAAACAAAACACCTGGGTTTTAGTATTTTTTGATACGGACTTACTATGAACTTGTTATTAACCTGCTACGAATTTACGATGACATTGCGGATGCAGAAAATCGCTTTCGATGCTAATTTGTACACTATCGCGCGTATGTTTTGCACCTAGTTGGCTATGATACTCTAGTGATCGCATAAAAAGCTTGCAAAAACAGACGAAAAATCCCCGAATTTTTACGGAGTTTTCCGGCCTTGTCGCGATTAGTCCCGCCGAAAAATTCAGGTTACTAAAACCCCACTTTTGTCCCCTGATTTTATTTTTCCAAAAGCCTTTTTTCATTTTCCGATTAGCTGTGTTTATCCTGCATGAAGCAAAGTTGTTATGTCAAAAAACGCCACCATCAGCCCCGAAGATATTCGCCGTTTAGCGCTGCTGGCGCGCATCGATCTCAGCTCTGCCGAGGCGGACCGCACCGGCCAGCAGTTGAACAGTATTTTCTCGCTTGTAGCGCAATTACAGGCGGTTGATACGGCCGGGGTTGAGCCGTTGTGCCACCCGATTGCCATGATTGAAGAAATGACCTTGCGTCTGCGGTCCGATGTGGTGACTGAGACCGATCAGCGTGCTATCAATATGGCGAACGCGCCGCAGCAGGAAAACGGGCTTTTTTTGGTGCCGAAGGTGCTGGAATGACGCTCGCCGAACTATCGCTCGCACAATTGCGGACAGAGCTGGACCGTAAAAAAATATCGGCGGTAGAGCTGGCCGAATATTTTTTGGCACGTGCTGAAAGCCGCACGGATTTGAATGCGTTTTTGCATCTGGATCGCACCCTAACGCTCGCGCAAGCACGTGATGCAGATATACAAATTGCCCATAGAAATTATAGCGCCACCGTCAACGCCTTAACGGGCATTCCGATTGCGCACAAGGATATTTTCGTCACCCGTGATTGGCGCACCACAGCAGGCTCGAGAATGCTCGAAAATTACGTTTCGCCGTTCGATGCCACCGTAGTTGAAAAACTTAAAGTCGCCGGCATGGTGTGTTTAGGAAAATTAAATTGTGATGAATTTGCGATGGGATCATCGAATGAAAATTCTGCTTTTGGGGCCGTCAAAAACCCGTGGGATTTGCACCGTGTACCGGGCGGCTCATCGGGCGGCTCAGCAGCGGCCGTGGCCGCCAGACTCACCCCGGCGGCGACCGGCACCGATACTGGCGGCTCGCTGCGCCAACCGGCTGCGATGTGCGGTATTACCGCGATCAAACCCACTTATGGCCGGGTCTCACGCTATGGCATGATCGCATTTGCATCGAGCCTTGATCAGGGCGGGCCAATGGCCAGAAGCGCAGAAGATTGCGCGCTATTGCTCGACGCGATGGCCGGCTTCGATACCAAAGATTCGACCAGCATCGATAGTGCAGAAACCAAAGTGTCCATCTGGCGGTCTTTCCAGGCCGAAAGTGCTTCAAAAACCTCGCCCATGCTGGAGTTTGAAAATCTGCGCATCGGCGTGCCGAAGGAATTTTTCAGCGAAGGATTGTCGAACGATGTCGCCGCCGCCGTGCGCGCGGCACTCACGGCGTTCGAACAACGGGGGGCGACTTTGGTCGAGATCTCGTTGCCACGCACCGCGCTGTCGATTCCCGCGTATTACGTGATTGCGCCAGCTGAAGCATCCAGTAACCTTGCCCGATTTGATGGCGTCCGCTATGGCCATCGCGCAGCGGATTACAAAGACCTGGGCGATATGATCGCTAAATCGCGCGCGGAAGGTTTCGGCGCCGAAGTCAAACGACGCATTCTGGTGGGCACCTATGTGCTTTCGCATGGCTACTACGATGCCTATTATCGGCAAGCGCAAAAAGTCCGCCGCTTGATCGCGCAAGATTTTCAGGACGCATTCAAACGCTGTGATTTCATCATGGGCCCGGTCGCACCCACCACCGCGTGGAAAATGGGCGAAAAATCGAATGACCCGGTGGCGATGTATCTCGAAGATATTTTTACCCTCGGCGTGAGTCTGGCCGGCTTGCCCGGTATGTCGGTGCCCTGCGGGTTTGGGGCGGGCGAGATGCCGGTCGGGCTGCAGATCATCGGCAATTATTTTGATGAAGCGCGCATGTTGTCAGTGGCGCATCGCTATCAGCAGGTGACCGATTGGCATCTGCGCACCCCGGAGGTTAGCGCATGAACGGCGTGCCACTGGGTTGGGAAGTCGTCATCGGCTTAGAAACCCATGCGCAGTTATCGACGAGATCAAAAATTTTCTCAGGTTCGCCCATTGCCTTTGGCGCGGCACCGAATACTCAAGCCAATGCGGTGGATTTAGCCTTGCCCGGAACGCTGCCGGTGATGAATCTTGCTGCCGTTGAAAAAGCGATTCGGTTTGGTTTGGCGATAGGTGCCGAGATCGCGCCGCGCTCGGTGTTTGCCCGCAAGAATTATTTTTACCCTGATTTACCAAAGGGCTATCAAATCAGCCAATTCGAGCTGCCGGTGGTGATTGGCGGCACCATTCCCATCGTTGTTAACGGGATTGAAAAAACCGTGCAGTTAACCCGCGCACATCTGGAAGAAGATGCCGGTAAATCTTTGCATGAAGGGCTTGATAGTCACGGCGTGTCAGGCATTGATTTAAACCGTGCTGGCACGCCCTTGTTAGAAATTGTGACCGAGCCAGTGATGCATTCGGCTGAAGAGGCGGTGGCCTATGCCAAAGCGCTCCACAGCATCGTCACCTGGATCGGTATCTGCGATGGCAATATGCAAGAGGGATCATTCCGATGCGATGCCAATGTGTCGGTGCGCCGCCAGGGTGATTCAAAACTAGGCACGCGCGCCGAAATCAAAAACGTAAACTCATTCCGTTTTTTAGAACGCGCTATCCAATATGAAGTCCGCCGCCAAATCGAGTTGATTGAGGATGGTGGCAAAGTGGTACAGGAAACCCGTTTGTACGATGCGGGTCGCGATGAAACCCGTTCGATGCGCAGTAAAGAAGACGCGATGGACTATCGCTATTTTCCAGATCCGGATTTGTTGCCGCTGGTGATGACGCAGGTGCAGATTGACGCTGTTAAAGCGACCATGCCTGAGCTGCAACCAGCGATGGCTGCAAGGTTCGTGCGCGAATATGGATTGTCACCCAATATCGCGCATGCACTGACGCAGTCAAAAGCGTTTGCTGATTATTTTGTCGACTGTGTAGCCGCAGGGGGAGAGCCAAAACTTGTTTCAAACTGGATGACGGGCGAGCTTGCGGCGTTACTGAACAAGCAGGGCTTTGATATTCGCCAAAGCCATCTGGCGCCGTCGCAGTTGGCTCAGGTTGTCATCGCGCTGCAAAATGGTTCGATCAATGCCAAAGGTGCGAAAGAGCTGCTTCACGCCATTTGCGAAAAACAAGGCTTGGCGCAGGACTTGTCAATTGATGCATTGATCAAACAAATGGGGCTGGAGCAGGTGTCCGACTCTGGATTAATCAAAAAAATTATTGATGAAGTACTCGCCGGCAACCAAAAGTCAGTCGATGAATTTAAATCCGGCAAAGAAAAGGCTTTTCACTCACTGGTGGGGCAGGTGATGAAAGCGTCCAAGGGCCGGGCCAATCCGGCGCAGGTCAATGAGATTCTAAAGACTAAACTTAACGAAGCTGGGGCAAGTTAGTGGTTAGTGGTTAGTGGTTATGGCTTAGCGCTTTCCGCTTAACCCAGCTTCAAATTTTCGCGCATCAACTGAGCCAGCGCTAGATCGCCCGCAAACTCGCTGTTGGTCAGGTGGGCGATGACGCTTTCCTGATCTGCTACAGCGCGATTTTGCGAAAGTTTGAATTTAGCCTGGATATCAGTAATGGTCACTTCAAAGCCCACCAGGGCACGCAATTTCGGCGCGTGATCAGCCATTTTCTGCGGGTTCCAGATCGCCTGCCCGTCAAGCTTGTCACCTTCATAAGCGGCTGACAGCGCGACCACAATCGGCCATATACTTTCGGCCTCATCGATACGACGAACCTGGCCCGTAACATGTACCGCCGCATAATTCCACGTAGGTACGTTAGGCGATTTGGGATTTTCGTTTACATACCAGGTCGGCGAAATATAGCCATGCGGGCCCTGAAAAATCGTCAGCAGTGTAGCGCCATCCTTCAGGCTGGCCGCTTGTGGATTGGCGCGGGCGAGATGGCCGATGAGCACATTACGCACCGGATCAAATTGAACTGGTGCATGACTGATTTGAACCTCGTTCGCCATCGATGAAATGAGGGTGGCAAAACCATTTGCATCAATGATGTCTCGAATGCGCTGTTGATCGAATTCAGAGAAATGTGCCGGGGTGTACATAAAACGCTGAGCGTTATTATTTTTTGGTGAGCGCCTTGACGGCCGCTGCGGTCGGCGCAGTAGCGGGAGAGCTGGCGTGGGCTGGAGCCGTCGCAGGCGTCAATGGGGTGGCCGGGCGGCGCTCACCATTGGGCGTGACGGAAATATTGCCTTCGGCGTCCAACACGGTGCCCACCGCTAAACCTTCTTTCAGGCGTTTCCAGCGGGCTTTTTCTTCATCGTAGCGATCACCGATGGTCTTTTTCTCTGCGTCGGTTTGCGCGATTTCGGTATCGAGCGCGGCGCGGTCATTGTTGGCACGGGCTAAATCATTAATGAGTTGCTGCGGTGCTTCGCGCGGCTTCACCGACTTGGCGCTTTTGCTTTGTCCGGCTTTATAAAACTCCATTTCGGCGGTGTGTTTTTGAATTGAGGCGTCGATTTCAATTGTGCGGTTTTGCAGCGTTTTGATGCGTCCGTCCAGCTGCGCAATATCGCGGCCTCGTGAGGAAGTAAACTCGCGTTCGGAGCCGTAGGTGCCGAGCAAGGCCAGGTCGCGTTGCTTTTGTTCGGCGACGAGGCGTAAATTTTCAGTGCGCTTTGTTTTTTCAGCTTCACGGAATTTGATTTGTTCAGGCGTTAATTGGGCATCGATTTTGCGCACCAATGCACCACCAGAAGAAATTTCGGAGACTTCTTTTTTGGCGCATTGCGGCGGCATCGTGTCGCCGTAATGCGTCACGCCTTTATCATCCACGCAACGAAATACAGCGTGCGCCGGGATAGCGCTCGCCAAGCCTAAAGTCAATAAACAAAGGTTAGAAAGTTTCATGCGCGAAAAAATCATTTTTAATAAGGAGAAGCGCCGAATTCACGTCGATACGCTTCAATTTTTTCCAGTTTATCCGTTTTAGCGAAATCTTGTGAAAGAAAACTCACGATGTCCTGCAAGGTGGCCACGGCAATAACGGGTATGCCGTGTCGTTGGCTGACTTCTTGTGCAGCAGAAAGTGTGCCAGTGCCGCGTTCCTGTCGGTCTAACGAGATCACGACTCCGGCCGGAGTAGCACCGGCCGCATGAATAATCTCGACCGATTCGCGCACCGAAGTGCCAGCTGAAATGACATCATCAATAATCAGCACCCGTCCCGCAATCGGCGCGCCGACCGTCAAGCCGCCTTCGCCATGGTCTTTGGCTTCTTTACGGTTGTAGGCATAGGGTACATTTTGGCCTTTTTCCGCCAGGGCTAGCGCGGTAATGGCGGCTAAAATAATGCCTTTATAGGCGGGACCAAACAGCATATCGAAGCCCAGATCGGCGGCCTGAACGGCGTCCGCATAAAAGCCTGAGAGCGCACGCAATGACGCGCCGTCATTAAATAGCCCTGCGTTGAAAAAATACGGGGATAAACGACCCGCCTTGGTTTGGAATTCGCCAAAGCGCAGTACGTCCTGATTGATGGCGAATTCAATGAATTGCTGGCGAAAATTGACGCTATTTGTCGTGTGAGGTGTCATGAATAGTCAATCTAATAAGCGGAATTCACGGATAATCGCGGTTTTCCTAAACAATTTCAACGTAAATTCATGCGAATTATTTCTGTAAACTGCAACGGCATTCGCTCAGCCACCAGCAAAGGCCTGTTTACCTGGCTAAGACAGCAGAAGGCAGACGTTATCTGTTTTCAGGAAATCAAGGCGCTGGAGAGTGATATTCCTGAAGAGGCTCGACCTTGGAAGGGCTGGCATGCGTTTTATCATTCGGCCGAGAAAAAAGGTTATGCGGGCGTAGCACTTTATTCGAAGCGCGAGCCTGACCGCGTGCAGATCGGCACCGGTATTGACTGGATAGATGCAGAAGGTCGTTTTTTGCAGGCAGATTTCGGCAACCTGAGTGTGATTTCGCTTTATTTGCCGTCCGGCTCGGCCTCCGAGGAATCGCAGGCGAAAAAATTTCGTTTTTTGAAATCCTTCATGCCGTATTTGCAAACACTTAAAGCCGGCGGCCGCGAATACATTATTGTGGGCGACTGGAATATTGCACATAAAGAAATTGATTTAAAAAATTGGCGCGGTAATAAAAAGAATTCCGGATTTTTGCCGGAAGAGCGTCAATGGCTGACCACCTTGTTTGATGAGGTTGGCTATGTAGATGTGTTTCGTCGACTGGTTGCGTTGCCGGATCAGTACACCTGGTGGTCTAATCGCGGCGCGGCGTACGAAAATAACGTCGGTTGGCGGATCGACTATCACATCACCACACCTGGGATAGCGGCGTACGCCAAAAATGCACAAATTTATAAAGATCAAAAATTTTCAGATCATGCGCCGTTGTCAATTGATTACGACTATGCCATCTAGCGCCATTTGATCCCAAATCGCTTTTTTCAAATTTCCCCTCATTAGTATCCAAAGTATTTTAGATAGCGGCTCACCATGTTAAAACTAACCAATCTCACCCTGGCTCGCGGCGTCAAGCAGCTGGTTGTGGGCGCCAATCTCACCTTGTTTCCCGGCCATAAAGTCGGCTTAATCGGGCCTAATGGTGCGGGTAAATCGAGCCTGTTTTCGTTGCTGCGTCACAAGATTCATCAGGATGTGGGTGAGTTTGAAATTCCCGCCAAATGGATCGTCGCGCACGTCGCGCAGGAGACCCCGCACTCTGATCGCTCAGCCCTTGATTACACCATTGACGGTGATAGTGAATTGCGCGCGCTCGAAGCGGAACTGGCGCAGGCGGAGCGGGACGACGCTTCCGGCGAGAAGCTCGGCGAGCTTCATGAACATTACGATCATATTGGCGGCTATCAGGCGAATTCACGTGGCGCGTCGTTGCTGTCGGGCTTGGGTTTTACCGATGCGCAAATGGCGCAACCGGTCGCGACTTTCTCTGGCGGCTGGCGCATGCGCCTGAATTTGGCGCAGGCATTGATGTGTCGTTCGGATTTATTGCTGCTCGATGAGCCCACCAACCATCTGGATCTGGATGCCGTGATGTGGCTGGAAGACTGGCTCGCCGGTTATCCCGGCACGCTGCTGTTGATTACCCATGACCGTGATTTTCTGGATGCGGTGGTCACCACGATTGTGCATCTCGATAATCAAAAGCTGATCGAATACGGCGGCAACTATTCCACCTTCGAACGCACCCGTGCGATGCAGTTAGCGCTACAGGGTTCGGCCTATATCAAGCAACAGCGGCAGGTGGCGCACCTGCAATCGTTTATTGATCGCTTCAAAGCGAAAGCCACCAAGGCGAAGCAGGCGCAGAGCCGCATGAAAACACTGGAACGGATGGAGTTGATTACCGCGGCCCATGTGGATTCTCCATTTTCATTTGCGTTCCGCGATCCGGTCGCCAAGCCGCGCCAGCTCCTGCATTTGAAAGAAGCGAATGTCGGCTATAAAACAGAATCAGGTGAAAAAACCATTCTCACCAATGTTGAATGGCGGCTTTTTTACGGCGATAAAATCGGCTTGCTTGGCCCGAACGGCGCAGGTAAATCCACGCTGGTGAAGTCACTTGCAGGCACGCTGGCGCTGCAGCACGGCGGGCGTTTTGAAGGTCAGGGTTTGAAGATTGGTTATTTTGCCCAGCATCAGATTGAGCAGCTGCGTCTCGATGAATCACCGATTCAGCATATGCGTCGACTGGATCCGACGACCCGTGAGCAGGAGTTTCGCAATTTCCTCGGCGGTTTTGATTTTCGCGGCCCCAATGCCGATGCGGCGATTGCGCCATTTTCCGGTGGCGAGAAAGCGCGTTTAGCGCTGGCATTGCTGGTGTGGCAAAAGCCAAATTTACTACTGCTCGATGAGCCGACGAATCATCTGGACATTGAAATGCGTGAAGCGGTGGCTGAAGCGTTGCAGGATTTTGATGGCACGCTGGTGGTCGTGGCGCATGATCGCCATTTGCTGAAAGCCTGTGCCGATCAGCTATGGTTAGTGGCCGATGGTGGCCTGCGTGAGTTCGATGGCGATCTGGATGATTACAAAAAATGGGCGCGTGATTATGCCAAGAATCGCGGCAAACAATCGTCCCAGCAACCACCAAAAGCGGCGGCTAACGTAGTTATTGAAAAAGCCAAAATCCAGCAAACACGGGTAACTCCAACCAAAAATGCCTCAAACGGCAAGCCAGATGGGGACATTGTAAAAGATGACCCTGCTGCCCGCAAGGAACAAAAACGCAGCGACGCGGGCGCCAGACAAAAGCTGTCTGCCGCTAAAAAGCCGCTTGAACAGAAGCTGAACGAGCTGGAGAAAAAACTTAAAGCTCTCGTCAGTGAACGTGAAAATATCGAGAGCTGGCTCGCTCATGAAGAAGCGTATTCAGAAGAGAATAAAACGCGCTTGCAGGAACTGTTAAAGCGTCAGGGTGAGCTCGCAACCGAGGCTGCTGATGTGGAATGGACGTGGCTTGAGGTGCAGCAAAAGCTGGAAGAGATTGCAGCCTGATTACACTAAACCGTAAACTGTAATCAAATATTTAGGCTGTACCGCCGCTGCGGATAGCGTTAGCTGCGTTGGTAAAGCGATACAGCGCCAATGTGCCCAGCAGATTCGGCAACAGCTTTTGCTCAACACCCCCAGTAAACACCGAACGATTCAACACCTGATAATGCCGCGCGGCGCAAAATGCCTCGAAGTCAGCAATCGTAAACAAATGAATGTTCGGTGTGTTGTACCACTGATAAGGCAAATCGTCCGACACGGGCATGCGTCCGCCGAGCGCAATTTGCGTGCGATGCTTCCAATAGCCAAAATTCGGGAAGGTCACAATCGCTTCGCGACCCACACGCAGCATATCCGCTACCACGGCCTCGGTACGCTTCATCGCCTGCAGGGTCTGCGAAAGGATGACGATATCAAATGATTGGTCCGCAATTTCAGCCATGCCCGATTCGAGATTTACCTGCAGAACATTCACGCCGTTCTCGATGCATCTGAGGATGGCGCGCTCATCGTTTTCAATACCGTAGCCGGAAACACCGCGCGTTTCTCCAAGGTAGGCGAGCAGCGAGCCGTCGCCGCAGCCCAGGTCAAGCACGCGCGCGCCCTCTGGAATCCATGAGGCAATGGCCGCGAAATCGGCGCGGGTGATCAAGGCTGCACCTGGTGGGTAAAATAGGTTCGCACCACCGCGTGATACTGGGGATGGTTCAACAAAAACGCATCATGACCGTGTGGCGCATCAATTTCGGTATAGGTCACAGCTTTTTTTTCATCGAGCAGCGCTTTCACCATTTCGCGTGAACGGGTCGGCGAAAATCGCCAGTCGGTGGTGAAGGAGATAACCAAAAATTTTGCGCTAGCAGGTGACAGCGCCACCGCTAAATCTCCATCATATTGCGCAGCGGGATCAAAATAATCCAGTGCTTTGGTTACACGTAAATAGGTATTCGCATCGTAGTATTGGGAAAATTTCTCGCCTTGATAGCGCAAATACGATTCGATCTGAAACTCCGGCGCGAACGAAAATTTTTTACCATCGCGCAGCTCCCGACCAAATTTGCTTTCCATTTGATCATCAGAAATATAGGTTATGTGACCGATCATGCGCGCGACGGCAAGACCGTTTTTGGGCAAGGTATGGTGCTGCGCAAAATGGCCGTCATGGAAATCAGGATCAGTCATGATTGCCTGCCGCGCGACTTCATTAAACGCGATATTTTGCGCGGACAAATTGGGTGCTGCCGCGATGACGATCGCATGCCTAATGCGCTGTGGATAACGATAGCTCCAACACAACGCCTGCATGCCGCCAAGTGAGCCGCCCATCACCGCGGCCACGGTTTCGATACCCAAAAAATCCAGTAGCTGCGCTTGGGAATCAACCCAGTCCTCGACTGTTACCAGCGGGAAATCAGCACCGTATGGCAGGTGGGTAGCCGGGTTCATGGAAAGCGGCCCGGTCGAGCCAAAACAAGAGCCTAGATTGTTCACCCCGATTACAAAAAATTGATTCGTATCGACGGACTTACCAGGGCCAATCATCGAATCCCACCAGCCTTCGCTGTCGCTTTGTCCGGCATAAATGCCCGCCACATGATGCGAAGCGTTGAGTGCATGACAAATCAGGACGGCGTTGGATTTGGCTGCGTTCAAGGTGCCATAGGTCTCATAGGCTAACTCATATGCGTCAAGCACTGCGCCGCTCGCCAATGGCAGCGGCACATTAAATTGAGCCTGTAATGGGATTGCAATCATCGTGAAAAACCCAGCACAACAAAAAAGCCCAACCAGCTTGGCGCTAATGGGGCTCTCTGAAATTGCTGCAGACAGCCGCTTTAGCCGTATTTATTGGGGCAGATAATCTTCCCCGCGCCCGCAAGCTGATCGTCAAATCGGCGCAAAAATCAAGTTACTTGATTGCCTGGGGGATGTCAAACAAGGTGTGGCATTCGGCGCTGTTTTAAATGCCCAATTCTTTGCATAACATCGCAACCGTTGATTGCAACATCGCCACCTCGTTTTGTAAAGCGGCAACTTGTGATTTAAGCGTCGCGATTTCACTTACGGAGACCATTTCGCTGGCAGGGGTTGTCAATGCGGCAGTCGTGTCAGCAGTCGGGAGGCTGGACAATAAATGCGCCCATCTATTTTCCCGTGAGCCCGGCTGACGCGGCAGCTCTATCACCATAGAGCCCCCTGCATCGGTATTGCGTTCAGCGAGTTCAGTCAAAAAACCTTCTACCGCTGAAATATCGGCAAATTTATGCAGGCGATCTGCATTAATACGCAGCTCGCCTATAGTCTGCGGACCTCGCAGCATCAAGACTGCTAACAAGGCGACCGCCTGACTGGGCAGCTGTAACGCCCGCTCGGCATTGTGCGCATACCGCATCACGCGACCGCCGCTTGATTGCATCGCCAGCGACAGAGTTTTCAAATGATCAACGGTAGCTTGTACCTCGTCATCCGTGGCTTCAATAACCGGATCGCGGCTGGTTTTTTGATTGCAGCCTGACACTAGTGCATTCAAGGTCAGCGGATATGAATCGGGTACGGTGTGTTGTTTTTCAATCAACACACCTAGAACACGGGTTTCAAGCAAGGAGAGATTGGGCAAAGTCACGCTAGTCGAGGACGGCATCGCCCAATAATCAATAGAACTTTTATCATACCGTGTTGCTGTTGCCTGCTGATGGGGTTGTTTAATGTTGTTGCCGGATGGCGTTATCTAAGGTTGTTTATTTATATTAATTGTTGTTTCTTAAAGTTGCTGGTGTTGATTTAGTGTGATCATTAGAGCGTAAATTTGTACCTTGTTGATGAGTCTGAAGCTTGACTAAATAATTTAGCAGCAGTATCTTACTGACTAAATAGTCATTAAACGCATTTTAACTTTCACCCCAATTACGAAGAAAGCGTATGTCTGCACACGACAAAATAATTGAGCCTCGCTGGGAACGCCGTAAAGACGCACGCCCTGGCGAGCTGGCGACCGCCGCGCTTGAGCTGTTTGTCGAGCGAGGCTTTTCAGCGACCCGACTTGACGATGTAGCCAAGCGAGCAGGTGTCTCGAAAGGCACGTTATATCTTTATTTTGACAGCAAAGAAGATTTATTTAAGGCCGTGGTGCGTGAAGGGATTGTGTCGCGCATTGCTGAAGCCGAAGAGCGGATTCATGTCTACGTCGGCACCACCGCTGAGTTGATGCGCGAGCTGGTGCATGATTGGTGGAATCAGATTGGCTCAACCAAGCTGGCGGGCATTAGTAAATTGATGATGTCTGAGGCGGGCAATTTCCCTGATTTAGCCAAGTTTTATCATGCTGAAGTGATGGTGCGCGGTACCGGCTTGTTTGCAGCGGTCATCCAGCGCGGTATGGATTTGGGTGAGTTTCGCCCGGTCTCGCTCGAATTTGCCCCGCGAATTGCCTGCGCGCCGGTAGTGATGTTGATGCTTTGGCGAAACTCTTTTGATCTATGCAGCACCCATCAAATTGATCCGATTGCCTATCTGGATGCGCATACCGACATGTTGTTGCATAGCCTGAGCGTATCGTCAGCCATGCTGAGCCCGCCAACAAAGACGACGCAACGAGCAGCAGCAGTTGCCAGCACCGGCAAACAAAGTAATACCGAACCGCGCAGAGTTCGCCCGAAATAGCGTGAGTTTGGTAAACTTGCGCTCCGCCAAAAACGAATAGCAAGTCCTGCAAAAGTGATTACCATGACAGCCGATATGACGATCCCGATGGATTTTGAAAAAGCCCGCTTCCTGATGGTTGAGCAGCAGATTCGCACCTGGGAAGTACTGGATCAAACCGTGCTGGACTTACTGTTTACGATTAAACGCGAAGATTTTGTGCCTGCTGCTTATCGTGCTCTGGCGTTTGTGGATATGGAAATTCCGTTGGGCCATGAGCAATCCATGATGTCGCCCAAAATGGAAGCCCGCATTGTGCAGGAGGCCGCACCCGCCGCGCATGAGCGCGTACTTGAAATTGGCACCGGCAGCGGCTACCTAACCGCGCTGCTGGCCAAGCGGTGTGACCGTGTTACCTCGATTGAATATTTTGATGAATTTTCGCGCGAGGCTGCGACCCGACTCGCGACGGCAGGCATCCATAATGTTGACCTGAAAATCGGCGATGCCGCTGAATCGGCCCATGATGTGCTCGGTATTCATGAACGTTTTGACGTGATTGTATTAACGGGCTCGGTGCCGCTGCTGCCATCCGGATTTCTGGATTGTTTAAACCTGCAGGGTCGCCTGTTTGCCGTCGTGGGCGATGCGCCAGCCATGCGTGCGATGTTAATGACCAAAACGGGCGACGCTACTTACACCTCAACCGACTTGTTTGAAACCGTGCTGCGCCCGCTGATTAACGCCAAACAGCCATCACGATTCCATTTTTAGCTTGCTGTTTAGCAATTAGCTCATGTGTTTGAACGGATGAAGCCACTGCCTGTTATGCGCCAAATTACTGCTCCTGAACTTCACCGTATGCTGGATGACGTATCGCTCGCATCAATTGAGACGCCCGTGCTGCTGGATGTTCGCGAACACTGGGAATGGGATCTTGCGCGTATTGAGGGTGCTAAACATATCCCGATGGCGCAGATTCCGGCGGCCGTTGAGGCGTTGGATAGGGTGCGTCCCACGGTCATTATTTGTCATCACGGCATGCGTAGCCTGCAAGTCGTCGCATTCTTGCAGCGTTTGGGCTTCGACAACCTGCATAATCTTGATGGTGGTATCGACGCGTGGTCTCGCCAAGTAGATTCGCATATTGCGCTTTATTGATAATCGGCTGATCGCGTTGAAATTAAGAAAATCCAATCGATGCTCAGTTACCATCAAAGCCTTATCTCATGTTCCAATCATGTCATCATTCAATCGTACTTTACTGCCAAATTAACAACACCCCTGCGGGAAAAATATGACACCTAGAATCACCCCCACTTCCTTATTTATCACGGCCTTGTTGGCAGCGACATCATTGAGTCTGATGAGTACATCAAGCCCCGTTTGGGCAGCAGACTTGCTCGATGTTTATCGTGAGGCCATCGCTCAAGATCCTGTTTATGCCTCGGCGCGCGCGGCGGCAACCGCTGGCAAGGAAGCGCTGCCGCAAGCACGTGCAGGGTTGTTGCCCAATGTAAATCTAAGCGGCAACTACGCCCGGAACACTCGCGAAACCAGCGGCACGTCCACGCTGGATTACAACAGCAAAGGCTATACCTTGAGTTTGTCGCAGCCCTTGTTTCGTGTGCAGAACTGGATAGTGGCGGATCAAGCGAATTGGCAAGTCAAGCAAACCGATGCGGTGTTTGCTGACGCAGCGCAAAATTTGGTTTTACGCAGTGCGCAGGCCTATTTTGATGTGCTGCTGGCCCAGGACAACGTGGCGCTCTCGGCAGCGCAAAAAACCGCCTTTGCTGAACAGCTCGCCCAGGCGAAACGTAATTTTGAAGTCGGTACCGCTACCATTGTAGATTCCTATGAAGCGCAAGCACGCTCTGACCTGGCCGGGGCGCGTGAAATTGCGGATCAAAATGATCTCGAAATAAAAATGCGCGCATTGCAGCAACTGATCGGCAAAATGCCGCCGAGCTTAAGCCCGCTGAAAGATGGTGTGGCGTTGTCGCTGCCGCAACCTGCCGATATGGAAGCGTGGGTAAAAACCGCAGAAGTTGAAAGCCCGGTTATTGCGCAGCTTCGCGCGGGTTATGAAATCGCCTCTCTTGATGTGGGGCGCAATCGTGCAGGTCATTACCCAACCGTTGATTTGGTCGGCAGCTATTCGGACAACCGTTCACCCAGCATCAATGTATTTGGCCAGACGGGACCGGAGCTTGCTACTAAATCCACGCAGATCGGATTGCAATTTGCGGTGCCTTTGTATCAAGGTGGCGGAACGCAGTCACGAGTGCGCCAATCGCTATCGGTACGCGAGCGAGCCGAACAGGATCTGGAAAATTCTAAACGCACCGTGGCGCAATCAGTACGCCAATCATTTCTGGGTGTCAAAAATGGTGTGGCGCAGGTGAAGGCTTATGAAGCGGCGCTGGTCTCAAATAAATCATCACTGGATTCGACTATTCTGGGCCGTGAAGTGGGCGTGCGAACCAACGTTGATATCCTCAATGCACAACAGCAATTATTTCAGGCGCGCCGCGATTTACAGCAAGCGCGTTACAACACGATTTTGTCGCAATTGCGCCTGAAATCCGGTGTGGGCCGTTTGCAGGAAGAAGATATTGCCGAGGTTAATCGTCTGCTGGTTAAATAGCGGCACAAAGCAGCATGCCAGTTGGTCGGAGGTTTAAATTTGGCGCCTGATTCAAAGAGTGGGGTTCATCGCATCCGTGATGAGCCCCATTGTTTTTTCAGTCGCGCCCCGATGCATGGCCGTGAATTGCAACGCAGCTACACCCATCTCGCGCTGCTGTGCCGCGTCATAAAGCAGTGATTGCGCGGCTTGCATCGCGCTGTCGGCATCGGCTACCTGCATGAGTGCGCCGACGTTTTTGGCCGAGCGCACGGCGTCGCTAAAATTAAACACATGCGGGCCAACGATGACGGGCTTGCCCAATGCAGCAGCCTCAATAAAATTTTGCCCGCCGAGCGCCTCGAAACTGCCGCCAATGATGGCGACATCACAGAGCGCATAATACGCAGCCATCTCGCCCATTGAATCGCCCAGCCAAACCTGTATGCCATCGTCAGGCAGGCTGGTTGCGCTGCGTTGAATGACAGACAATTCGGCTGCTTTGATCATCTGCAGCACATCATTAAAACGCTGCGGATGACGCGGCACGATCACCAGCAAAATATCCCGGCGCGCGGTAGCGTCAAACACATGGCAGAAAGCCTCCAGCAACATTGCCTCTTCGCCCTCTCGCGTGCTAGCAGCCAGCAGCACATGTCGCCGGCTGGTTTTAGTGGGTGTTGCAAGTATCGCGGTTCGCCAGGCGGCACCGCGTGCAACGGCCGCTACGTCCGGCGATAAATCGAATTTCATGTTGCCCGTGACCACGACATGGCGAGCGCCGAGCGCCAGGAATCGCGCCGCATCTGCCGTCGATTGCGCCGCGACCACAGTGATGGCGGCGAGCGCATCCTGCGTCAGCAACCGGATCGGCGCAAATTTTGCATAGCCGTTGCGAGAGCGCTCAGATAGTCGGCCATTGACCAGCAGTACAGGAATTTTTTCGCGGCAACAAACCGCGACCAGATTGAACCAGATTTCCGTTTCCATAATGAGTAAACAGCGTGGTTTGAAATGCGCCAATAGTCTGCCCACGGCAAACGGCAAATCGTAAGGCAAGTAAGCAATCGTGGCGCGATGTGCAAATAACTCAACCGCCATAGCGCGCCCGGTTGGCGTCATGCAAGTGAGCAGAATCGGCAACTGCGGAAAATGTTTTTCGCAGGCGGCGACCAGCGCTGCTGCAGCGCGGACTTCGCCAACCGATACGGCATGTATCCAGACCGTATCGCGTTGCGGCGGCGGCGAATAATATCCAAACCGCTCCGCAATATATTGTCGATAGCCTGGCTCTCGCCTGCCCCGCCACCACAGTCTAGCCAAAATAAACGGCGTGGCGAGCGCAAACAGCAGTGTATAAATCAAGCGCAACATGCTAGCCCAGCCACGGTTGAATCGCCTGAAAAGCCGCTTCCACGCTAGGGTTTGCCGGAGATTCGCGGCTGCCGCCACCCAGGTTAACGGCGGTGGGTGAGCCGAATAATCCCGTCAACGCAGGTGAGGTGCTGATGTACAAACCCAGCGTTGGGCGGCCCAACGCAACCGCCAAATGAGCGAGGCCGGTGTCCACGCCGACGACAGCGCTGGCACCCGCCAGTAAGCTTGCGGCCTCGGTCAGCGTGAGGCATGGCGGCACGATGGTCGGGACAGTGTCATGCATTAACAACGCGGCGAGTGATTCACTGGTTTGTTTTTCGTCCGCATTGCCCCACGGGAAAATCAGCGCGTAGCCAAGCACTTGCAGTTGTTTGCCTAGCGCAACCCAATGTTCGTTGGGCCACTGCTTGTCGATGCGACTGGTAGCGTGCAGCATCACAACATAGCGATGGCTGGAAAGCCATGCTGGGCGCGGGGTTTGAGGCAATACGCCAGACAAACCATAGTTAATCGGTGCGCGTAAGGCATAGCCGAATGTGGCAGCGGCCAGCATGCGATTACGCGTAACCGCATGCTCATTTTTATCGATCATAAAGCTGTGCTGATAAAACCGTGCGGCAAACGGCTCACGGACAGTGTCACGCGACAGCCCATAGCGAGGGCCGTTAGCCCAGCTGGCGACCACGGCGCTCTTAACCAATCCCTGAGTATCAAGCACAGCGTCATACGGCGCTTCACGCAATGCCTGCCGATTCTGCTGTAACTGCTGCCAAGACGAACGCATCCACCATTTTTTTTTGAGGGAGCGTAAATTTACCGTCAGGACCCTGGCCACACCTGGATGCAGCCTGACCAATTCTGCGTAAGGTGATTCGGTCACCCAATCAATGACTGCGTGCGGGAACGCGTGCGCCAGATCACTCACCACCGGTAAGTTATGAATCACGTCGCCCATTGAAGAAAGTTTAACTAACAAAATGCGCATCGTCGTATTCTAGCTGAGGCGTGCGTTCAATCCACCATCCACTGCATGGCACAATCACCTTACAATAGCTGCATAGAGTTACTTAACAAAATGCTTCTCAAATACTCACCAAAACCAACGCTGAAAAAACTGTGGTTGACAAAAAAATCCCGCTCTCTGTTGTGATCATTGCCAAAAACGCCGCCGCGCAAATCGGGGCGTGCATTGATAGTGTGTCCTTCGCGCGTGAAATTGTGGTGGTTGATTCAGGCTCGGGCGATGCAACCCGGGACATTGCGGATATCAAAGGCTGCCGCGTTATCGAAAAAGAATGGCTGGGTTTTGGACGGCAAAAGCAGTTTGCGGTGAGCATAGCCGCACAGGACTGGGTACTCTGTCTTGATGTTGATGAACGCGTCTCGCCGGAGCTGGCCGCGGTCATTAGTGCCACCATGCAGGATCCTGAACATTTTGCGTATCGTATGCGCCGACGCAATCGATTTTTGGGCCGCTGGCTGCGCCATGGCGAGGGCTATCCCGATTGGTCGCTGCGCTTATTTCATCGCCAGCACGCGAGCTGGAGTAATGATGAGGTGCATGAGACCGTGATGACCACCGCAGATGTGGGTCGACTCGAAGGTGATTTGCTGCATGATTCCGCTGAAGAGGTCACCACTTATCTTGCCAAACAAAACCATTATTCCAGTCTGCATGCGCAGGCGCTGTATGACCAGGGCGTGCGTGCCGGTTATGGCAAGCTTTTTTTAAGTCCGTTTGCCCGGTTTATCAAATTCTATTTTTTGCGCCGCGGCTTTCTGGATGGTGGGCCTGGCTTTGCGCATGTCGCAATTGGCTGCTTTGCGGCGTTTGCCAAATATGTGAAGTTGATTGAGTTATCGAAAATGCCACCGGCAATTTCACCTACAGCGCCACTCAAAAACTCAAAAAATTAAAAATCTACGGGGTGGTGGATGCGGCAGGCGTAGTGACCATACCTGTATTACGCACTAATTCAATCCTCCGGCGCAAGCGCTCAGCGTCTGCAATATCGCCAGATTTTTCAGCACGCATGAGTTGCACGCCTAGCCAGGCCAATAATGGCCGCCGCCAGCCTTGCGCTGACGCGGTCTCAACGGCTAATACCAGTATCTGTGGACTGGCGCGACTTTCGCGAAACAGCACGCCTGCTGCAACCAATCTGGATAGTGGGTCAGTGATGTTTTGGAGCGCTTGAATCATTTCTGCATCGTTGCTGGCGCTAGCCGCGGCACGATGTTGTGGTGGCAGGAGTGGCGCATCTTTTGCCTGCAATTGACCGGCTAAAAAATCAGCATAAATACGTTCGGGTACAGCGGCATCCGTCCGCAGTTTTTCAAAACCGGCACAGGTCTCCTGCACTAGGCTGGCCACCTGGCTTGCGCAACGCATCAGCTCAATACGGGCGAGCAAATCAGCCCGTCCAGTGCGCGTAATTTCGCTTTTGGCGCGTAGAAATTCCTGCGTCTCAATGCGGGCATTGCCGGTTAGATAGGCTTCGATTGCGCGCTCGATTGCACCTTGCGCATTGAGTTGCCAATCGGGTTGCGGCGGGTTGCTGCTACAGCCATTTAACAATATCACTGATAACATAACCGACAACGCGACTGCACTCACGCTTGCCGATAAAAAACGTTGCACAGGTACAGTGATCACGATGGTTCCCCCGGTTTTCCTGTTGGCGTTGCTCATGGTAATTTCAGCTCCGCGTCATGGCGAAACGGCCATTTACGATTGATTTCATTAACCAGATGATCAACCTTGCGCAAGCTGGTCTCGATGTCTGCGCGCAATGCGCCCAAATCCGCGGTGCCCGCACGCGCATTGGCGCCCACCGCCTGCGCCTCAACCAGCACTGCATCAACTTTCTTCAGACTGGCCCGTGCCTCAAGCAGCAAGCCATTGAGCTGAACAATGGTAGCCTGAGTATCCTTCATCAGGCCGCCGGGGCCAAATACTTGCGTATCCGCTTTGGCGGCCAGATTATCCACTTTGGCCAGCAAAGAGTTGGCCTGATCGAGCGCCAGAATTAATTTTTGCGCATTCTTTTCATCCCCTAACAGTGCGCCCAATGCACCGTTGCGGCCGCTGAGTTTTTCAGTCAGTATTTTTACATTACTCAAGCTCGCATCGAGCGAAGAATCAGCCGCCGTTAATGTTTTCAGATTTTGTATCAGCTCTTTGGCCGCCGCGACCAAGTGCGGGATTTCTGCACTGGCATCGCCGACCAGCAGATTGCGGGTGGCGCCACCTTGCAGCAACGGATCAGTCAAAATGCCACTGTAGGCACGCAGACGTGTGTTGCCGACCAAGCCACGCTCCAGCGTAAAAATACTGGAGGAACGCAACCAGTGCGCATCCGCCTGGGCCACATCAACCGTCATATGCACATTGCCGGTCGGACTAAGCGCAATACGGCTAACGCGCCCGATTGGAAAACCGGAAAAAGTTAGATCCATACCGACCACGACACCTTCTGAATCATCGGCTACCAGCACCAATTTTTGGGTGCTCTCAAACGCACCACGGGCGTACATTAAATAAATCACCGAGCCACCCACCAGCACCAGCATCAACACCAGCAGCATTGCCGCTTTGATCTGAACATTCGGCAGCGGAGGCGCTGGTGATTGGAGCGGAGGAGTAGGTGCGGTTTCGGGTATTGGGTTTGAGGGTTCATTCATAATAAAAAGACTCGGTAGGTTTGCAATATCCAATATCGTGGCGCTAAAACTAATAATAATTGCCCATTAAGGAGGCAACTTCAATCAATAAAATGACCGAAAATAAACGCACCATACTCGCCAATTCACGCGCCGCCTTGGAACGACTTTGCATCGACATATTGGCCTCGTCGTAAAGGGATGAGGCCATCGGGATCAATGAAACTGCCAAGCTAAAAAACACGGTTTTTAACAGCAAAATCATCGAAACGGCAGGACTAAACACCTGACCCACGACGCGGTTGTAGCCAGCGATTCCCCACGGCGTAAAACCATAAATGCTCAAATACGCCAGCACCAATGAGGTGATGCAACTCACCGCCACCAGCGTAAGGACTGAAAATACGCCTGCCATTACTCTGGGCAGCGCTTCGCGGCGCACCGGGTCAATACCCTCGCGTCGAAATGCGGTGAGATCGCCGCGCGCGCGCATTTCAGCTAACTCAACGCCATCAGGCAGGGTGCAACGCAGCGCTACAAACGCCGCTGCCGTGAGGGGAATCAGTTCGAGTACCAGCACCCGCACTACCATCTCTAAAGCATACTTGGACAGGCCGTAGCTTAATGCGGTGACCACGACAATGCGAATCAGCACCAAACTAATCAGCGCGCATAGCACCGTAAACCATAATAAATTAGGCCACATACCCCCCACGATTTGCGTGGCGATAGCGGCGCGGTTGTCGCGGCTATAAGTCGCAGGAGAAAACGCGAGTGATAAAATAAGAGCCGCAAAATGCAGTGTGCGCCACGCCCTTGCCAGCCATCGCCGCGCCCGCTCATGCGTACGCTTTAAAAACCCGGTTGAGGCATCCAAACTCTTATCTGAAAAGGACGATTTTGGATTCATGACAAGATAGTAGCAGTGAATTTGTGTGGCGTTTTGTTGGTGTGCACCGCAAACAACGTTAAAGCTGTGACAACCGGTTAAACAGCTGATACGTTATGCAATTCCGCTATTAATGTATGGCTTGGGTATCGTAAGTTGTCCGTTATGGAGAATCAAAATGATCATGAAAAATAATGTCGGTGTTATGTTGGTGATGATTGCAGGATTGTTGTTTACTGGCGTTGCCGCTGGTGCTGCTGACGACACCCCAGCAGAACTGGCTAAAAAATCGGGATGTACCGCCTGTCATGCGATTGACAAAAAGCTGGTGGGCCCGGCGTTTACGGAGGTTGCGGCTAAATACAAAATCCAAAAAAATGCCGACGTCATGTTAGCCGCCAAGATTAAAAAAGGCGGCGCAGGTGTATGGGGCGTAATCCCGATGCCGCCCAATAGCTCCGTGACCGATGAAAACATGTTGATCCTGGCGAAATGGGTGTTGACGCAATAAAACGCGGGTGGGCGGTTGAGGTGCGGCGTGTTTGCACACAACATCGGGAAATAGCGGCGGTCACTGGTAAAATCGAGTTTTCCTAAATAGAATGCTTACACATCTTTTCTGTTAAAAGGTGGTGCGCTCCCTGAAAACATGATCATTGTCACTGGCGGCGCAGGATTTATTGGCAGCAATTTTATTCATGATTGGTTGCGCGCAAATCATGAGCCGGTATTAAATCTCGATAAATTGACCTATGCGGGCAATCTAAAATCGCTCGCCAATATTGAGGCCGATGAGGCGTTGAAATTACGCTATCGTTTTGTGCGGGGCGATATTGGCGACCGCACCCTGCTGGCAACGCTGCTAGCCGAGATCAAGCCCACTGCAATGATTAATTTCGCGGCTGAAAGCCATGTTGATCGCTCCATTGCGGGCGCGGACGAGTTTATTCAAACCAATATTGTCAGCACCTTTAACTTGCTGGAAGAAGTGCGCGCTTATTTTTCGCAGTTGTCAGCCAGCGAAAAATCCGCGTTTCGTTTTTTGCATATTTCAACTGATGAAGTCTATGGCTCATTAAGCGAGGCAGATGCGGCATTTACCGAGCGTCACCAATATGCGCCCAATAGTCCCTATTCGGCTTCGAAGGCCGCCTCAGATCATCTGGTCCGTGCATACCATCATACGTATGGCCTGCCGACGCTGACGACCCACTGTTCGAACAACTATGGGCCTTATCATTTCCCGGAAAAATTGATTCCGTTGGTGATTCAGAACGCGCTGCACGGCAAGCCATTGCCGGTCTATGGCGATGGCCAGAATATACGTGATTGGTTGTATGTGGCAGATCACTGTGCCGCAATTCGCGCCGTATTGGCGAACGGGCGCGTAGGTGAAACTTACAATATCGGCGGCAGAAACGAACGCACCAACATGGAGGTCGTTAATACGATTTGCGCACTGCTTGATGAGTTAAAGCCGCGCCCTGATGGTCAGTCGTACATAACCCAAATATCGTTTGTTAAAGATCGTCCGGGTCATGACCGTCGGTATGCCATTGATGCCAGCAAACTCGAAAGCGAATTAGGCTGGCGGGCGCATGAAACCTTCGAGACCGGCATTCGCAAAACAGTATCGTGGTATCTCGCCAATCAGGCCTGGGTGGAATCAATTTCGAGTGGCGAATATCAAACATGGATGCGGGCGCAATATGAGAACGCAGCATCATGAATCGTAAGGGCATTATTCTCGCTGGCGGCAGTGGCACGCGCCTCTATCCGGTGACTCAGGTAGTTTCGAAACAATTGCTGCCGATCTATGACAAGCCGATGGTTTACTATCCGCTCACCACGCTGATGCTGGCGGGTATTCGCGATATTCTTATTATCTCGACACCGCAAGACACCCCCCGCTTTCAGGAGCTGTTGTGTGATGGCGCCCGGTGGGGCCTCAATTTGTCGTACGCAGTGCAGCCGTCTCCGGATGGTTTGGCGCAGGCGTTCTTGATCGGCAAAACATTCATTGATGGCGCGCCGTCTGCGTTGATCCTGGGCGACAATATTTTTTACGGACACGATTTCTCATCGCAGTTACAGCGTGCTGACGCGCGGCAGGATGGTGCCACCGTATTTGCCTATACCGTGAATGATCCTGAGCGGTATGGCGTGGCTGAGTTTGATGATCAAGGCCGCGTACTTTCGCTTGAAGAGAAACCCGCAAAACCTAAATCGCGTTATGCCGTCACCGGTATTTATTTTTACGATAATAAAGTGTGTGAGCTAGCCGCCAGCCTCAAGCCTTCGCCGCGTGGCGAATTGGAAATAACCGATTTGAACCGACTTTATCTTGAACGAGGCGCACTCACCTGCGAGGTGATGGGCCGGGGCATGGCGTGGCTCGATACCGGCACCCACGAATCGCTGCTGGAAGCATCGCAATATATCGAAACCATCGAACGCCGCCAGGGATTAAAAATTGCCTGTCCTGAAGAAGTCGCCTATCGCCAGGGCTGGGTCAGTGCGGCCCAGATTGAGGCACTCGCTAAACCGATGCTTAAAAATAACTATGGCCAGTATTTAATACGGATGTTGACTGAGAAGCTGCACGGATGAACATTATTGATACCGCGATTGCGGATATAAAAATTATTGAACCCCGAGTATTTGGCGACGAGCGAGGATTTTTTTTCGAGAGTTTTAATGAGCGCGCCTTTACTGAAAAACTTTCCCTCAACATCAAGCCAACATTCGTGCAGGACAATCATTCCCGTTCGGCCCGGGGTGTCCTGCGCGGCTTGCACTATCAAGTTCAATCCGCGCAGGGCAAGCTGGTGCGTGCGGTGGTGGGTGAGATATTTGATGTGGCCGTTGATATTCGACAATCATCGCCTACTTTCGGTGAGCATGTTGCCGTGCGGTTGTCGGCTGATAACAAGCGCATGTTGTGGGTGCCAGTGGGTTTTGCGCACGGCTTTTTAACGATCTCCGAGGTCGCTGAGGTGTTGTATAAAACCACCGATTACTATGCGCCGCCACATGAGCGCAGCTTGTTGTGGAATGACCCCGCGCTCGCAATTGATTGGCCTGCGGCGGAAAGTGGTGCGCCACAATTGAAGTCCGCCGACACCAATGGCAAACCCCTCTCCGCCGCCGAGTTGTTTGCCTGAAATGAATAATACTGATTCCGCATTTCGCATCCTCATTACGGGCAAAAACGGCCAGTTAGGCTACGAACTCGCGCAAGGGTTTGCCGATATGCTTGGCAGCGAGGGCGAGGTTTTCGCACTTGACCGCGTCGCGATGGATCTTACCCATCCTGAACAAATTCGCGGCAAGGTGCGCGATATCAGGCCGCACCTGATTATTAACGCTGCTGCCTACACCGCGGTAGATCAGGCCGAACGCGAGCCGCATCTTGCCATGCAGGTGAACGGCGTTGCACCCGGGATTTTGGCTGAAGAGGCAAATTTGCTGGGGGTGCCGCTGATTCATTTTTCGACGGACTATGTATTCGCTGGCGATGCTACCGCGCCTTATCGCGAAGATGCTGCAGTTGCGCCGCAAAATATTTATGGTCAGTCAAAATTGATTGGTGAGCAGGCGATTACGGCGATTGCCAAGCGCTACGCGATTATTCGCTGTAGCTGGCTGTACTCAAACCGCCGCCATAATTTTTTACTGACAATGCTGCGTTTGGCGCGTGAGCGCGACACCTTGCGCGTGGTGAATGATCAATTTGGCTCGCCCACTTGGGTGCGTCGGGTTTCTGATACGACTCAGCAGATGATCCGATTGGCGTCGGAAACCCAGGCAATTGATCTTGCAATACCGAACGGCATTTACCATGTTGCGGCCAGCGGTGTGACGTCCTGGCATGGTTTTGCCACGGCTATTATCGAAGGCACCACCGATGCAGCGCGCCGCGCCAAAAAGGTTGAGCCCGTGACCAGTGCTGAATTCAAGGCTCCCGCCAAGCGCCCTGCCTATTCAGTGTTGGCGCATGACAAAATTGAAACCGCATTGAACCTCAAAATGAGCGATTGGCAAATCCAATTGCAGGATTGTATTCAAGAAGCAAATGTGCAGAAAGCGAATGCCCTGGAAGCCTCGCCAGTGCTTGAGCTTGGCATGTCGGCTTCTGCTGAATTTCTACCCGTGCAGTTATTCGTTCCCACCTTCCGCATCGATGAATGTTTAAGTGAGATTCGCGAATGTCTGGAAAAAGGCTGGACCGGCTTGGGCTACAAGACGGTTGCTTTTGAAGCGGCCTGGCAACAATACACACACTTGCCGCACGCGCATTTTTTAAATTCCGCGACGGTGGGATTGCACTTAGCGGTTGAGGTGCTAAAGAGAAAAAACGGCTGGGCGGATGATGATGAAGTCATCACCACGCCGCTGACATTCGTGTCAGATAGCCACGCGATTCTCTACGCAAAGATGAAGCCAGTATTTGCGGACGTGGATGAGTCGCTTTGCCTGGATGCGAAAGATGTCGCTAACAAAATTACCTCACGCACTCGAGCTGTATTGTTTGTGGGTTTGGGCGGCAATAGCGGTGGTTATGCCGAGGTACTAAAGTTGTGTCGTGAGCGTGGACTGGCAATGATTCTTGATGCGGCCCATATGTCCGGAACCCGTGTTGATGGCAGGCATGTTGGCCACGATGCCGATGTCACCATATTCAGCTACCAGGCGGTGAAAAATCTGCCTACCGCGGACTCCGGCATGATTTGTTTTCGCGATGCGGCTGACGATGAATTGGGTCGCAAGCTTACCTGGTTAGGCATTAACAAAGACACCTATTCGCGCACGGCATCTCAAGGTAATTACAAATGGATGTACGACGTTGAGCATGTCGGCTACAAATATCACGGCAATTCAATCATGGCCGCCATGGGTTTGGTGCAACTGAAATACCTGGATGCCGATAATGTGATTCGCCGTGAGATGGCGGCCCGTTACCGTGCCGGCTTCGCATCTGCATCGCCTATCCGCACCGTGCCGATTACGCCAGGCTGCGAATCAGCCACGCATTTGTTTCAGATTCGCGTGAAAAATCGCGAAGAGGTGATGGCAAAATTAAACCAAGTGCAGATTTATCCCGGCGTCCATTATCGTGATAACACCGAGTACAAAATGTTCGCCTACGGCCAGGGCACCTGCCCCGCCGCACACCAGGCTTCGAATGAAATTATTTCCCTGCCGCTGCATTTACGCATGACCTTGGCCGATGTGGATCGCGTTGTTGAAAATGTTGTTAAGTTTGCGGCTTGAGGACAGAAGTGATCACGACCAAGCCTAGTATGCAAGCTATTTTGGGTGATGGCATCGCGCTGCGACTGCTCACTGAACATGATTTATCGCGCACGCTTGGCTGGCGCAATCGGGATGCGGCGCGTATTCAGTTCAAGCATTCCGAAAAGTTGATGCTGGCCGATCATAAAGTCTGGTTCGAGGGGAAAAAAAATCTCACTGATGCTTATTATTTCATCGTGGAAAATAAGGATGACGGCCAAGCGGTCGGGCAAGTTGCGATTTACAACATCAACCGCACGAATCAGTCAGCCGAGGTCGGCACTTTTATCGCCGCCCCTGAAGCTGAAGGGCGCGGCTTCATGAAACGCGCGCTCTTGGCTTTGATGGCATGGGCGTTCAAGGACTTAAAGCTCAATCGTATATATCTTGAAGTGTTCGCCACTAATCTGCGTGCCATTCGCATCTATGAATCGTGTGGATTTAGTCTATACGGACAGGCTGGCGAGATGCTGCTGATGCAAAAAACGACAGAGCTAAATATGCCCGAAGGCCGCGCCAGTGCTAATGTTTGAGCCATCGTCTTCAATCCATTGATCCTGTGCTATTAACCCTGGGCTACTGTCCCTGAGCCATTGATCCTATAATTGCCGCCATGCCTGCCAACCTGATTAAAGATAACCTCCGCGCCATACGCAACTGGCGGGTCTGGTTTCATCTGGGCATGGCCGATATTCGCAATCGCTTTGCGCGGTCATTTGTTGGGCCGTTGTGGATTGTGCTCAACCTGGGGTTGTGGGTCGGCGGCATCGGGATTATTTATGCGGCGCTTTATCGCCAGGAAATCCATCAATATCTGCCTTTCCTTACCATCGGTTTTGTGATCTGGAATTTTCTCACCCAGACCATTACAGACGGCGGCAACGCCTTTGTGTTTGCCGAAGGGTATATCAAGCAATTTATTTATCCCAAGCAGATTTATGTGCTGCGGGTGCTGGTCAATTCGGTGGTGCCGTTAATGATTGGCACGGTAATATTTTTTATCGTGACGCTGCTGTTTGCGAACCCGATGGGCTGGGGCATGTTCTGGGCAATTCCCGGGTTTGTGATGGTGCTGATGGCCGCGTATTTGCACGCCAGCATCATGGCTTATGCCTCCGTTCGCTTCCGTGATTTACCGCACGGCATGACCGCGCTGCTGCAAGTTTTGTTTTTCGTCACGCCCATCATGTTTCCGGTCAGCATTCTCAAAGAACGCGGACTTGATTTTATTTATCAGCTAAATCCGCTGTACTACCTGATTGAAGTAGCACGCGAGCCGATGATTAATCTGCGCCCGGCGTCGACTGAGGTTTACACGATTACCGCCGCTTACCTGATTTTTTTGTTTATCGTCACAATTGCGGTCGCCAAACGCTTTGATAAGCGTGTGGTCTATATGTTATGAAACTCTTTGTTATGAAATTCATGGTTATAAGCCCGGCGCGATGAATCCCACGCTTTCAATAACCGTTACCGACGCCGTCGTGCGCTTTCAGGTTGGCAATGCCGATGGCCAAACCCTTAAAGGTTTTTTGGCTTCGCTCAAGAACGGTCGCCGCGCCGCACCGTTTGTGGAGGCGCTGAAAGGCGTGAGCGTAAAGATCGTCGCAGGCGAACGAGTCGGGCTTATCGGTCATAACGGCGCCGGCAAATCAACCCTGTTAAAAGTGATGGCAGGCATTTATCCGCCAGTGCTAGGCTCGGCCATAACGCATGGCCATGTCTGCCCTCTATTCGAGTTTGCGACCGGGTTTGAATATCACCGATCCGGCTGGGAAAATATTCGTATACGCGGCATGTTGCTGGGCATGACGCCCGATGAAATTGAAGCCAAGCTGCCGGAAATTGCGGCCTTCTCTGAGCTAGGCGATTTTCTTGATTATCCGGTTCGCACTTATTCCACGGGCATGTTTGTGCGCCTAGCATTTGCGGTGTCGACAGCGGTTAATCCCGAAATATTATTGCTTGATGAAGTGATGGGCGCGGGTGATTTGGCATTTACCGAAAAAGCCAACAAACGGATGCGCGAGTTTATGGATCAAGGAAAAATTTTGGTATTTTCTTCGCACAGCATGGAGCTGTTAGCTGAATATTGTTCGCGCACCATTTGGATGGATCATGGCATGATTCGCGAGGACGGCCCCACCGCCGAAGTGGTGCAGCACTATAAGGAATCGGTGCTTGGAACTGCGGTTGTGCCCAATCCATCCCCCGCACCCGCCTGAGCAAAAGTCATTTATTGGTTATGCCTCCAGCCATCACTACCGTCGCGCTGATTGTTGGCGATATTGCCGAGACTGAAACTGAGGCTATTCGCCTGCTTCGCGAGTTACGTTATTTCGCCGAGCGTGAAAGCGATGTTGCTGGTGATCGCGATCCCATCATCGTCGTGATCGATGGGCCAGCGTGGCAGCGCGTGTTGCACGCCGAGCTTCTAACGGCGCATGGGTTGACCGTCATTACACTTGACGCCGCACGCCATTTGCCTGCTACGCTCATCAATCATGTCATCGCCAACATCAGCACTGAGTGGGTTTCATTTTGCTGGCCGGGCACTGAAGTCAGCACCTGGTATGCCAATAAAGCCGCGTTGCTTAAGGCCGGGCGCGCGAGCCAGGCAAATATCGTAGCTGGCTATCGCGGGCCGGGAGAATCGCGGCTAGCGTTTGCTAACTCAGTTGAAAGTTTTTTGGTCCATCCGGATGATGGTTTCTCAAGCGATTACCCGCATGCATGGTTACAAATGCTGGATTTGGTGCCGATGGCGAATGCCATCGTGCGCACCGCGTTCATTCGCGAAATAGACGGCTTCACCACAAACCCGCAGCTTCAGCGACACTTTTGGTGGGCGTTCACGTTGCGCGCCGCCAATACGGGAAAAATCGACAGTGTGCCGCTGCAGCCAATCCCCGTTAAGAGTTGGCATCGCTATGCATTTGCGGCTGAGCTGGGCGTGTCTAGCGACAGCGCAATACGACTTATGATGGCGTCGAAAGATGCTCAAGGTGGTCACGATGTTATGCGTTCTAAACGAGCCCAAGGCGCGCGTGATCTATCGCCCAATATTTTTTCCAAAGCACTGCAAGCACAGCTTTATCAATCTCGCGAAAAAAATCAAAAAACCGGGCTGCGCATTTCCGTGCTGGGTGGCGTGAATGAACCTGCACACAATCAACTGTGCTTTTTTAATTTCTTCGAATTGATCCAGAGCTTAAGCGTGTTGACTTGGCGCAGCGTGCTCGATGAGATTGCGCACCCAGCCGATCTGGCGCTATGCGATCTGGTTATTTTCAGTCGGGTAAAAAGTGCCCGTGGTGTGACGCTGATGAATTTTTGCCGCGAGCAAAATATCCCCACCCTTTACATGCTTGATGACAACTGGTTCTGGCTGGGCCGTGAATGGCCAGAATACGCGTCGGTGTTTTTGCCGGGCAGTGCGCCGTTCGAAAATTTTTTGCATTGCCTGAAAAATGCCGACACCGTGCTTACCTACAATCAGCATCTGGCCGATGATCTTGAACCTTATGCAAAACGATTGGCGATACTGCCGACTAATGTGGATTTAGCATGCTTTGAACGTCGCCCGCGGCCATCACCGGATGCAGCCATCACGCTCGGCTATGTCGGCTCGGTCCGAAAAAATTCACAGCCTTTCCAGGCCTTAGTTGAGATCGCGCGCGCCCGACCAGAGGTCAAAATATTTGTGATGTCGAATAATCTGCCGGATGAATTAACCGCGCTGCCGCCAGGCCGGGTGATGTTCCAGCCGTATCAATTTAATTACGCCGCGTATGCGGCAACGGTCTGCGATGCCGCGCCCGATGTGCTAATCGCGCCCGTGGGGCGCACCCGATTTGAGGCCAGCAAATGCCCAAATAAATACCTCGAAATCACCGCCTGCGGCGCGGTTGGGGTGTATTCCAATGCCGAGCCGTATATTGGTATTGCGGGCGCGGGCCCGCTTACAGGCTATGTTCGTGAAAATGAAAACGGCCTATTGGCGGACGATGATGTCGCGATATGGCGCTCGCAGATTGAACGATTGATTGATGATGCGCCGTTGCGCCGCCGGCTGGCCGAGCGTGCGTTAAAAAATGTGGAATCAAGCTTCGACACCCCTGCCGTGCTGCCACAATTTTTGGCAATGTTGCTGGCTGCGGTTCATGTAGGCGATACCGCTTCTGCATTGAGCCGTAAACGTCGCGCGTGGCTGGCAAGTAGCAAGCCGGAATCCGAACAACACCCGCCTGCGTTGTGGGCAACGGCTATCGGTGCCAACACGGTTGTAAACATAACGCACACCAACCGATTCCAAGACGGGCTTAAAAAAGCAGTCGCGCGCATCACTCAGCGTGAAGATTTTTGGGCCGCCGCGCAGCATGCCTTCCCGGCGTTTGCGCACGCATCATCGATGGTAGCGTTGCATCAGTCAGGCTATTTACTGCAGTTTTCCGGCAATCTGGCGTCAGTCGCCTCACATACCTATGCCATCCGGTTTGACACGCCACAAACAATCAAGCGGCTTACGCTTGTGCCGGTCATCACCGAGCCTGAGTCGGGCGGTGTGTTGATAGTGGAATGGCTGTCGCCTTCGGGCAACGCGAATGAACAAAACATCATTGATCGAAAAGAAATAGCCTTAAATCGGCTGGGCCCATTACCGTCAATCTCGATGGCGTGTGCCGCAGATGCATCGGTGCTGGCAGGTCAATTAAGGCTATCCGTGCGCGGCACCGGCTCGCCCGTTCGGGTTCTGGAATGGCGGCGCTACCGCCACGGCGGTTTGACCCTCGAACTTCAGCCGTTCGTTCTGTTCCAATTTGCCTGATAAGCGCATTGGAAACGTTTTTGTGTTGACCTCTGTGTTGGTTTCGGTGTCGGCATCAACAGCCGTAAATTTTTGTTACAAAAAAAGCGATTGTTGAGACACACTATTCGCTTGCCCGCAGGCTAATACTGAGCAATCGTAAGCCTGACTGTTATACTTTCAGGCCTTATCGAGAGGATGCAAGTTGGAATCCACCACACAAAAGCTGGGCGAAATTTTGGTTGGACGCGGCAAGCTCGATGCTGCCAATTTAGACCGTGCGCTCAAAGTGCAGGAGTCCGCTCGTATCGACGCGGCTTCGACAGAAAAACTGGGCTCGATTTTAACCCGTATGGGCATGGTGTCCAGCCGTGATTTAGCGGAGGTGCTAGCCTATCAGCGAGGCTGGACGATTGTTGAGGCCAATGAATTTCCTGAGTTGCCCGTGCTCGAAGAATCCGTCTCTTCGCGATTTATTCAGGAGTCGCGCGCCATCCCGGTCGCTGAAAGCGAAGACGAGGTGGTTGTTGCCATGACCGATCCGGCGGATCACTACACATTGCAAGCTTTCGGAGCTGCGACGCAAAAACGGGTGCGTCCAAAATTATTGCCGCTGAACGATTTTGATATTTTGTTTGAGCGCCTGTATGGCAGCGGCAAATCATCAATGGGCCAAATCGTTGATAACATTTCTACGCGCGATGAAGATCAGGAGTTTGGTGATATCGAGCAGCTAAAAGATTTAGCCTCGGAAGCGCCGGTCATTCGCTTGGTCAATCTGGTGATTAACCACGCCTTGGAGCGCCGCGCCTCGGATATTCATATCGAACCGTTTGAAAATCGCCTAATAGTTCGCTACCGGGTTGATGGCGTGCTGCACGAGACTGAATCGCCGCCGCGACGTTTGTCAGCAGCCGTGATTTCACGGATTAAAATTATGGCGAATCTGGATATTGCCGAACGCCGTTTGCCGCAGGATGGCCGCATTAAACTGCGCATCCAGGGTAAGGAAATTGATTTGCGCGTATCGACTGTTCCCACTATGCACGGTGAATCAGTGGTGATGCGTATTCTGGACAAGGGCGGCGTCGCGCTGGATTTTTATGCGCTCGGTTTTGATGACCGCAATCTGAAAATTTTCACCGATATTCTGTCGCAGCCGCACGGGATTATTTTAGTCACCGGCCCCACCGGTTCCGGCAAAACTACCACGCTTTACACCGCACTGGATCGGCTCAATCAGCCGGATGTCAAAATTCTCACGGTTGAAGACCCGGTTGAATATCAAATGCCGGGGATCAACCAGATTCAGGTTAAACCGCAGATCAACCTGACCTTTGCTAACGCGCTGCGTTCCATCGTGCGGCAGGACCCCGATGTCATCATGATCGGTGAAATTCGCGATCTTGAAACCGCGCAAATCGCGGTGCAATCCGCGCTGACCGGACATTTGGTTTTGAGCACTTTGCACACCAACGATGCGGCCTCATCCATTAACCGTCTCCTCGATATGGGGGTGGATGATTATCTGCTGACTTCCACCGTGATCGGTATTCAGGCGCAGCGGCTGGTACGCATTCTTTGCGCACACTGTAAAGAGCCCTATCACCCGGTAGAAGAGGTGGTGGCGCAAATGGGCTTGCGGCGTTTTACGCAAGATACAAGAGTTACTTTGCATCAGGCAAAAGGTTGTGAACACTGCGGGCACACCGGCTACTTTGGTCGCGAGTCGATTATGGAAATCATGCCCATGACGGACCCTTTGCGCAGCCTCGTCATGCGCCACGCAACCTCGGGTGAATTACGCACCGCAGCGATTGGTGAAGGTATGGAAACCATGTATGAAAATGGGTTAAAAAAAGCCGTTGCCGGTATTACCACCATGGAAGAAGTGCTGCGGGTAACTCGGGAGGATTAGGATGGGAATTAGCCTTAACAATTACATTGATAGCCACACCGATAGCCCTACTAACAGCAGCAGCCATTAACCGATGCCGATTTTCCAATACAAGGCCGTCAGTGCCGATGGCGATATTAAAGAAGGCGTGCTCGAAGGCGCGTCGCAATCGGGCGTGGTCGCCCATCTACAGTCGCTCGGTCTGATTCCGATTCGTGCTGCTGAGGTCGGTCCATCAGGTGCAGTGGCGGTGTCGGGCGGGGGAGGGGCAAGCTCAGGCTCAGGGCCATTCATAACCTCGCCCACTAAAACATTGTTCTCCGGTTCAATATTAAACGCGACGGATTTATCGCTGATCACCCGCGAACTGGCGACCTTGCTCAAGGCCGGTCTGCCATTGGATCGCAGCTTTGAAATTCTGATCAACCTGGCGGAAAAAGAAAAAATTGGCAGCCTGCTGACCACCATTCGTAACGAGGTTCGCGGCGGCAGCTCCTTATCCAAGGCGCTCGATCAGCATCGCGATGTGTTTTCCCGCTTTTACATCAACATGGTGAAAGCCGGTGAGGCGGGCGGCGCGCTAGGAGCCGTGTTGATGCGCCTGGCAGAGCATCTTGATCGCGCCAAGGAGCTGAAAGACAGCGTAATCTCGGCGATGATTTACCCAATGATTTTATTTGGCACTGCGTTTTGCTCGTTGATGATTTTGCTCACTGTGGTGGTGCCGCAATTCAAACAAATTTTTGATCAATCCGGGGCCGCACTTTCTACCGCGACCCAGGCATTGCTGGCGACGGGCATGTTTCTGAAAGGCAATTGGATGATCGTGATGGCGATCGCGATGCTGCTGATATGGCTGGTGGCGCGTTCGTTTGCAAACCCGGCATCACGTATGAGATGGGATCGTCGATTGCTTGGCTGGCCGATTGCGGGCCCTCTGATTGCACGGATTGAAATGGCGCGGTTTTCACGCTCGTTGGCCACCTTATTGCAGAACGGTGTGCCTTTGTTGGCTTCACTCGCTATTCTAAAAGAGACGCTTGGTAATGCCGTGTTTCGCGACGCGGTTGAATTTGTAGCGCGCGAACTCAAAGAAGGTCGCGGCATGTCCAAGCCGATGATGGAAGCCAAAATATTTCCCAAATTGGCCACCCAGATGATCAGCGTTGGTGAGGAAACCGGCCGCCTTGACGAGATGCTGTTTCAGGTTGCCGAGGTCTATGACCGCCAGGTAGCTGCGGCGACCAAACGGGCGTTAGCGCTACTGCAGCCGGTGATGATTATCGGCCTCGCGTTGTTGATTGGTTTCATCATGTTTCTGATTCTCGACCCCATGCTCAGCATGATGGATATTCCGCTTTAGTTTTTTATTTGAGGTTGCCATGAACAATCGATTCAGCTCATCCCGCACACGTATTTTTCGACAATCCGCTAACGGCTTTACACTCATTGAAATCATTATCGTCATCGTGATTATTGGTTTAATCGTGGCGGCAGCGGGCAATCGTATTTTCGGCAAAGCCGAGCAAGCTAAAGCCGGATTAGCCAAAAGCCATATCGCAGAAATTTCAGCGCAGCTGGATTTATACAAGCTTGAGACGGGTCGCTATCCGACCACTGCCGAAGGCCTCAAAGCATTGGTGCAGGCGCCATCTGGCGTGGCTAACTGGAACGGCCCCTATGTTAAAAATGCCGACTCTATCAAGGACACCTGGAACAATGAAATGATTTATCGCTCTCCCGGCAGTGATAACCGGCCCTTCGAAATTATTTCGCTGGGTTCTGACGGCAAAGAGGGCGGTGAGGGCGCTAGTAAAGACATTACAAGTTGGCAGTAAAGCGAATATCAAAGTCGCAAACATAACGCTCGCCCCGAAAACAAATGCGCATGCAAACACAAATGCAGATGAAGGTGCGCCAACGTGGCTTCACTCTCATCGAAATGGTGGTGGTCATCGTCTTGATTGGCCTGGCTTATGCGCTGCTGCCCAAGCTTGCGTTCGGCGGCGTTTCGGGGCCGGAGCTTAAAACCAATGTGCGCGCGGTTGCCATCGGGCTGCGTATGACGCGTGACACCGCCATCAACAGCAAGCGTGAAGCGACGCTGACGCTTGATCTTGATGCGCATGTATTTAGGGTGCAAAACGATGCGCGGGTGCATAAGCTGAATGAAAAAATCGACGTAAAACTCTACACCTCGCAAGCTGATCTGGTGTCGGAAAAAATCGGTTCAATCCGTTTTTTCCCCGACGGTTCATCCAATGGCGGGCGGGTCACCGTGGGTGCGGGTGGGCGTGATTTTGCGGTTGATATCGATTGGTTGACGGGCCGTGTCACGATTTCAGAACTGGCTGGAAACCCCCGTGGATAGGGTGTCTTCAGCTATTCATGCAGTGCCGTTTCTGCATTGCCCGCGCTATCCGCGGCTCCTGCATCCCTTGCGCCCACTGCATCAATCACGCGGGTTTTCGTTATTGGAGATTCTGGTTGCCTTTACCCTGTTGGCGCTGGCGATGGGCATTTTGATGCAGGTCTTTTCGCGCGGCGTGAACGGTGCGGGCTTAGCCGATCAGTATGCGAAAGCAACCATGATGGCGGAATCGAAACTGGCTTCCGTCGGGATTGAAAACATCTTGCAGGAAGGCGATACCAATGGCCGCTTTAATGATGATTTTCAGTGGCGCTTATTGATCACGCCGTATGTTGATCCAGCCCCCAAGGAAGCCACGGCAAACCCGGTTGATATTGAGTCGCTAATGGCGGTAAGGCTTTATGATGTGTCGCTGACGGTGAGTTTTAAAAGCGACGACCAACGCGAGCGGAAAATCGTTTTGAACACATTGTTAATCGGCGCAAAAACATGAGCGCCGCCATCAAAAATAGTCTGCGTGATCACGCAGTTCCGCGGGGCCAGTATGGTCAACAGGCGCAGTATGGTTTCACGCTGCTTGAAATGCTCATCGGTTTAGCACTGTTGGCGCTGATGATGGTGCTGGTTTATTCCGCGCTGCATGTCGGCATCCGCGCTTGGGATGCGGGAGATGCGCGGGTTGGTGAGGCGGCGCAGCAGCGTATCGTACAAAGTTTTATCCGGCGTGAATTTGCGCAGCTATTTCCGGTTCGCTGGCGCGGCGTGCCGACTTCACAAATTGCTTTTGCCGGAACCAAAGATGAAATCCGTTTTGTCACGGCGCTTAATCTGGATGCCGGTTTAAAGGACGGCGGGCTGCAATGGGCGCGCTTGCAACTGCGGGATGATGTTAATGCGGACGCCAACACAGCTGCCAGCGCAGGAAGCAGTATCAGCGTCAGCCGACGCGGCAAAGCGCTATATCTGACGCGCGAATCATTTGATCTGCAAGCCAAAGATTGGTCTGAATTGGACAGCGTACCTGACGCGCAGGCCACCAAGTTATTAGGCGGCATTGCATCCATGGAGATTAGTTATTTCGGCGCCGAAAATGACTTGGTGGATCCGCAATGGATGAGCGAATGGAATTACCCATTGCGCATGCCGCAGCTGATTAAATTTAGTTTCAAAACAGATCATGGGCGCGATCCACCCGAGCTGATTGTGCAGCCGAAAATCGGTGAAGAAGCCGGCTGTTATGAAAACAATTTTCAGCGTCAATGCGGGTCACGTCGAGCATGACCCCATGATCGCCGTGAAAATAATCAGCCTGTCGCGTCAAAAAAATACGCAGCGAGGGATCGCCATCATTATCGTTTTGTGGGTGATCACTTTGCTGTCGCTGATTGCGGCCAGCTTTGTCTCCGTGATGCGCAGCGATATTCAGGTTGTTACCAACGGTGTCGGTCGCGCTAAAGCGGAAGCGGCCGCCAACGCGGGCATACAGCGGGCGATGTTTGAATTATTCAAGCCGATCAACACGCCGGATCGCTGGGCAGCCGATGGCGTTGCACGTGAATGGGCTTATCAAGATGCCGCCCTGACGATAACCATGACGGATGAAGCTGGCAAAATTGATATCAACACCGCGCTTGAAGCGCTGTTACGCAATTTGTTCCAGTCGCAGGGATTAAGCGCCGATGAAGCCATCGCGATGGTCGATGCGATGGCGGATTGGCGCGATGCCGATACGGTCAAGCGCCTGCACGGCGCCGAGGAGGCTGAGTATCTGGCCGCAGGTCTTAAATACAAACCGGCCAATGCGCCGTTTCAGGCCATTGAAGAATTAAAACGGGTGCTCGGCATGACGCCGGAGCTCTATCAGCGGATCGCACCGCTGATCACGATTTATTCGCGTCAACCCGGCGTGTATACCCAGATCGCCACGCGTGAGGTGCTACGGGCGATTCCGAATGTAGTCGACGAACAAATTGATGCTTACCTGGTGCTTCGCGATCAGGCGCGCGCGGCCAAGACGGCGATCCCGATATTTGCGGCAGGCGCGCTTTATTCATCGGTCGGTAGTGGCTATATGACTCAGCTTCGCGCCGAGGCAAAAATGCCCGATGGAGCCAGCTTTGTACGTGAGGCCGTTGGCCGTCAGCTCGGCAATCCCAAACGGTTTTATGCGTTTTTGCAGTGGAAGGAAGGACGCGAGCAGCCGGTTCAGGATAATCTTTCGGCACCCGCTTCCAGCATGACGGCGGCAGGTTTGGTTAATCCAGCCGCAGCCTCACCAGCACAGGTAAAATGATGGCTATGGCATCTACCCCGTCTTTTATACTCACCACGGCGCGCACCACCGCGCAGCGCCTGGGCCTTGCCGATTTCTGGCGCTGGTGGTCAAGTGAGCTGCGCTCGGTGTTCGCGCCGTTTTCAGCGCGCTGGCTGAATAACGAAGACGATATTACCGAAGTCGTTTATGACGGAAAATCGTTGGCATTTGCGTTCGCGTCTGTGGCCCAGACCCAAACCCAGACCAAGATCAAGACAGATGCAAACATCAGCACCAGCAGAATCGAAATGACCGCTGCCGATGCGGGCATGCGTAGCCCGGATGAATTAAAACGCGCTATACAGGCTGCGCTAAGTGGCCGCATCAAAGATATTCGCTTGCTCATCGCGCCTGCAATGGCGCTGCAAAAAATGGTCAGCTATCCGGCGGCAACGCTTGAAAATCTGCATGATGTGATGGCATTTGATATGGATCGACAAACCCCGTTTACCGCGTCGCAGGTTTATTTTGATGCGCGCCGGGCTGCCGGTATGGTGAGCAACAAAAATAGTGAAGGTGCTTTAATGGTGAGTGTGGAATTGCTCGCTGTGCCGCGCCCCGCCTTGCATTCGGCGCTGCACATTTTGCGTGACGCCGGTGTCAGAGTGCTCAGTCTGGGTGTGGTCAACGACACCGGCAGTCCACGGTTTGATTTACTGCCGCTTGCCGAAAAGCCAGCGCGCCGTCTCACTCGTGGCCAGATCATAAATTTGCTGTTGATCAGCCTGGTTGCGTTGCTCGCACTAGTTGTTATCGTCGTGCCGATTTGGCAAAAGCGGGAACGCGCCATTGGGTTACAGCCTATCGTGCAAAAAGCGCAAATCGAGGGCGAGGTTACGCGCAAAGTCGAAGCAGAATTCACGCGTTTATTGCAGGAATATAATTTTGCCACCGCTAAAAAATATGCCACCCAGCCCGCTCTGGAAGTGGTGGAAGAGCTGACGCGATTGTCACCCGACACCACTTGGCTGATGAATCTTGAAATGAAAGCCCTCACCAATAAATCAGGGCCACCCGTACATGAGGTGCAATTAACAGGTGAGGCGGAGTCGGCATCAAAGATGATTGCACTGTTGGAACAATCCAGGCTGCTGCAAAACGCGTCCCAACGGGCGCAAACCGTTCGTGGCAGTCAGCCGTCGCTGGAGCGTTTTCAGATCGCGACTGAATTAAAGCCGCGCTCATTGCCACCCTTGATGGCGATTGCGCTGGAGAACGGCAATGGTGCGGCTGGCCCGGGCGGTGCGTCAACTGCAATGCCTGCTGCCGTGTCTTCTACTGTATCGCCCTCCTTACCCAGCTCGGCGGCATCACCCATAGCGCCGCCTCGCGCACTCGAACCCGTGCCGGTCTATGTTCCTGCTCATTCTTCCTCTCCGCTTAACTTAACCTTACCAGCTGCCGCACAAGCGCCAACTCCAGGTTCTGCAAAAGCGGCCATAGATGCTAAGGCCCTATGATGCGCATGCTTAAAACGCCCCGCGCAAACCGGGTAGCAGCACTCTCACTGCTGGCGTTGCTGGTGCTGGCTTTTATTGCGGCGCTTGCTGTTCCCACCTATTTAGCGCACGAGCACTATGATGCCTCGAACGCAAAAATGTCGCGCCTGCTGAGTGCCTATGCGACGCTGAATCAAAGCCGCCCACGACTGCTGCGTTCAGTTGAAGTCCTGCGTACCAAAGACAGCAAAAAATTCTATCTGAAAGGTGCCACGCCCGCGCTCGCCTCTGCTGAGCTTCAGGACCTCGCAAAATCGAGTATCGAAAATAATGGTGGCCGAATTTTATCGACGCAGGCCATGGCGAATAAAGAAGATGGCGGCTATCGCCAAATTGCCGCCACCGTCCAGATGAGTATGACCATTCAAAATTTGCGGCGCGTGCTTTACGCGCTGGAAACGAAGGAGCCCTATTTGTTTGTAGATAGCCTCATCGTGCGCTCGCAAGTGCCGCCGGGTTTCAAGCCAGCACCCGGGGTCGAGCCCGATTTATATGTGCAGTTTGAGGTGGCAGGTTTTAGCCCGATAGTGCCGACTTCAGCGGCCACTGCTACCAATGCTACCAATGCGGCGGCGACATCGGTGAGCAAGACATGAAGCCCGCCACCCTGCGATTCGTTCATCCGTGGCTGCGCCGCTATGGTGTTACCGCGCTGCTAGCCGTTCTGTTGGCGAGCACCGCTGTGGTGATTGGCTACGAGATCGATTGGGGCCAAAGTGGACAAACGCCGGTCGTGCCGCTTAAAGTGGCTGCGCAAAGTGCTGATCAGGGGCTGCTGCCATCGTACGTGCCGCCGCCGATTGATCCCACTTATAAAGAAACCGTGGAACGCCCCTTGTTTATTTCTACCCGCCGCCCTGCGCCGGAAGGTACGGCGGTGGCCGTTTCGAGTATGAAAAAAGGGCAATACAAATTAACTGGCACCTCTATCAATAACACCATGACCGTTGCCTTCCTGGTTGAAACCGCCTCGGGTAAATCGCTGCGAGCCAACAAGGGCGCGGAGGTTGGGCCAGGCAGCGGCATCAAAGTTGATACTGTGGAGCCAACTCGGGTGGTTCTGCGGCAAGGCGATGAAACCGAAGAGCTAACCTTGCGTACTGCCGCCTCGCCGCGGGTTGCGCCAACGGCTCTGGTTGCAGCACCGGGTATGCCGCTACAGATGCCTGGCCCCGGTATGCAAGGCAATGGCAATATCCCAGGCCAATTCGCGGGCGGTGCGGTGTTGCCTTCAGCCCCATTCCCGTCGCCTCCGGTTAACCCACAAAATACCGGCGCGGGCATGCCGCTGGTGAATATTAAATCAGCGGCAGAAGCCAGCTCATTAGCGCCACCGGGCCAGCCTGCGCAAGTCACCGCACCGGTTGACCCTAACGCAGCCGTGTTACGCCGTCGTCGTTTCCAGAATTTGCCACAGTGATTTTTGATTTGTGATTATGTGATTTGCATTGATCAACGGCCGTCTCGAAGTCATTGAAGCCAGCACCCATACTGAAAAGACTTGATCTTAAAATGATGAAAACCAACCTGTTACTTTCCCTTCGCATGCGTCCTCAATGGTGTCCTGTCGCGATACTGTTGGCTACCACCTTGGCAGGCTGCGCTGCGCCAGCAGTAAATGCGCCCGCGAATGAGGCGGTGAGTGCCGCTCCTGTCACTGATGCCACGGTATCGACAACATCAACGGTGGCCGCGATACCCGCATCCGTACCCGCATCCGCACCCGAGCCCACGCGTGTTGAACCAAGCGCTGCACCGCTCGTATTTCCAGGGGCCGTGCCGCCGCCTGTTGGGCTTTCACCACCCGCCGCTTCCGCTGTAGCTGCTGCCACGTCGGCTACTGCGTCTGCTGTTGGAACGGCCACCCTATCTGCCACTACGGCCGACCGTGGGTCCGCTGTCGTCGCCCCGAAAGAGGTGATCGGGTTCTATCCTGGTACTGGACAATTCGTGAAGCCAACCACGCCGCCCGTAACGCCACCCAAAGGCGGTGAGGAAACCTTCAATCTTAATTTTGAAGCGCAGGATATTCGTACTCTGGTGCAATCCATTTTGGGCGATTATCTGCATGAGACCTTCACCATTCATCCCGGGGTGATGGGCAACGCCACGATCCGCACCTCGCAGCCGGTGGCCAAACGCGATCTGATTCCCATGCTGGAAATGTTGCTGCGCGATAACGGCCAAGTGATGGTGCGCGAAGAAGGCATCTATAAAATCCGGCCACAAACGGTTAGCACGCGCGGCACACTCAGCCCGCAATTAGCGAGCACTACTGCGTTGCCGAACGGCTATTCCGTACAAATGGTGCAGCTCAAGTTTGTGGGTGCCAAAGATATGCAGCGCATTCTGGAACCCTACGCGATTGATCCGATGGTTTCGGTACGGCTTGATGAGCCACGTAATCTAATTATTTTGAGCGGCACCCAACGTGAAATAAAACACCTGCTTGAGATCATCGATATTTTTGATATTGATTTTTTAGCGGGCTATTCAGTCGGCCTGTTTCCCATGCAGACCGATGTGAAATCACTATCGGGCGATCTGGATCGTTTGTTCGGCGCTGGCGGGCAAGGCCCGGGTGCCAGCACCAGCCCGTTGGCGGGTATTGTGCGCATCATCCCGATTGAGCGCATGAACGGTCTGCTCGTGGTCAGCACCCAGCCGCGTTATCTGGAAGAAGCCAAAAAATGGATTGAGCGACTCGATAAAGCCGGGGGTCTTGCGGGCGGCATGCGTTTGAATGTTTATCCGGTGCAAAACGGCAAGGCCGATAAATTAGCGCAACTGCTCACCGATGTTTATGGCAATCGTACCGGCAGCAGCGCCAGCCCGTCGCTCGCCCCGGGTCAGCGCCCTGCACAAATTGCCACGCCCGGCAGCCCGGTCGTGCCTGCACCGTTTAATCCGCTGCAAGCCTTGGCATCGGTGTTTCAAAGCAGCGGCGTTGGTGTAGCACAAAACACCCGCATCATTGCTGATATTGATAACAATGCGTTATTGATTTTATCGTCACCATCTGATTTTGAAACGATTCAAAGCGCGTTGAGGCAGCTCGATGTGCAGCGGCGACAAGTCAGGGTAGAAGTGGTGATCGCGGAAGTAGCACTTAAGGACGAGCTGAAATACGGAATCGAATGGTTCATCAATACGCGAAACAACACTACAGGGTCGCTGCGCGCAAACGGCGGAACTCTACCCGTGACCAATATCCTGGGCACTGCCGTTAGCCCGATAACAGAAGGTCTGCAATTGATTAATTTAGCCGGTAACGGCAATATCCGCGCGGTGCTGCAAGCGCTGGGGGATGACAATAAATCAACGATTATTTTTACGCCCAACATTACTGTGCTGGATAACGAAAAAGCGTCTATCAATGTCGGTACTAAAGTCTCAGTCAGCACGGGTGAAACGGTGACAACGGGCGGCACAACCGTTAACTCAACTGCCTATCTTGATACGGGCGTGATACTCGCGGTCACCCCACGCATCAACGCGGGCGGCAGAGTCACCCTAGAAATTAATCAGGAAGTTAGCACGGCAATAGCAACAACCCCCAAGACCAATCCTAATATCAGCACCCGCAAAGCGCAGACCGTGGTCAATGTGGCATCGGGTGAAACGATTGCGCTCGCCGGGCTGATTTCAAAAGATACCGGTTTCGGCACCCGCGGCGTGCCGCTGTTGTCGAAGATTCCCGTCATTGGCGGCCTGTTTGGGGTCCAGAGCTACACCAACAATCGCACAGAGCTGGTGTTGTTGATTACCCCGGTCGTCATCACCAACGATGATGACGCCCGCGCCGTCACCAACGAGCTGCGTAAAAAACTGCCGCTGCTACAAACACTCATTCCCGTGGAAAAGCCAAGCAAGTAAATAAGCGGAGCAAACTCTAGCGCAGGCAGGGTGTTTGGAGCATTTTTGGCTTGAAACGCCCGTCAATAGGTGAAACAAAAATGCGCGCAATATGCTAGCCACAAATATTCCTTTTGCTGGTGATGTAGTCGCATGGATTAACTACGTAAAAAACTGGTTTAAGCCAGCGACGTTTGAAGGTTCTGCCGCCTCAGCGGTTAGAAAAACTTATGAGTATGGTGCAGTTTGTGTTGCTTTGAAAGCAGAAGAATCTGCTAATAGTTGCAAATAATGAATACAACTTTGAAAGCCGAAAACGCAATGTCTACGAACCGTAAATTTGCTTTGTTCGCCGTGATTATTCTAATGGTTATTGTAGGCTGGCTTGCACTTAAGGGGCCTTTAAGTAACCTACCTGCACCGCCAACCGTTGGCCCCGATGGATCGACTGGGAGCGTCGGTAAAGCGGTGGCGAGCATTATAAAATCAAGAGCACAAATGGTCGCGCGTGCCGACACTACCTATCGACCAGGACAGACGCGCGCAATCCAACAATATATGGGCACGATTGATTCCAAAAGCATTACTTCAGATTGGTGGCTTTATGCCCGCTCTGAAAATGAGGCGCTATGGATGGATTTTTATGGCTACCCAACGCCGACTGAAGAGGCGCGCCTGCGAACCATGTCTGAAGCGAATCTCAAATTGTTGGCCGATGCGGGTGACATGAATGCAAAGGCTCATTACTGGTCGCGCGCCATGATCGCCGCTTTTGAGAAAAACGATCTGCAAGGCTTAAATATAGCCAGCGGCACAATTGGGGAGATTCTCCTTAGAGGTGCGGCTTATCAAGCCATGACGGTTATGCAGGGATACGGAAAATTGCTTGTTGAGTACAAAGGGCTGCCGGAGTCGGAGCGTACAGAAGAGCGCATCAAAATGCTGAAGCAATTTGGCGTGCTGTATAACTTGGCGCAAATTCAAGGTGAAATGTATGGTGACCTAACAGTCAGAACAATGGAGCAACAAATAAGGGATATTGCACCCGGGATACCAGGGCAAACGATGGCAATGACTATTCCCGGTGTACAAATTAGTTATTTCGTCGCTAATTCTGCGCGGCGAAGAGAGGAAATGGGATTACCGCCGTTGATGATTAAAGTCAGGCCTGACGCTCCCGAAGGCGGAGCCCCCATCTATTTGGAACGAAAGTAGGGGTATAGGAAATTCATTTCCTTTTTCCGCGAATAGTGAACACGCAGAGCAAGGATCACAAACCGGGGCGAGAGTCATGTCTCTCACGATCATGTCGCTCTTAAGCAGCTTCCTATTTTTGACTAACTACTCGCCACCGTATAACTTTTCAGCGCAGCGTCCTGGCGATGTTTTGTTGCCACGCGATCATGCTCGGAATGATTGCCAGAACTGATCCAGTGACCAGCACCGTTGCGGCCAGAAACCATTCTGTAGATGTGATCATCGGAGTAATACTAAAACCGGTTTCGCGGGCGAATATATTCACCAGCATGATGCTGCCGCCCCAGCCAAACACAAGACCCAGCGCGGCTCCCAGGCCGATTAGCATGAAGCTTTGCAGCCACACGAGGGAAAAAATAAAACTTGGCGGCGCACCCATTGCACGCAAGACCGCGATTGATTGGCGGCGGGTGGATAGCGCGGCAATCATCACCAGTAAAACCGCCCATAAAACCACCACCTGCGTGGCTAGCGATAGGGCGGTCATGACTTTGCGCATATCGCCCATCACGGCATAAATTTCCACCAGTACCTCGGCTGGAAACACCGCCATGGTGCTGCTGCGGGTGATGGTATTGATTTTTGTGTGTTGCGTGCTATCACTACGAAACTGATATTGCGCGCGAAGTCGATACGCGTCAGCTGGAGATTTCACTCGCACCACAATCGCAGGCACGCCTTTGATTTCGTCCGCCGCCCACGGCGGCCCGAGCGTTGTCGGCGAGGTTTCGGAGTGTGTTGCAGACTGGTCTGCCACGCTGTGCTGATCATTGTGTTGAGCCATCGATGCGCCGGTATGAATTCCCCAAATTGCTTCTATCGGTACCAAAATTGCGTTGTCCCACGCCGTACCGGATTTGGGTAAACGCCCGACTACGCCAAATTTAAAACCATGTTTATGCTCGTCAATTGATGGTGCGGCTATGTTGCCGTGAGTGAGCTGAAAATAGGTGTCAACGGATAAGCTGACATTGCTGCCGATCACGGCCTCATTGCGGGCTGCAAAGTTGCGGCCCTCGGCCAGATTAATGCGTGTGCCGTCGGTAACAAAATCACGGCTGGTTCCGATCACTGGAAAGTCGCCCACATAATCGCCGACTGCGAGGGGGGCCGCGTATTCAATGCCTTTATCAAGCTGAAGGCGTGGTAGCACATCATCGGCCAGCAGCGGCAGGGCGGCCGCTTGCAAATAAACCGTGGTCAACACCAATTGCGCTGAACTGCCGGGCGCACCGATAATGATGTCGAATCGATCTGCCGCGCGCGCACTTGCTTCGCGTAACGCCCGCTCACCCGCACTGATCGCAATTGCAAACGCGACGGCGACTGCGATGAGCAACACGATAGCAATAGCGCCCGCAAGATGACGGCGTAATTCGGCGATGGCCAACGGTAGTGGATTAGGCATAGGGTTAATGACGGGCGGTGAGGGGTGATTAGTGCTTAGTTCTTGATGCTTGGTACTAGATGCCTGGTGGTAAGTGACTAGTAATTAGCGCTTATTGCCGCAGCAGAATTTTGCCGTGTGTCATATCGTAAATAGCATCGAATCCTGACGCGATGTCGCGATCATGGGTTGCGACGATCAAGGTGCTGCCTTGTTCACGGCAAAGTTCCCGCAGCAGCGCGGAAATTATCTGTGCGGTGTCCGTGTCCAAGCTGGCCGTTGGTTCATCGGCCAGCACCACACGCGGTGCTGTCAGCAGGGCGCGGGCAACCGCGACGCGCTGCTGCTCACCCCGCGACAACAGCGCAATATCAGCATGGGCACGCACGCCCACTCGCGCTAGCAGCATCTGCGCACGTTCGCGTTGTGCGCTGCTTGGCGTAATCGCGACAAAGCGCGTGGGCAACAGCACGTTTTCTAGCGCGGATAAATACGGAAATAAATGAAATTGCTGAAACACTAATCCCAGTTGATGGCGACGCCACGCATCCTGCTGGCGTGCGCTCATGTTGCACAATTCGGCAGCGTCCCAGCAGATCGTTCCAGAGGTCGGTTTTTCGATGGCGGCTAACATATTTAGCAACGATGTTTTGCCGCAGCCGGATGGCCCGCATAGCGCCACTTGTGCGCCGCTGTGCAGTGACCAATCGGCATCTTGCAGCAAGGTGATCAATGCCGACGGATGTGACGACGATGGGGATAAGGACGTGGATGGTGATGGTGATGGGAACAATGACGGCGTGATAAAAGTTCGCTCACGCGGATAGGCAAGATTTACACCTTGCATATTTAATGCCGTCGTCACCTCTAAATTTTCAGAAGAAATCGCGACCATCAGCGTAGCTTTTGATATTCAGCATCAACGATCCGCACCTGGCTAACAAAACCAGTCATACGATCTATTTTTGAGCCCAGCTCAAGCCGCCCTGTGATCGCCATGGGTGCGGCGCTATGCGGCTGTTGTCCGATGCTTCGCGGATACACGACCATGATGTCAACAGGCCAATCTGCATCCGTGCTGCAAAACGGACACACTGAAACAGGTGCGCGCATCAACACAAAAAAAGCCGCGTCAGCTTTGAGTGGCGGCGCCAAATAGCCCAGCACCCGCACGGGCTTTCCGGCAAGCGCCAATGATTTTGCTTTGGCTGAAAACTCCAGGCCAAGCACGCCATAGGTGGCGTACAGCTCATCAAAACGCAATTCAGGGGTGGCACTGGCAGCGTCAGCTGTCTTTTCTGCTGCATTTACGTGATGCCATGATGCGCCGGGGAGCCACAAAAAAAGTATCACCCACGCTGCCCTTGAAACACGATTTTTTTTAAAAAACGCCGTATTGCCAGTGAATGGGTGGGTGGGAATTATGGGTGCAGAAGCCGTCACGGCTTTTGCACAGGTGCATCCGGCTGAGTTCTGAGGGCATTGGCTTTAACGATAGCGTTGGGTTTAACTTTGGGTTTAGCTTTCACCGGCAGCAGCGACTTGCTCGTGGCCTGGCCCAAACCCAAACTATTCACCATCACGCGGAAAACCTCCGTGTTATCCATAAAGCCTTTGAACTGCTCTGAGCCTGGCCCGATGGCGGTCAGCACGGCATCATCAGCGGTATGCGTGCCCTGATCGGCGGCGCGCGGACCTACGCCTGGCAAGTTGCCCGTGCGCAAAATCGCACCGGGAATATCCTTGTAAACCGGATTGGCCACGATATTTCCCTTCTCATCTTTTACGGCAGGCACGAACGGGCCATCCAGCTTGGGTCTGAAGGTTTCGTAGTAGTCGGGCGTGTTGCCATAAAACAGGGCGAGACGTTTGCTGACATCCACCGATGGCGGGTAGCCGTTGGCGTCTGCTGGTGGATAATTCGGATACCCAGCCTGCTCATAAACCCCGATTTTGTCGCGCATATCAGTACCGGGTTTAGTGTCGTCAATGGTGCCCACAATGGACATGCCATGGGTGTGATCGGGTGTGACAATGATTAACGTATCGTTATTTTTGGCCGCGAAATCCTTCGCGATCTGTACCGCGTTGGAGAGCATGATGGTGTCGTACACACTGCGCTCCCAATCCATCGGGTGATTGAATTTATCGATCAAGCCGGCTTCAACCATCAACACAAAACCTTCTTTATTACGCGACAACACTTCAAGTGCTGCGCGCGTCATATCGGTCAGGTCAGGCTGATTGGGATATTTATCGACCGTGCCTTTTTTCAAATACAGTCGATCCAGAGAGCCGTTCAAATTTTCCGGATGAAAAAGCCCCAGCAAGCGCGCACTGCGGGTATCCGCGGCAGCGGCTTTCATCTCCGCATTAGTCGTTGCGACGGAATAGCCATCAGCGCGAAACAGCGAGACCATATTATTGGTATCTTTACGCTTGGAGCCGGGCGTGGTGCTCGGCAGGAAATAAGCGGAACCGCCGCCCAAAATTACATCCGGCTGTGCAAAAAAAAGTTGCTCGGTAATGATTTCTTTGTCACTCCGCCGACGGGTATGCGCAAACATGGCCGCTGGTGTGGCGTCCTGAATTTCAGCATCGCTCACAATCCCGATCGACATTTTGGTTTTGCGTTTCACGATTTCTGTAATGGTTTCAACCTTCGGATGCGCCAGATTATCTTTGGCGCGACCTGCATACACGCCAAGTGCATTTACGCTTGATTTATGGCCGGTGGTATACGCATGCATTGAATTGGCGGAATCCGTGATGATTGAATCCACACCGGAAGTGCCAATCAGCGCCATATGCGGCATATCATCAAACGCTAATTTGCCAAAATATTTGCCTTCCTTTATACCTTTTGACAGCATGCGAGCGGCGGTACGATTGGCGACGGTCATACCGTCACCAATAAATAAAATTACGTTTTTTGCTTGGCGTTGCCCGGTGCTGTAAACCTCCCAAGTGACAGTCATGGATTGTTTACCATTGCGGGCAATGACTTCGTAGCGCCCCGGTGTGTCGATGCTTAAATCGCGCAAAATAAGCGACGACGCTGCAAGCTGATCTTCTTTCTCAATAAAGGTCGCAGCCTTGCCCAGTGCCTTGGCATGATCAATGCCATTGACGGTCACCACGATATTTTTTGCCTCAGTTAAATCATCAAACTCAACCTTGAAATCGAATTTACTGCCGACCAGAATCGCGGCGCGATCAACCGGAAAAATAGCACCAGCCAAGACCGGCGAAGAAAATAGCAATACGCTGATGAATGCGAAGATGGGGCGTTTCATAAAGAGTCCTTAGCGCAAAGAGTGAACAATAATTTTTTATCAAATCTACTTAAAGATACGCGGCTCACATGACAAAATTGTTGCAGTGTTCGAGACCTGCTCGATAAAAATGCCCTATTAATATTTGCCTATGGAAAATAATGACGATTTAGAGCGAATGAGATTGAACTTAAATCACTCGCCAACCATGCTTCTGAAAAAATCGTATGGCCGAGCGGCAAAATAATCCGATGTGTCGCCACCCTTTGTGCGCAGCTTGGCCGCCACCGTGCACGATGCGGGTCGCGGGCAAGCGATGAATCGCGGCAAATTGGCTAATGCGATAGCTCAAGTCGAAATCTTCAAAATATAAAAAGAAATCGGCGTCAAATCCGCCGGTTTTATCCAATGCTGAGCGTCGTATCAACATAAAGCAGCCACTGACAATACGGGCATCATGGATTGGCGCATCAAAGGCAGATTCGGCGCGATCATAAGCGTTAAGTTGGGCGGAAAAATAATGGCGTATCCACCGCGGTGCGAACCCGCGTAGCCCCATGGTGAATACCGCTGGATAGGATTTGACCAGATAGAGCGGCGCACCATCTTCTGCGGTTGCAACCGGCGTCACCATCGCGCAATCCTGATGGGTTTTGAGGTGCCGCAGCGAGGTGGTAATCGCGGCCGGGTCCAGCGCCACATCAGGGTTGAGGATTAAATGAAAATTTGCTTTCGGGCACGCCGCGATGGCGAAATTGTTGCCTTGTCCGTAACCCACATTGCCATGCCCCGCGATTACCGTTGCGCGCAGCCAGACTCGATCAGGGCTAAACCATTTTTGTATCACCGCATTAAACGGTGAATCCACGAGCCGCATATTTTTGTGGGCATTACCAGCGACTTCATTATCAATCAGCATCACCTCGGCGCGGCTGATTTCGCCTTGAGCATGCGCATTCAACAGCGCTTCGCGCAACGACAACAGCGTCGCATCGAGCCAACCTGGATCGGGACGATAGAGCACAATCGAAATCGCGATTTGCATGGCGGTAACAGTGATAAGAGAGGGCGAAGTGGTAGATATTGACGGCCGCAGTAGCGGCATTGGCTACAGGCATAATGCGAGAATAGCATGCACCTTACAAAGAAGTTTCAGTTGGATGTTCCTGCCATCGCCAGTGTTGTCGAGTTCCATGATGCCTGTTTGGCTACCGCGCAAAAGGGCAATGTATTGCCGCTCGGTTTGGTGAAAATTCCGAGGTAATTTGGCGCTTGCTTGAAGTCAACCACCGCTTTAACAGCACGCTGTGAAACGAAGAAAATTTGGTAAATCGCCGCGATGTCGCTGATAGCGAAATCGCAATGCATAAACGCCATATCGATGGTTTCAATCAGAGCCGAAATGACGCCGTAGCGTGTATCGACGATCTCACTTTGCAAGCGCTAACGGATAAATTAAGCCGTGATGCACTGCTCCAAGTGGAAACGGCTTCCATGATGATGGATCGGCTCTCCATTCAGGTGCTCAAGATAAAGGCGATGCGGGTTCAGACCTTGCGTACCGATGTTCATGCTGCACACCTGGGTCTATGTCGCGATAAGATGGGCCGCTTGAATGAGCAGCGCAGCGATCTGGCGCATGGCCTGGATACACTGCCGCTCGATTATGTCGCCGGTTAGGCGCGATATAAATTTTATCGGCAATTTAAAATGCATAACCATCCACTTTAAATTTGCAACTTTTAAAGCTAGCTGAGCAGTCTTGTCAAGCGTTCAAACACCGCCGCGTCGCTTAATTCGTTCACGTTTTTAGGTGCATCCAGAAACTCCACCCGTCGGCCCTGCGGCCCCCATTGGTGGGGGCTGGGCAGCACGCGGGAATCTGCAAACAAGCCCAGTACCCCGCCGGGGCTGGCCGCTGCAAAATGCATCAAACCGCTATCCGGAACTAGTGAGGTGCGTGCGCGCCAGATCAGGCCAATCGCCTCTTTGAGTAAGCCACGAAAAGGGATGACATAAGGCAGTCCAGCATTCAGGACGGGTTCTACAATAGCGTCATCGCCGCGATAAAGTGGATTGTCGAGCTGGCCTGGCGTCCAGATAAAGACTGTGGCGAGGCCGTGGTTTTCATGCATCCATGTTGCCCATGACAATATTTGCTGCGTGGTGGGCTGCACCTCATGGTTGCGTGCGCCGATGCCGAGCAGCCAATATTTTTTCGCCACAATCGAATGCGCACTCAACCATTGATCTGCAAATTGCAACGCCAACGCGGGCGGTTGATATTCCGGATACGGCAATATTGTCGGCAGCGTGATGCCGAGTGGCGTGAGATGCCGTGCAATCCTGAGCGCTTCATGATCAGCTTCATTTACCGTCTGCGGATCAGACAGGCGTGAATGCCATTTCGCCGAGTTTGCGTAGGCGATGGTTTTGTTAGCTTGCACATGCAGGGCCCGCTCGATCGCACGTGGTGATTCTGCACCGCCTGCTGCGATCGCTACATCAAAACGTTCGTGTTTTAATTTCCAGTACAACGCAGGTTGCCGCAACGCCGCACCGAAATTTATGCGTCTGCCGGTACGAACCCGGCCATAAATCCAGCGCTTGTCAATATCGGCATTGTCTTCAACCACCCATGCACTGTAGTCGCTGGCAAGCAGGTGAATTTCAGCATCAGGCCATGTCGTTTTCAGGATGCGCAACATAGGCGTGGTCAGCAGCATATCGCCTAATTTATCGCGTTTGATAATAAGGATTTTCAGAGAAACCTTTTACATTTTCGGGCAGCCGGCGGGCTTCAAAATCCGCTCGGCTGAAGCCGGATATTGCGCCAGCTTGGCGGCTGCCCTGGTCGGACGGCTGGTAAAGTCACCGCCGCAATTGGGACATTTGTGGCCGGGCAGTTTCGTCACGCAATCACGACAAAACGTGCACTCAAATGAACAAATCATCGCCTCTGTTGAGCTAGCGGGCAGATCATGGTTGCAGCACTCGCACCCGGGTCGCATTTGCAGCATTACAGCCCCATCATTTCACGGATGTATTTGGGCGCTATAGTACCGAAGGACATCATCGTGTCGTGCATTTCTTTTAGTTTACCTTTGCCGTTTTTCGCTTCAAAATCGCGACGCAGATTGTTTACTTCCGTATTACCCACATAGTAAGTGGAGAGCTGGGTGGAGGTCAGCAAAGCGCGACGCCATTTGCCGGCGGCTTCACGTTCTTCCTGAAAGCCTTCGTTGATCATCAGTCCCATGGCCTCTTTTTCGGTCATGCTGCCAGCATGAATTTTTTGATCGATGATCGCGTTGATAATTAAGCGCAGGCGCATTTTCAGTTGCTGCATTTTTACCGGCGCGCCGCCGTATCCCGCTTCAACCATCATTTGCTCGGCATAGGTGCCCCAGCCTTCGGCAAAGGTACCGCTGTACATAATGCGGCGCACCAGAGTGGGCACACTGGCTTTGTTGGCAATAGCGCCCTGCACATAGTGGCCTGGCATCGCTTCATGCACCGTGAGGTCTTTTAGCATCGAGCGATTGTCTTCGCGAAAGTAAGATTCCACTTGCGCCGGAGTCCAGTCAGCCGGTGCAGGGGAAATCGCGTAGAAAGTTTCGCCGTTTTTTTCCAGCGCACCAGGCGCATCGCAGTAAGCCATGGCCACACCACGCTGAAATTCCGGCATGACAATAATTTTTACCGGATCGTTTGGTAAGGTCAGCAGATTTTTTTTGCGAATAAAGGCCGCCGCTTCAGCCAGATCCTCCTCGGCCAGTTTGACGACATTGCTGTTGTTGGGTGCGTCGTCGCTCAGACGCTGCAGCACGGCGCGCATCAGCACTTTGCGGTCTACCGGAACCACAGGCTGGTCGATAAATAATTGTTTATAAAGCGGCAGCGCAGTTTCATACATCGTGTTTTGGGTCACGATTAAATCGGCTTCAGCCAAGCGCAATAGCTCAGCAGGGGCAATGTCTGACTCCAGTGCGTAGCGTAGCTTTTGCGCGTAGTGCGCAGCGCCTAAACGCGGATCGCGAGTTGAGCGTGGCAATAAATCCTTCTTGAGCCATTTGCCGTAAGCCTCCAGTGCAGCGACAGCGCGGCTGCGTGAGGCCGCTAATTTGGGCTTCATCGTCGGAGCGTCTTTAAGGTAAAAATCCAGCTCATTTTTGATCAATGAAATCGCCCCATCATTTTGCTGAATGGCGGTTTCCGTAAAAATTTGCGGTGGGTTTTTCAGGTTGCTTTTAGCGGCAGCTAATTTGCCAGGAACCCCGTCCAGCCTGGCTTTCACGGCATCTAGCCGCTGTGGCAACGGGGCAAAATCCCGCGCCAGCAGCAGGTAAATGCCGTTGGCCGGGTTATAGCCCAGCGGATCCCACTGATAGTCCTTGATGACCTCAATTGAAAGCAGGCTATTTTCCAGATCGGCCTGCAAAATCCGGTAATCAATACTGTACGCAGGCGATAGTGTTGCCAGCGGAATCTGGCTCAGCGCTTTGAGCGTGGCATGAAAAAGCCGGGCGTCTTGGGCTACACCCTGAGCGGAAAGATCATTACTGCGGCGGTCGAAGCGATGATCGCCCAACTGCGTTGCCGCTTCAGGATGCGTCTGCAAATATTGTTCAATGTAGCGTGCGGCCGCCTTGGAGAATTGTTGATCCGGGGTCAGGCTAACGGCGGCGGTACTGTTCGGCATGAATACCAGGAACGATCCAATTAAACCTAATGAAGCGCAGAATTTTTTTAGCATAAAATTTTTTCGTTTAAGGTTGTACTTAATTAAGGTTGTATTTAAAACTGCATTCAAGGTTGCACCGGGGTAAAGCCTGCCGGCGCGGTGCCGGCGTTATCCACCACCGTAGGTACTGCGCCATTCGCGTTCATCAACCAAAGCGTTAATGTGCGATTGGGGCGCAGCCACGCGATATCGTAAATGCCGTCACCGTTAAAATCGCCCGACGCATAAAAAGTCCAACTGGGGTCGACCGTCGGCAGGGAGAAGGTGGTCGTCGCAACCACCAAATCGCTCGCCGTGCAGGACGCATTGGGATCGTTGGGGCTTGACAATGACGGTGGCAACGCCAAACCATTTGCATTTATTGAAATTAATTTCATTTCACCGGTTGAAAGATTACGAAACAAAATATCCCCACGCCCGCGCCCCGTAAAATCAGCGAGTTTGAGTGCGCTATAGCCCGCTGGAATAATGCCTGCGCTGAAGTTTGCGCAGCTACGGTCCGCGGTCGCCATCAGCGCACGAATCGCACCATCAGGACTTAAATAAATCATGTCTGCCGCGCCATCGCTATTTAAATCCGCCGAACCCAATAATTTCCAGTCGAGCGGTGCGCCGCCGCGCTTGCGAACATAAGGCTCGTTGGTGCTGTTAGTAAACCAGATATACGAGACGCCGGTGTCCCGAGGATCGGGCGCCAGATAGCGCCACGCCAAATCCGCGAGGCCATCACCATCCAGATCGCCCACGGCCTGCACATCCCACACGGTTCTGAGCTGACGCACGATGCGTTGCTTGGCGGGCAGGAAGTCGTACCAAAACACCACGTCACCTTTATCACCCTGCGTCGTATTTTGAAACACCAGATCAGCTTTGCCGTTGCCATCAAAATCGGCCACGCCGATCAAACGAAAGTCTGGCCCAGGATCAGCTTGGGCGCTAAATTGAAAGAGATTGTTAAAAAGGCGACCTATCTGTAGTTGGCCCGGCGCTGCGGTTGGAGTATCGGCACGAATCAATATTTCGTGTTTGCCATTGCCATCAATGTCAATCGCGGCGAGCGGCAATCTTGAAACCGCATTCACCAGCGCCAAATTTGATTTTTGAATTCCCCCCGATGGTGGCAGGCTGAGCAAGGGCAAATCGGTAAAAGCGCCACCGGCGTTTACGATCGGCAATGACGCCAACGCATCCACTACCGCCATACTGCTGGTGCTAACCTGGCCAAATACGGTAAAGCCGCCGTTTTGGTTATCCAGGTTTAAGGCGTTATTGCCAAGATTTATAAACCATTCGGAAGTGGCACTGTTCGGATCACCGCCTTGTTTCGCCATGGCGATGGTGCCGCGCAGGTTGGAACGACTAACGCTGAATTCATTTTTCACGGGCGCATTTTTGGGGATAATCACGACGGTGTTCAGTGCGCTGTCCCAGATATAGCCCCCGCTTTGAATAATGAAGCCTGGAATACTGCGATGAATAAACGAATTGCTGTACGCACCGCTGTTCATGTAGCTTAAAAAATTCGCCACCGTGAGCGGTGCGGCGGTATCAAACAACACCACATCAATGGCGCCTAGCGGGGTTTGCAGGCGTACCGTGGTGGCATCGGCGCGGGAATTGATGGTAAGCGCAAGCAGCCCAGATGATGCGAGCAGCAAAGCGAATTTGCGGACGCTGCAGCGCAAGTTGTATTTAGGGGTGAAGAGAAATCTTAAGGGGCAAAGCAGGGTAGCGAAAATCATGGGGCTCTTTGTTGAATCATCATTGAAGGCTGGACGACTGAGGGTAGTACAGCGCGATATTATAGTACGACTGCTATTTTTGTTCTCCATCTGAAACTGTTCCCGCAACGACTCAAATCCGGTGGCAGAGCGGTCGGCGCGACGATTGATCAACCCGCTTTCGGATGTGTCCGTTCTGACGTATGCTCCATTACCGCGCCCTGCTTGTTTGTCATGGTTCAATCTTGATATTTCTGGAGAACAAAAATGTTTGCCCGTTATGTTTCAACTCGTTACGCCTCAACGCTGCGCTGTCCGCTGTTTTTTTTTAGCGTATTCTCCGCGCTCGCCACCGTCGCCTGTTCGGCAGCGGCGGCCACTACTGCGCCAGCGGTGTCTGTATCAGCTTCCGCATCAGCATCCACATCCGCATCATCATTTCGCGTACTGGAAACGGTGAAGCTACCCGGTGCCACGCGCTGGGATTATCTGGTTTTTTCAAGCGAATCCCATCGCCTCTATATCACGCGCGGCGATTCGGTGGATGTTTACGATACCGTCGCCAAGCGCATTGTCGGCAGCATCGCTGATACCAAAGGCGTGCATGGCGTGGCGCTCGCGCCAGAGCTAAACCGCGGCTTCACCAGCAACGGTCAAGATAATACTGTTACCGTATTTGCGCTAGATTCGCTTAAGGTCCTTGGCACAGTACCCACGGACAAAAAGCCCGATGCAATTGTTTATGATGCTTTCACCAAGCGCGTATTCACCGCTAACGCCATCGGCGAAAATCTGACGGCCATTGATGCGATCACACTCAAGGTATTAGCCACGATCAAAGTTGAGGGTAAGCCCGAATTTGCCGTGGTCGATGGTAGGGGCCGACTATTCGTGAATATTGAGCCGAAGAATCAGCTGTCCGTGATTGACACTGCCAAACTTTCGTCAATGGCGAAATACGATTTATCGTCGGCGTGTGATGAGCCCGCTGGGTTATCAATTGATCTCGCCAGGATGCGCCTCTTCGCAGGCTGCCATAACCAGAAAATGGTCGTAGTCGATGGCAACAACGGCAAGATTCTGGCTGCGCTACCCATCGGCAAAGGCAGCGACGCCACGGTGTACGACAGCCAGCTTGACCTGGCGGTGAGCTCGAATGGTGAAGGTACGCTGACGTTTGTGGGTCTGGAAAAAGACGGCAGCTATATCGTTAAACAAACCCTGAAAACCATGCCCAGCGCTCGCACCATGGCGCTCGATCCGCAATCACATAAAATTTATCTGGTCGCCGCAGAGTTCGAGCCTGCGCTAGCAGGTGCCGATGGCAAGCTCGCACGGCCCAAGGCGAAAGCCGATTCGTTTACAGTCATCACCGTTACGCCATAACTTATGCTGTAGGGCATTAAAATTTGTAGATCTAGATTTGGTGCGGCATTAGCGGCATTTCCCGAATTCAAGTTCGAAAGGCGACACGCGGTGGGCCGTTGAATGCTACCTCGTGAGGGGTTCTAAAGCCAAGACATTTGCGCGGGGTGTGGTTGTGTCGGTCTTGGATTCGGGTGAGTTGGGCTTGGGTTA
>JANYDB010000002.1 GCA_025359985.1 Burkholderiales bacterium | reverse complement strand
GGTGACTCCCAAAATGCAAAATCCCTGAATCAATTTTGAATTAATTCAGGGATTTACACAATGCTGGCGGAGTGGACGGGACTCGAACCCGCGACCCCCGGCGTGACAGGCCGGTATTCTAACCAACTGAACTACCACTCCTACAATCTTTTACAACTGGTAATGCAGGTGCGATAAAAATTTGTGGCTGATCAAAACGTATGTAAAGCACGCAATTCCAGCATATTCGACGCAAACTAAACATCAGCAACGCTTCAACAAATTAATGAAATTTTGTTGGTGGGTGCTGAGGGGCTCGAACCCCCGACATTCGCCTTGTAAGGGCGACGCTCTACCAGCTGAGCTAAGCACCCGAAGCCCTCTAGTTTAGCGCATCCTTTAGCGCTTTACCAGCTCTGAATTTAGGAACTTTTGCGGCCTTGATCTTGATCGCCACTCCGGTGCGCGGGTTACGGCCTGCACGGGCTGCTCGTTTGCCCACGAAAAAAGTGCCAAAGCCGACCAGCGTAACCATGTTGCCCTTTTTGAGCGATTGTCGAACTGCTACTATCATTCCATCTAACGCGCGTCCTGCTGCAGCCTTGGAAATGTCCGCTGACTTGGCAACGGCGTCGATCAATTCGGTTTTGTTCACGTGGAGCCCCTTTGGGTGATTAAAGATTTGATATCAAATTTATGGTGATTGCGTTTAAAAAAACGTGTGCATTTTAAAAAACGTCGGATATTAATGCGGCGATATAGAGCAGAGATGCTTAATTCAGTGTCTAACAAAGAGTTGAAATGATCATGCTATAGAACCGATGCATAGCCCCATAAAGCCGCTGCATTACGTGCTTAACAAAGCCATAATTTTATCCAACACATACTTTATTTTATAGCAATTTGCGAAACTGCGCGTCAAGTTAATGGTGAATTTTTGCAATCAACTGGTATGAGAATAAAAAAAAGCCCCGCGATTACGGTATCGCGAGGCTGGTGTTGATTTTGGTTATTGACTGACAACCAGATATTCAGGTCATATCAAATTAATGTTTGGTAATTGTAGGCGCTTCTACTTTCGGCGCGGTTCCTGCGACTGCAGGTACATCAACATTTTCCACAATCGGCACCGGCTTTCTTTCCAGCGCCAGCTCAAGTACTTTATCAATCCAGCGCACCGGGATGATGGTCAAGTCCTTGGTGATTTCAATCGGAATTTCGACAAGGTCTTTCTGATTTTCAGCTGGTATCAAAACAGTTTTGATGCCACCTCGCGCTGCCGCCAACAGTTTTTCTTTCAAGCCACCAATAGGGAGAACTTCGCCACGCAACGTAATCTCGCCGGTCATGGCCACGTCGCATCGCACGGGAATACCGCTCAGTACCGAAACCAGCGCCGTGGTTACGGCGATACCAGCGCTGGGGCCATCCTTGGGAGTTGCACCCTCCGGAAAATGAATATGCAAATCATTTTTTTCATAAAAATCTTCCGGAATCCCCAGCACCTTTGCGCGTGAACGTACAACCGAAATGGCGGCTTTGATTGACTCTTGCATTACATCGCCCAATTTGCCGGTCGTATCTACTTTGCCTTTGCCAGGCAATTTTACGGCCTCTACTGTCAACAGCTCTCCGCCGACTTCAGTCCATGCCAGACCAGTCACTTGTCCTACTTGGTTGGTTTTTTCAGCGATACCGTAACTATATCGGCGCACACCTAAATACTTGTCGAGACTCTTGGCCGTAACTTGTACCTTGCCTTCTTTCTTTTTGGTCATTTGTGCCTTGACCACTTTGCGGCAAATACGCGCAATCTCACGATCCATACCGCGCACACCAGCTTCGCGGGTGTAGTACCTGGTAATGTCACGCAAAGCCGCATCGGCGACGGTTAATTCTTCAATCTTCACACCGTTTGATTTCATTTGCTTCGGCAATAAATACTGCCGTGCAATATGCACTTTTTCATCTTCGGTATACCCAGCCAGGCGAATCACTTCCATCCGGTCTAGTAGTGCAGCCGGAATATTGAATGAATTCGAAGTCGCGACAAACATCACATCCGATAAATCAAAGTCTACCTCTACGTAGTGATCCTGGAATGTGTGATTTTGTTCAGGATCCAATACCTCAAGCAACGCGCTTGCAGGATCACCCCGAAAATCCATGCCCATCTTATCAACTTCATCGAGCAGAAATAGCGGATTACGCACGCCGACTTTGCTCATATTTTGCAAAATTTTGCCAGGCATGGAACCGATATAAGTACGACGATGCCCACGAATCTCAGCTTCATCGCGCACACCGCCCAATGACATACGAATAAATTTTCGGTTGGTAGCTTTGGCGATTGATTGTCCAAGCGAAGTTTTGCCAACACCCGGCGGGCCAACCAGGCAAAGGATAGGCGCTTTTAGCTTATCCACTCGCGACTGCACAGCTAAATATTCAACGATGCGTTCTTTTACTTTTTCCAGGCCGTAGTGGTCAGCATCGAGCACTTTTTCTGCATTCGTCAGGTCCGTATTCACCTTGGTTTTTTTCTTCCAAGGCAAACCCACAACGGTATCAATATAGTTTCGCACGACGGTTGCCTCAGCCGACATGGGCGACATGAGCTTGAGCTTTTTTAGCTCAGCTTCAGCCTTGACGCGCGCTTCCTTGGGCATATGGGCACCCTTGATTTTTTTCTCAAGTTCGTCAATATCCGCGCCCTCTTCGGTCTCGCCGAGTTCTTTTTGGATCGCTTTGACCTGCTCATTCAAATAGTATTCACGCTGAGATTTTTCCATCTGGCGCTTGACGCGGCCGCGAATACGTTTTTCAACCTGAAGAATATCAATCTCAGTTTCGAGCAATCCCAGCAATTGCTCAAGGCGCGATGGCACATCAAAATTTTCGAGGATTTGCTGCTTCTGCTCCAGCTTTAACGGCAAATGCGCAGCGATAGTGTCAGAGAGACGGCTTGCATTATCAATGCCGGATAATGAGGTCAGCACTTCAGGCGGAATTTTTTTGTTGAGCTTTACATACTGGTCAAACTGTGCAAACAGACTTCTGCGCATAGCTTCAACTTCGTTATTGTCTGTTTCAGCTTGTGGCACCGGCGTCACTTCAGCCTCGTAATTTTCTTTCACATCCAGCACATGATTTATACGGGCACGATGAATACCTTCAACCAAAACTTTTACCGTTCCATCAGGCAATTTCAGCATTTGTAAAATACTGGCAATAGAACCCACACTGTATAAATCTTCCGGATTGGGGTCGTCATTGGCGGCTGATTTCTGTGCGATCAAAACCACATTTTTACCCTCCTCCATTGCAGCTTCAAGCGCCTTGATCGATTTGGGACGGCCCACAAACAGCGGTATAACCATATGCGGAAACACCACAACGTCGCGCAGTGGCAGTAGCGGCAGAATGGTGGTCGAAAGGTCGTCGGTTGAGAGCGTCATAATCTCGCCTTTATGGGTCTATTGAATGGGCGTTAAATATTGATTCGATGCCCAGTAAGCATGGCATTGTAATTAATGTACAACAAGGAATAAATGGGGTTGCCAATGGTAAAGTCAAGTGGTCCTGTGGCACCTGATGCTCACTGGATAATTTCTCAGCGCACAACCCGGACTTTAGTTTAAAGAATTCCAAGATTACCCCGGACGCCTGGGCAAACGAAAGGCTGTCGGTAGACGGCACGAGATGCAGATAAAGAGCGTCTGCTGCAGGCTCAGAATCAGTTTTGCGCACCAGCCACCTTGGGTTGGTCGGCATACATCAAAAGCGGTTTTTGACCTGCCAAAATGGTGTTTTCATCAACCAGCGCTTTCTCAACATTTGACAGCGATGGCAACTCAAACATGACCTCCAGCAGCGCATGCTCAATGATTGAGCGTAAACCGCGTGCGCCCGTCTTGCGCTCAAGTGCACGCTTGGCGATGGCACCTAATGCACCATCCCTGAACTCGAGCTCAACACCTTCCATCGCAAACAGTTTTTGATACTGTTTGGTCAAAGCATTTTTAGGCTCAGTCAAAATTCGCACCAAAGCCTTAACATCAAGCTCCTCCAGCGTTGCAACAACCGGCAAACGACCCACAAATTCGGGAATCAAGCCGTATTTAATCAAATCCTCCGGCTCAACATCACGCAATAAAGCGTTGGTCGCGTTGCGATCCTGTTCGCTGCGTACATCTGCACCAAAACCAATACCGGTCTTAGCCGTACGATTTTGGATTACTTTCTCCAACCCGCCAAATGCACCGCCACATATAAACAACATATTGGAGGTGTCAATCTGAACAAATTCCTGATTCGGGTGTTTACGTCCACCCTGTGGTGGCACTGAAGCAATCGTGCCTTCAATCAGTTTCAACAAAGCTTGCTGAACGCCCTCACCGCTTACGTCGCGTGTAATCGAAGGATTGTCTGATTTGCGTGAAATTTTATCAATCTCGTCAATGTAAACAATTCCGCGTTGCGCTTTTTCGACATCATAATCACATTTCTGCAGAAGCTTTTGAATGATATTTTCAACATCTTCACCTACATATCCGGCTTCAGTCAGTGTAGTTGCGTCAGCAATCACAAAGGGCACATTCAATAAACGCGCTAACGTCTGAGCCAGCAATGTTTTACCTGAGCCGGTTGGGCCGATTAATAAAATATTGGACTTGGCAAGTTCAACTTCGCCGTCTTTAGCGCCGACTTTAAGGCGCTTGTAATGGTTGTATACCGCGACCGCGAGAATTTTTTTGGCTTGAACCTGGTCGATTACATATTGATCTAGAATATCGCAAATTTCTTGCGGTGTAGGCAGATCGTTTTTACTGGCTTTGGTGTTTGGATCCGCTTGCGCTTCTTCGCGAATGATGTCGTTGCAAAGATCGATGCATTCATCGCAAATAAATACGGAGGGACCGGCAATAAGCTTACGAACCTCATGCTGGCTTTTGCCGCAAAAGGAACAATACAGCAACTTTTCGCCTACTTTCTCACTCATTACCGACCTCAATTGAACCCGAATAGCATACTGTAGCCATTACCATGCCACTAACCCGATAATGTCTTTAGTAGCCATCAAATGCTGCGCAACATAGCGCCTAGCTATATAAACGTGATTACGAAAAGTTTCAAACCTGACTGCGGTTTTCCAAAACTTTGTCGATAATACCGTATTTCATCGCGTCTTCTGCAGACAGGAAATTATCACGATCCGTATCACGTTCAATGACTTCAATTGACTTGCCGGTGTGCTTGGCCATGATCTCGTTGAGGCGCTGCTTTAAGAACAAAGCTTCACGGGCATGAATCTCGATATCGGATGCCTGACCGCGAAAACCGCCTGACAGTTGATGAATCATGACACGCGCATTGGGTAACGAGACGCGCTTACCTTTTTGCCCTGCACAAAGCAAAAACGCACCCATGCTCGCCGCAAAGCCGGTACACATGGTAGAGACATCAGATTTAATAAACTGCATCGTGTCGTAAATCGCTAAACCTGCCGTAACCGAGCCGCCTGGTGAATTAATGTACAAAGCAACATCTTTATCCGGATTTTCACTTTCCAAAAACAGGAATTGCGCAACAATCACATTTGCCATCATGTCGTTAACTTCACCGACTAAAAATACCACGCGGTCTTTTAACAAACGCGAGTAAATATCGAACGCCCGTTCGCCACGGCCTGATTGCTCAATGACCATCGGCACATAGCCTAAGCCTGTGGTGGGTTGATAACCGATTGCGGCATAGTCATCACGATGTCCGGGCGCCATGCCGGTCAGGTCATAAGCGCGAGATTGATAATCGTAAAAATTTTTCATTAGCGTTTGATCTCCATGATCTCGTCGAAGGTTTTGGTCACAGTCGTGACATCCATGGATTTAGCCGCCCATTCCACCACGTTATCTTCGAGAACCATGCCTTCGACTTCTTGCAAACGCTGTGCATCGCTGTAATACCAGCGAACCATTTGCTGCGGGTCTTCAAAACTTTCAGCATGCTCTTCAACAACGGTGCGAATCTGCTCCGGTTTAGCTTTAAGTTCGTTTTTCTTGACCACTTCATTCAAGATGAGGCCCAGCTTTACACGCTGTTCAGCGCGTTCAATGAACAATTCGGCAGGCAATTGCAGATCTTTCGTGGTCATACCGCGGGCTTGCAGATCTTGTACTGCCTGATCCTGCAAACGACCAATTTCAGCATCCACCAAAGAACGCGGCAAATCCAATTCCGCAACGGCCATTAACGCAGCCATCACTTGATCTTTAGTTTTGGTCTGAATGCGCTTTTTCAACTCGCGTTCAAGATTGGATTTGATTTCTTCACGCATTTTCGTGATGTCGCCGTCGACTACGCCTAACGATTTTGCAAAAGCCGCGTCGATTTCAGGAAGCTTGGGGGCGTTAACGACTTTTACCGTGACCGTGAATTGCACGGTCTTGTTGGCTAATTCAGCCTGATAATCGGGCGGGAAGGTCAAATCAAAAGTTTTGGTCTCTTCACCCTTCATGCCCATCAAAGCATCTTCAAAAGCGGGCAGCATGCGGCCTTCGCCGAGCACCACACCAAAGTTTTGCGCGTCACCCCCTTTGAAGGGCTCACCGTTTAATTTACCGACAAAATCCACCACCAGGAAATCGCTTGTCTGCGCAACGCGATCGGTTTTGTCATGGGTGGCCCGCTGTTTGCGCAGCGTTTCAAGCGTATTATCGATCTCGGCGTCGCCGACCGTAGCCACAGGCTTTTCCAGTTTTTTACCGTCGAGTGAAGACATTTTCACTTCAGGATAAATTTCGAAGCTGGCTGTAAATTCAAATTTATCCGCTGCGTCACCCGTGGTGGCAGGTGCGAAGCGCGGATAGCCAGCCACTCGCAGGCTTTGTTTTTGCACCTCGTCCGCAAAGGTTTTTTGTACGGCATCCGACATGACTTCTTGGCGAACCTGGAACCCGTATTGATTAGCAACGATATTGAAAGGCACCTTGCCTGGACGGAAACCTGGCATTTTTGCAGTACGAGCAATGCGCTTCAGGCGCGAGTTAATTTCAGACTCGACATCAACAGCGGGCAGTGAGAGCGTCAAATTGCGTTCGAGATTGTTGGTGCTGGCCTGTGCTTGCATGGTTGTTTCCTGTTCATGATTCGTCATACGTTATTTGTAAGGTGTGTGGGTGCTGAGCTGGTGCGGAGTTGGCAATAGATTTTGTATTCAGATACGTGCCACATCACTAACTAGAAGCGCTCAGCGTGCCGGTCACAGGGACTGGCACGCTTCAAATTAGCGCTAATAAGATGGTGCGAGAGAAGGGACTCGAACCCCCACGCCTTACGGCGCTGGAACCTAAATCCAGTGCGTCTACCAATTCCGCCACACTCGCTCAATTTTGATTTTACCGTAAACAGCCTTCCTCCGCTTATGGGCGCATCACTTTTTTATTGCTCTGCGCGCAAAAAAGTCGTTGATTTCACACATATAATCTTAGGTCTTTTTAATTCAACGCTGCTTTAATACAGGCTACGTGTCTTTCTTAAAACAGTTCCCGAGCCACTTTCTTAACTATCATCTGGCTGCTAGTTTTTCCAAAGTCTAACTCTGAAATGCGCCTGCCGTGCCTGTTAATCATTACGAAAATTTTCCCGTTGCATCGTGGCTACTGCCGCCCCAACTACGGCATCCCATCGAAGTGATTTATGCATTTGCACGCTCGGCAGACGATTTTGCAGATGAAGGTAATTTAGAGCCTTCTGAGCGCATTGAATTGCTCAATAATTATAGTCATGAGCTAAATTTGATTTCAATTAAATCAAAATCAGAAAGCCGTCTTTTTAATGCGTTGGATGAGGTGATTCATCGACATGCATTACCAATCAGCCTGTTTCATGATTTACTCGATGCGTTTAAACAGGACGTGACGAAAACCCGTTATGCGAATTTTGCGGAGCTTATGGATTATTGCCGTCGCTCGGCGGATCCGATAGGTCGCTTGTTGCTGCATTTGAATCATGCAGCCACACCGCAAAATTACTTGATGAGTGACGCCATTTGCTCAGCACTTCAGCTCATCAATCATTGGCAGGATGTCGCGATTGACTGGCAAAAAAATGATGGTGGCAGGGTTTATTTGCCACAGGATGAACTGCGGCAATTTGGTCTAAGCGATGAAAATATAGCCCATAAAGATGTTAGCGCCGCATGGCAAAAAATGATGCGTTTCCAATGTGAACGTGCGCGCGAACTGTTGCACTCCGGTTGGCCGCTGGGTCGCATATTGCCCGGCCGCATGGGCGCTGAGCTTCGCGTAATCATGGCGGGCGGTGAACGAATTCTCGATAAAATTGATGCGGTAAACGGCAATGTATTTTTTCATCGGCCTAAAATGAATAAGTGGGATTGGCTTCGGGTTGCGCCGATCGCCATCATTTCAATGTGAATGCAAATTACTTATGTTTTTAAGCAGCGTGTGCTTTAAAAATTATCCATGACCCCAGATCAATACTGCCGGACTATAAAATGCACAAAGAGTGCACTTTAAAACCCAAGCGCACTCTTTGTTTTGGCTTTAAAAATTATCCATGACCCCAGATCAATACTGCCAAAACAAAGCGGCTCAATCCGGTTCAAGCTTTTATTACAGCTTTCGATTTTTGCCGCCTGAGCGTCGTCGCGCCATTACCGCGCTGTATGCTTATTGCCGCGAGGTGGACGATATTGCTGACGAGGTCGAGGATGTTAATGTGGCGCGTGCCAAACTCGGCTGGTGGCGGGCCGAAGTGGCCAATTTATTTGCAGGCCATCCGACCCATCCGGTGACCAAGGCGCTGCAGCCGGCAACTTTTCAATTTGGCGTTGATGAGTCGCGGCTAAACGAGATCATTGATGGCATGGAGATGGATTTATCGCGCCGCCGCTATCAGGATTTTGCTTCACTCAAACTTTACTGTCATCGCGTTGCCGGTGTGGTTGGCCAATTGTCGGCGAGCATTTTTGGATTTTCAAATCCTCTGACGCTCGTCTACGCTGAAAATTTGGGGCTAGCGTTTCAAATGACCAATATCATTCGCGATGTCGGCGAGGACGCGCGGCGTGATCGCATTTATTTACCGCAGGAAGATTTGCAAAAGTTTGGCGTCACCAATGCAGACGTGCTCAACTGCAAACATTCGCCCGCATTTGAACACCTGATGGCGTTTCAATCGGCAAGAGCAAAGTCCTTATACAGCGCGGCGTTTGCGGCATTAATGCCTGAAGATCGCCGTCCACAGAGGCCTGGTCTAATTATGTCTGCGATTTACCGCACCTTGCTAGATGAGTTAGAGCGCGATGGCTTCAAGATATTAACGCATCGCACCTCACTGACCCCGGTGCGAAAATTATGGATTGCCTGGAAGACCTGGGTGTTTGCGTGAATGCTGCGCAAGCACCACTACTCGCTCGTCAGGTCGCCATCATTGGTGGCGGTTATGCAGGCATAGCAGCGGCGGTTAAACTTGCTGAACTTGGCGTTATCTCGACGGTTTTTGAAGCAGGAAAATCGCTAGGCGGTCGTGCGCGACGCATTGAATATCGCGGCCATAACCTCGATAACGGCCAACATATTTTATCCGGCGCGTATTCCGAATTATTACGTATGATGGCGCTGGTCAAAGTACCTCATAACGCCTATCTACGCGTGCCACTTACGCTGATGTTTGGCATGCCGCCTGAATTTTTAATGCGTGTTGCGAATCTACCCAAGCCTTTGCACATGGCGATAGCGTTGCTCACTGCGCGGGGCCTGAACTGGCGAGAAGGATTTGCTGCGATCCGTTTGATGCAGGCTCTCAAGGCTTGCAAATTCAAACTGGATACGAAGCTGACCGTAGCTGATCTGCTCAAAATGCATCATCAGCCACCCAAGCTCATACGGTATTTATGGCAACCCCTGACCATTTCTGCGTTGAACACTCCGTTGGAAACGGCCTCCGCCCAAGTGTTTGCAAATGTCCTGCGCGATGCTTTGGACGGGTCACGCGCAGCCAGTGATTTGATCCTGCCTAAAGTCGATTTGTCGGCACTATTTCCCGAGCCTGCTGCGGTGTGGCTTGCTGCTCACGGCTCGCAGGTACGATTGGGCGAACGGGTCAGTGGCATCGAAAAAAATTCAGCCGGTTTTGTATTGAGCTATGGACAGTTTCAAGAAACATTTGCGCAGGTGATTATGGCCATAGCGCCGCATCAATTGACTGCCCTGCAAAGTCGTGACAGCGGCATTCAACAGCTCATATCTGCATCAACCGGCCACTTTGCATACGAGCCGATCACGACCATTTATCTGGCGTTTCCGCCATCATCCCGATCGCTGAACGCGCCCATGATGGGGCGCATCATTGGCACGGTGCAATGGTTCTTCGATCGTAATGCGTTGATAGATCGGCCTGGTCTGAATTTCAATCTGAATCCTGACATGCACTCCGATTTGCATCCCGAATTGCACATATATGCGGGTGTAGTCTCAGCTTCCGGTCCGCATGAACATTGGCCGCTGGATGAATTAGCGGCAGTTGCGTTACGTGAACTACGCGAATGGCTGCCCGATTTAGTGGAGCCGCTTTGGCATAAAGTAGTTCATGAAAAACGTGCCACCTTTGCCTGCACACCGGGTTTGAAGCGACCGTCAACTCAAACCGCCGTGCCCGGCCTCACCTTGGCAGGCGATTACGTGGCGTGCGATTATCCGGCCACGCTCGAAGCCGCCGTTCGCAATGGTTGTCGAGCTGCCGAATTGACTTTTAAACAATTATAAATTTACGTCAATCTTTATTAAACGCCATGACCAGTCCTTATTCCACCCTGCCCCCTCACAATCAACCTGCCCCCCTTCTGCTCAAAGACCGAGTCATTCTAGTTACCGGAGCCAGCCAAGCGCACAGTTTGGGCCGGGTCGCCGCCATGACTTACGCCGCACAAGGCGCTATTGTCATTTTGCACGGCCGAGATACACCCAAACTCGAAGTGGCGTATGACGAAATTGAAGCGCTAGGCTATCCACAACCAGCCATTATGCCGCTTGATTTTTTAACGGCAACACAGATCGATTTGGACGGTTTTGCTGAAGCTATTCACACCACATTTGGCCGTCTGGACGGCATTTTTCATGGCGCATCACATTTTTCGCCACTGACCCCGATGGGCTCGCAGAGTCTGGATGTGTGGCAAAAACACCTCACTGTAAACCTGGCGGTTCCAGTGGCGCTGACCAAGGCATGCCTGCCATTGCTTAGACGCTCAAATGATGCTGCTGTCATATTTTTGTCAGAAACACATGCAGCTCGGCCCACTGCCTATTGGGGCGCATTTGCGACTTCTAAAAACGCACTCCATACTGCAGCTGAAATCTGGTCTGCCGAAATGACCGAAGCCGATCATGTGCGCTTTCATGTCTGCGAACCAGGGCCCGTGGCGAGCCCATTGCGCAGCAAAAGCCATCCGGGTGAAGCAGGTCAATTAGTTTCCTCACCGCCCTCTCCTGCAAGTTTGGCCCCGCATTTTTTATATTTGATGAGCACAAATGATCGCCCGCCTGACCGTAACTATCAATGCACTCAACCTTGCTTAGTAGAAACTTGAATCAAATCTTTTGCAGCATGGCATTAAACCGTGCGTACTTTTTAAAAGAACCCCGATTAGGGGACGGTAATATGTTCCGACAAACGACCAGTTTTCGGTAAACTATCATTTAATTAAAAAAATGTTATTCGAAAAACAGACTTATCGGCCTAAACTGAGGCTGACAATCATTTACAGTTTTACCGAATAATTAACCTAAAGCCCACGGCGCATAACCGTATACAACGACTGAATATTTTGAACGCCAAGCTTGATCAAGGGAACCGTACATTTATCGGCAGCGTGTGCTTTGTCGATATCGTCGGCTACTCAAAAAAATCAGTTTCCGAACAAATCATGATGAAAGACCGCTTTACCGCGTTGCTTTCAGAATCGCTCAAAGACGTCGCTATTGATCAACGCATCATTCTTGATACCGGCGACGGTGCGGCTATAAGTTTTTTAGGTGATCCTGAAGATGCTTTGTTTGTCAGCATGCATATGCGCGATTTCCTCCAGCGTGCCTTAGTTGATGCGAGCGAAGCCGCCATCGCCAGCGAACTGGGTTTGCGTATTGGCATTAATTTAGGGCCGGTAAAATTGATCCGCGATATTAATGGCCAGCCCAATATTGTGGGCGATGGCATTAACGTGGCCCAGCGCATCATGAGTTTTGCTCAGCCCGCACAGATTGTGGTGTCACGTTCATACTACGATGTGGTGTCGGTTATTTCGGATGAATACGCCAAGCTGTTCCAATATGAAGGTTCACGCACCGACAAACATGTTCGCGAGCACGAGATTTATATTGTTGGCGAATCTGCCGCCGCGTTTGATCAAGCCAAAGCAGGCATGGTTGATCGCGCCGCTACCACCAACACCAAAATTAAATTGAGCGAACCGGGCATGGGCGTATTAACTGGCACCCATAGCCAACTGGGTTTTCAAGATGGCAATCAATCGAGCGGCGTTCTGAGCACTTTTTTGCAGGATCGCAAAAAACTCACGCTTATTGGTGCCGTCATGGGCGTTGTTGCGATTGCTTTAATCACGGCACTGGCGATGAAAAACCCTTTGTTGAAGCCGGTCGATGACGTCAACAAACTAGCGAATGCGGCTCAAACCGCCACCGCACCCGCCATCAAACCAGATAGAGCTAACCCTGTAAAAACAGAAACCACTGTCACTGCGGCACCGTCCAGTACTGATGCGGCCACTGCCGATGCAGCTTCGCCTGTTGCTGCTGCGGGTGTGATGCCATCGCCGCTTACCGTAACAAACACGGCAGCGGCAGGAGCAGCAGCAGGGACCAAACCGGGTGAAGATCGCAAATCACTCAAGACAGATCAGCCCAAGACAGATTTACCGAAGCCGCCATCAGGACTCGTCACGTTCGGTATTCAGCCTTGGGGGGAAGTCTTCATCAACGGCAAATCAATCGGCGTATCGCCACCCCTTAAACAAACCAGACTGGCACCAGGCAAATACAAGATTGAAATCAAAAATTCAACTTTTGCTCCGTTATCAACCAGCATTGAAGTGAAATCAAAAGAAGAATCCCCCATCAAACATCGATTCCAGTAGCTTGATTTAGGCAACATCATTTTCGCAAGCATGATTAAGCAGCAGTAATACAGGGCATAGCGCCAAGTAAACGATAAACCAGCAGCTCCAAAATAATCATTCTTATAGACTGATCCGTGCGCCGTTATTTTTTGTTTAATTGGCCCGCTAATTGCGCCTAGTTGGCATACTGCTGTTATTGTCACAGTATCCATGCATCGTATAAGAGGTCATTTCACTATGTTTGCGCTTTCATCCGTTTCAGTATTCACCGGCTCGATACCTGCCTTGGACAGGCCGCGCGGTCATCAGCAAACTCTATGCGCCGCAATATTGGCTACTTTCTTGTTATTGGCGGGCTGCGTGGCTCCTCCTGTGGTCGGCACCAAAGGCCCCACCGCCGAGGAAGTGGCCCGGCAACAGCGGCTGGAGCGCGCACTAAACAACTTGGCTGATGGCCTCAAGCGCTACGAAGCCGGCGCTTATGATGAGTCCATGCGCAGCTTTTTGTTAGCACTTGATAGCGGTGCGCTCACTATTGCTCAGCAAATTACGGCACGCAAAAATATGGCGTTCACACATTGCGTCAATAATCGTGAAGCCGCGTGCAAGGAAGAATTTGAAAAAGCGTTTGCGCTTGATGCAAAATTCGACCTGCCTGCGGCTGAAGCAGGCCATCCTACCTGGGGGCCCATTTTCCGCTTGGTCAAAACCGAGATTGAATTACGCAATTCAGGCCGCAGCCTGCCCGCACCTCTCAAGCTACCTACCGCGGGCGAAAAATTAATGGCTGACGGCGCAGTTTCATACGATGCTGCCGACTACACCAAAGCCATAAAATGGTATCAGGACGCGCTGAAAGAAACACTGGTCGAGACCGATCAAATTCGCGCCCACAAATTTCTGGCTTTCAGTTATTGTTTGAGTAATCGCGTTACGTTATGCCGCGCTGAATTTGAAAAAGTTTTCCAATTGAAAGTTGATTTCGATCTGGAGCCCGCCGAAGCTGGACACCCATCATGGGGACCATCATTCCGCATGGTAAAAGCAAAACAAAAAAACACTAATCCTGCCACTCCCGCAAAGAAATAGTCTTGCCATGATTGAAACGCTGGGCCGCTATCAAATATTGTCCACCATCGGTCAAGGCGCGATGGGCGTGGTGTACAAAGCCGTCGATCCCATGATTGACCGCACGGTCGCGATCAAAACGGTCAATCTGTCGCTTAACAAAGACGACCTTGCCGAATATGAAGCACGTTTTCAACAAGAAATCAAAGCTGCCGGGCGGCTCAACCATCCCAATATCGTCACCATTTATGATGTGGGCCGCAATGAAAACATGGCTTACATGGCCATGGAGTTTCTGGAAGGTCGGGAGCTTAAAGATATTCTCGCTGAAGGCGAATGTCCTCCGGTGTCTTCTACAGTTGATTGGATAGCGCAAGCCGCAATGGGGCTATCGGTCGCGCATGAAAACGACATTATTCATCGCGATGTAAAGCCTTCCAACATTATGATCGTGCGTGGTGGGCTCGCCAAAATTACCGATTTCGGGATTGCGCGCATGACCGCCTCGGCGGTTAAAACGATGACGGGTTTGATCCTTGGCAGCCCTCGGTATATGTCACCCGAACAGGTGATTGGCCGCACCCTGGATCATCGCACTGATATTTTTTCGCTCGGTGTAGTGCTTTACGAAAGTTTGACCGGCAAGCCTCCGTTTGACGGCGACAACGTCAACGCCATCATGTATGCAACGGTGAACCATCCGCCTGCACCACCCTCCGGCATCAATCTTGATGTGCCCGCGATGCTGGATTTAATTGTCGCCAAAGCGCTCGCCAAAACCGTGGATGAGCGCTATCAAAACATGGCCGAATTCGCGCATGATTTAAATGAAGTAAAGCAGCAAATGCTCCTCAGCAAGCCGCGGTCAGCCGTGATTGCCAAAAATGCCCCGTCCCAACCTAAGCCCGTTACGCTGGATGCATTGGGGTTGGGGGTAGGTCGCTATCAAAAAAAGGATGAAGCAGATGAAGCCGCGACACCGTTACAACTGGCGAAAAAATTTGATTCTTTCGATGCGACCATGAAACTTGCTGCCATGACTGACCAAACAGCGCAGTTCGAGCAATACATTTCGGACACCAAAAAAATGCGCGCCTACCAAGGGGCGATCACCGGCCCGTTAGCCTCACTCCCCGTATCAAATACTATACCAAATACCAGCACCAAGGCCTCTGCCACACCGCTATCCAAAAAAACGGTTTACGCGACGCCCTCCATCTCAGTTAATCTCGCGCCGGGACGCGCGGTGGACGACACCACGGTCGTGCTCTCACCTTATGACGACAGTGAAATAGCGCCGATTAGCCAGTGGGCGCCCATCGCTATTTTAGTGATACTAGCAGGCTTGGTGATTGGCTTATCGGTTGCATTGTTCATCCGCTAATCAAGGCCATATCGTCGTCAAGCGGGGCAATATTTATCCCCTGCAAAGAACAGATCAAATCATTTGTGGGGCATTGGGTCTACTGGTGACAAAAACTGTTTGAAAAAAGCCTCAGCGCGCCGCAGGGTATCAACTGTTGCTTCAACATTGGCCGCCACGGCTTGGCGCTTGGCACCCGGTGAGTCGTACGAATGCTGCGCACCAGGATAACGAACAAAATCTAGATTATTACCTGCGATTCGCGCATGACGGCTGGCCTCAGCCAATTTTTCACAGTTGGAATAACTCACCTCCTCATCTTCAGTGCCAATCAACAGCAGCAATGGCGCATAAGTGCGGTAAGGAGTGCCGTAATACTTGGTCACCGGCGTGCAAGCAGGATAGAGAGCAATAGCCGCACGAAAACCTGTTTGTGCTGTAGGCATGGCCATGCCTACCGTGTCATGCGACATGCTGGAGAGTACCGCGCTGCCGCCGTTTGACCAGCCTTGCAGGAAAACGCTGCGTTTTTGAACATCGCTACGTTCACGCAAATACTTGAGGCCTCTGTAAGCATCATGCGGGCGCACGCTGATTTCGTTTATTTCCCGCGGCCGACTGCCATTATTAGTGCCCGCTTCAAAACCTTTGAAATAACCACGCGCTCCAAAAGTATCAACATAGAGGCCAATGTAGCCGCGCTCTGCCCAAAATTTGCCCCACAGTGTCGTGCGTGCGGCCAGTGTCGTGGCATCGTAGTGCCGGGCTGTTGCGCTGTAAACCCCCGAGCGTCCATGCAGCATGACCACGGCGGGTCGTGGCCCTGACCACACTTTCGCATCCGGCAAATAGAGAAACCCGATTAGTTTTACTTTTGCATCTGCGCTATCGAAAGTCACCGTGGTTGGGACAGGAACGACATAGTCTGACAGGTCTGATAGTTGCGCCCGCGAGGCCAGCGGCAACACCAAACTTATGAATAAAATAGCTATGGATCGAATCGAAAATAACAAAGTATTCATTTTAAATTTAAGATTAATTTCGCCGTAGTTTGTAGCGTGTCTTGTAGAGCAGTTTGTGCATGGCCATTCTGCTAAGGCAGATTGTGTGGGGCGTAGTGCATGGTCAGATCTTCCCGCCGCAGCATAACCGAAGGATCAATGATCTGATCAGTCGGGATACTGCGCAAAATTTTTGCACCCAGCGAAAACGGCGGCCTGCGCGATTCATCATGACATTGGCCGCGATAATCGGGTGCGGGCAAAACGGGTAATGGGGATTTATACGTGATACCAGCGCCGCCCAGAGATAATTTTTCGGCCATCCAGGTTAATGCAATATCGGAAAGCTTTGATTCTGCGTAACCACCGCCAATATCACCGTGGCCACCGACAAACCAGCGCTGCTCAATACCTGCGCGCGCATCCCAAAGCGTGTAATTAAAGTCCGCCCGAAACTCATCAACCGCAAGCGCCTGAAATCCATTTTTAACCAGCGCATTCAGTGCCGTATCGGCAAATCGATAAAGATCGACCCGACTATTTTCCGAGGCATAAACAGGCAGACCAAGTGAGCCTACGGTGTCCCACACCCCCACTGCCTCAATCGGCACATTGCGGATCATATGCTCTTCACCCACCTGATAACTCGCCGACTGAATCTGCAGCCACAGCGTGTTGATCACCGTCTGCGCAAGATTGGCATTGCGCTGTTGCCGGTAATAGGCCCACACATAAAAGCCGTAACGATAGCCCTCTTCTTTATTTTGAATATTCAGTTTTTTATAATTCATCAAGCCCGCCTTAGTGATCATGCCGGCCAATGCCCGCGCGGTATAGGCGCCACGGCTGAAACCGGCAATGATAATTTTGTCACCAGGCTCATAGTTGCGACAGATAAAGGTGTAGCCCCGCACGATACGCGAGATGATGCCCGCGCCAAAAGCACCGCCGAGGAGCCGTTCAATAATATTGGCCGAGTCGCCGACCCCATGCAGATACTTAACGTGCTGCGTAATATTCCGATTTGCATCCATCCATACCCGCTCGCCCTCGCCCATTAATTGCCACGAGTCAAGCGTATCGTCACCCGCGAGATTGTTATAGAGCTTCAAGACATTGGTCGCAGTCGTTTGCCGCTCACTGTCGCTGTCAACGTTTCTTCCATTCCACGTGCCATCTGCAAGAAATACGATAACTTTCGCCATGATTTACCTGATTTGGTTAAATGGTTTGATTGGCAAGAGCCGTTGTTCAAAAATTAAACTCCAGCATTGGCAGGGCTTAACAAGAACTTTGGTAGGCTCAAAATATCCGCAGATGCTGGGCTTTCAATATTTATTCTGGGGCATTATGCAGGCAGTCAGTTACGGCCCTCAAGTTTGTTCAATGATATCCGGTGCGCATACCTGTGCCTGATTGCACCTGTTTGCGACCACCGTGCTTGGCGGCGTTCAGGGCCTGATAGGCGCCGCCAATGAGGGCATCATATGATCCCACCGCTTTTGGTATCTGGGTACGGGTGTCCACTGAAACGGTCATGCCAAATATCGACACCTCAATGACCTTATGCATCGCCTCGCCCCTATTCAGCACGACGTCAGCATCTGCATCCGGCAGCACCCGTATAAATTCCTTGCCCTCCTAACGTGCCAGCAAATCTTCGGCACCACGTAGACATTGCGGCAGAATCTGCGCGATTTTTCCCAATTACAAGCCGTCGGCCTCGGTTGAAACTCCGCGCCTTGAGGAAAGTTTCCGCAGCAGGAAAAACGAAATCGCCAAACGCCATAACGCGAACTGCGCGTCCACCCCTCCAACGCTGCGTTTCACCATCGCTGACCAGGCTGTAGGCTATTGCACATGCTAAATTGCCTGGTTGGCCGCGATCAGCATCCCACCAGCATGGCCCGCATGATTACCCGATAAATAACCCAGGTCCAATTTGTACAGGCGCTTGAAGCGCATGCCAGGATCAATGAGGTAAATAGAGCTATCGTCACTAATTAGCGTCAAACTGCTATCGACGAAATTAAGTCCGCGTGAGAAATTTGCAGCCGACAGCATGCCCAACGGCAATTTGGCAATACTCGCCGAATGATTATTCAACCACCACCGTTTACCATTCGAGGCTAGTCTCACTGCGCGCCATCGCCCATCGCTACCCTGGTATGAATCAGCGTAATGAGCTCGCAGGACGCTAGCAATAGTTTCTAGTCGACGCCGTGAGATACCTTCAAACCCTCGCCGCGAAATTGAAAAATCGTTTTACCTTGATTCTGCAGCATCGCGCCACAGTGGGATAAGTGATGCCACTGCGCGATACCGTCATCATCCCGCTGCAGGTAACCATCCTGTTGGAATTGAAACTGGAACTGAGTGCGGCTTTTGACGTAACTGCGCATTTAGGAACAGCCTGCGCTGTAACGACGAATGTATCTACACGCACCATCTATACATAGGCAATCCAGACGCACCCAACAACCTGCGGCCCTGAAGAGGATACCGCTGCGCTATCTGCCTTAGTATCCAACTGAGTAACAAATGGCCGAATCTATATTCGGTATTAAGTAATTATTTTTAACCACCAGCAATTTATTAACGGGATTTTTAGACCGTCACAGCGGGAGCGTGCCTGATGTGGGAAATTTATAAAACAATGTGCAACACAAGCTGAAGTCTGCGCAAATTACCTTCAGAAGTGTCGTCACTACACGCGGCCCAGATGAGAATGCTTAATCGCGTATACAAAATATCCGATTAACGCACACCCCATCCATACCCCGAACACGGCATAGGTCATCAGCGGCAAATCTTTCATGATGTAAATACAGGAAAGTATACTCATGCCGGGAATCAGATATGGCCCGAACGGCACGCGGAAACCACGACCATGTTTGGCTATTTGTGCTGAGTGAGACGCATGAAAGCGTTTGCGACGGATGATCGGCACAGCTGCCGATACGATCGCAAACGCGAACAAGGTGCCGAGGCTCACCATATCCCACAAGTACGCAGAATCAACCGAGCCTGCGACCAATGCGGTCGCACAGCATACAATGATGGTGCTCTTGACCGGCACCCGTCGTTTGCGGCTGACCTGGCTATACGATGGACCCATGAGCCCGTCGCTTGAGACCGCGTACATCACCCGGGTTTGGCTATAGAGTGACGCCAGGGTTACGCTGAACACCGAGATTACCGCACCCGCTGACAGCACCAATCCAGGCCACGTGTGACCGGTTACGTTTTGCAAAATCACCGCGAGCCCGGCATCCTGGCCTTCAAATTTTCCGGCCGGCTGCGCACCCAATGCAGTCACTGCCACCAGCATGTAGCAAACCGTGACAATAATGAGCGCCGCAATAATGCCACGCGGCACATCACGTCGCGCGTTCCTGGCTTCAGCGCCACCTGTGGCCACCGTGTCCAGACCGATAAATGAAAAGAATACCGTCGCCGCTGCCGCCGTCACGCCCGCCATCCCCGCATGGCCCTTACTGGCATCACCGTTAAAAAACGGGGTGAAATTATCAGCATTGAAACCCGAAAGCGCGATCACTGCGAAAAAAAACAGGATTGAAATCTTGATCAGCACCATAATGGAATTTGCCAAGGCTGATTCACGTACGCCACGTAATAGCAATGCGCCGCACATAAAAATGAGGAGAATCGGCGGCAGATTGATCTGGCCGAAATGAATTTCCGTGCCATTCGCGCCTGAAATAATCATCGGCGAACGCAACGCTTCCGGAATGTGCCAGCCGAACGCATTCTCGATAAAATGATTGAGATAGGCTGACCAGCCGATTGATGTCGCACTCGCTGACAAACCAAATTCAAGGAAAATACAGGCCGCCACAATGTAGGCAAAAAGCTCGCCTAGCGTGACATAAATATAGGAATACGAGGAACCTGAAGCCGGAATACGCGATGACAGCTCGGCATAACATAAAGTGGTGAGTCCGGCCGTAAAGGCAGCCAGCAGGAAGGACAGAATTACCGATGGCCCGGCTTTGGGAACTGCCTCCGCAAGCGTGAAAAATATACCTGTACCGATCGTGCCACCCACCCCCAGCATGGTCAACGAAAATACGCCCAGCGTTTTATTGAGGCCCGCGCCTTCATGCGGTGCCAGTTCTTCATGCGTTTCGATGGATTTGGTACGAAACAGTTTTTGCCGCAATGTGGGTGTTTTCAAAGAACAATTCTCGGTTGAGGAGGGGCACCAGAAACACGGTGGCATAAAAAATAGCGCTAAACGATACGTTAGCTTACACGTCAAACGGCACTATCCACGATGCTGTCGCGCGAAGCTCGTCGGCTGGTCAGCCGACATGAATGGGGGGCCACAACTGTTTAAATGAATATGTAAATGAACATATAAATGGAATTCCTGAACTGCAAAGGCCCGCCATTATATGTTCGCCATCGCACGGACGCCTAGTGAGCGCTAGTATAAAATTGTATGTAATATGTGGCTGGGCTGTCCGTGTTTAGCTCTATATTTGCTCCATAACGCTGCCCCGTTCTATCCAATGTGCTATTGGCCTCGTATCGCTAAAGCTCACCTTTTTACTCCACTCATAACTTGAATTAGGGAACAATCATGAAAATAGTATCGGTATTACCTATCGCCATTTTGGCCGCATTTGCGATAAGCGCATGCGACCGTACCGTAGTTACCCCACCCTCAACCACCGTTGTACCCGTGGCTGTACCGACCCCGGTTGCTGGTCCGGCAGGCCCTTCTGGCGCGACCGGAGCGACTGGCGCTACAGGCACCACAGGTGCAGAAGGCACACCAGGCAAGCCTGGCAATACAATAGTGGTCATTCCTCCACCTGCCGAACCACCAAAGAATTAATTCGCATCACCACGAGCAAAAATGCATCAATAACGACAGCCACGTATTAAACCGCGCCAGGCTGTCGTTTTTTTTCGCCATCACTTGATGGGCACCGTGTAAATAACATACGGTTAAGCGTTGGAGCTATGAAAGCCCCTCCGAGTCCAAGGCAAGCGCATTTACATTCCTGAAGCGGCGACTTTAGCAAGCGCCATGGTTCGATTGAGCTTGAGCAGGCTGGGGCTTTAGAGTTAGCCAGCCATCGCTTGATTTATGTTTCAGCGATTGAAGCAATACACCTGTTCTACCTTTACAAAATACGACCGATGGTGGCGAACCCCATGCACCCATTGAGAATGCTTC
>JANYDB010000016.1 GCA_025359985.1 Burkholderiales bacterium | reverse complement strand
GACGCATGCCCCAGTACCGGACCCACGATAAACAGACCAGCAAACGATGGCAGCATCGCCAGCACCACCAGCACGGTAATCAGCGCGCCCCAAACAAACATCACCAGTGGATTCGCAACGCACACACGAGCGCTGGTGATGCCTGCACTGATGCCATCAGTCGCGCGATCCATGATCATCGGAATTGAAATCACGCTTGTGACAAAGATAAGCCCGGCAAATACCGCGCCCACGCCAAGGTAGGCCGTAACGAATGGGATGTTTTTCGGATCAAGCAGCAAGCTTAGGGTGCTATGGTTTTGCGGCAGGCTGTTAAACGACAGCGCAAACACCACCAACGCGACGCGGCTCCAGAGCATTTCCAGCACCAGCAGCATGCCCATATACAGCGCAAGTGCGCTCAGGTTTTTATTCCACGCCGTGAGCGATCTTGTTAAAGACGGCGCTTCACCGCGCTCCAGACGGCGGCTCACATCATAGAGCCCAACGGCCAGAAACGGCCCAAGCAACAAGAACCCGCCACACAGCGCCAGCAGCCACTGCGGTGAATTGACAAACGCCCACGCAAGCGCCACCCCCATGCCCGTAAAGCAGCTGCCGTAAAACAGGCCGATGGCAGGCGCACGGACAAAATCCCGCCATCCACACCGCAGCCAGCGTAGCGGATCGCCTAAGCGCAGCGTCGCAATTTCTGGGAGGCCGACGCCGGTCATGCCGCCCCCGCCAACCGCTTCGCTTCGCGTGCCGTTTGCCAGGCCGAGCAACTCGATGCCGCAGACTGCGCCAGAAGGCGCGCCGCATCGAGGAGATCATGCCGGCTGTCGTTTGTGTTTGCCGTCTTCATAACCTCTCCTGGTTCCAGAATGCCATGCTAAAAGAAATAGACGCAGGCAATTTGATTTAACGCAGATGTTGTGCAGCTAATGAAAAATAGTCCGTTGCCCGACGAAACAAACACTTTCCCCGCGTCGCAATAAATGCGCGCCAATTCATTTGATCGCGCACAGCGCAAGCAGCAGGCGCTGCAGTATGGGTAAACACTAATATCTACGGGTATCTTGAGCAAGGCGAAACAAATAGCATAAACATTTAAGGCAATAATGAAAGCCCCAAGCTTAAAGCATGCACATTCATCTTTAAAAAATGGCGTCAGACAACATAAAAGTGCCACACAGCTTTTGCGCCAGATAATAGTGGATGCGGGCTATCCAACCGCTCTGCTACACTAAGTTGTTATCGCGCATCTCTAGTACTAGAAAAAAGCAAATGCAACACTGCGTGTTGGCAGCGCTTCATTAACGCGGGTTAGCAGCATGGCCCAAAGGTAATGCGACACCTCACGATGGCGGGGACCTTCACGTGTTGGCGCAAAAGTCGGCGCTTGCTTAACGGAGACATCCGTCCCACTTAGTAGGTTCACTTTAAAAAAACGGAAAACAAATGAAAAATACTACCCTTGGAATCTTGGCTGCAAGCGCGGCTTTCCTTGCCGCAGGCAGCGCCCAAGCCTACAACAACGTCGAGGTATTTAATCCCGCTCACTACCCGGCGGTTGTTACCGTCAAATACTCAGGCTGTCGGTCAGACACCTTCACCGTGCCCGCCGCAACGCCAGCAGGGGCGGGCAGTGCAACGGCGGGATCGAGCCGGGGCGCGTGCCTGCTCACGACGGTCAGTGCAAAGTTGAGCGGCTCGAACTATACGATCACAGAGTACAGCTCTTCCGGCACAGCGGTATCCCGTTTCGTGATTCGCTACATGGGTACGGGTAAACAAAACTACAAGATTTACTCTGATTTGCAACTGACGAATATTTTTGATCGCGAAGTTGCCAATCTGAATAGTCCTGACGGCTGGGTCAAAGGACCTAGTAACAAACCCACGATCACGCGTGCGCCGGGAGTTGAAGAGTGTCGCGCGGGCAATATCAAGCTCAACAGCGAGATTGACGATATGTTCCAAAAGCTAAATAGGGAGCGCAAAATCACGCCTGCCGAAAACAAACGCTATGAGGAGCTAAAACAGCAGATCAAGGCCCGTCGCGCCGCAAATCAAAAAGACGGGAACGTCACGCTAGATGAATGCAACGCCATGACGAAGCTATTTGAGGCGGAGAAGGCTGAAGTTATTAAAATGGGCCAGTAACAGCATATTGGTCATCATGCGGGATAGTTTGCAGGAACGTTAAGACCTGCAAGGTTTTATCTGCAAAATCTTTCGTTGTAAAAAGGGAGCCGTTGGCTCCCTTTTTTATTTAGCGCCTGAGAGAGCATGTTGGGATTTATGCTCAGCATGACCTTTACCTTCGGCGGCATACTGTTCGCTTTCATAGCGAGAGTCATTGCCGCTATTTCTGCAACGGCGTATCCATTTTATATTCGGGCTAGGTCGTGCATGGGTTGCTAGAGCATCGTTAGTCGGACGCCTTGGCAAGGTGCCTCAGGTGTTTGATGCCGCGACGGCATGAACGCAAACACCTGATTGGATGGCGCACACTAGACCCACGAATGAAAAATCGAATCCAGTAAAAATACAATTCCTCCGTTCGAATGCTGTAACGTAAATGCCATATCTGCTCGCGCCCTGATCGAGAATTTTTGTCGATTGCAGCACCGTAATGGCGATGCTACGATTTCAGAAATACCCTATATTGGCAGCTAGTACGAATGACGCCTAACTCCTCGCTCAAGCTGAACACCAACTGCATGTCACGCTGGTCGTCTGGCGCCAACTTAGCTCGAACGTTAGATCTCAAAGGGACACATGGACGCGTCTGAAAAGATTTCCCACGATTACTTTGCTCACCGGGGCTTCAAGAGCATCGTGTACGAGCCTGATGGGAACATCCCACCAGACTTCCTTCTTGACGAATCGATCGCCGTTGAAGTGCGTCGTCTAAATCAAAACTACTTTGATACTGCTGGGGCTCAGGGGCTGGAGCAAGTCGCCATTCCGCTGCGGTACAAGCTGAAAGCGCTCCTGACAAGCATGGGCCCACCGAGCAGCGGCGAAAGCTGGTTTATTCATTTCAGATACGGGCGCCCTGTCGAAGCATGGAAAACGCTTGAACCCAAGTTACGTGCGGGACTTTCAAGCTTCGTGGGCTCATCCAGAAAAGGTCGCGTAATCGTTGCGAGCGGCCAAGGATTCGAGCTTAAAGCCCTTTGTCGGACGTCCAACCCTCATGCATCAATGTTTGTGATGTCGGGATGCTCCGACGAACAGTCGGGCGGATGGCTTCTGTCTGAAATGGAGACGAACATTCGCTACTGTGCCAGCGAAAAAGCGAGAAAGATCGCGAGGGTCCGGCCGAAATACTCGACGTGGTGGTTAGCCCTGGTCGATCACATTGGCTATGGACTGGACGACTTTGACCGTGAGATGTTTAGAGAGCAGGTTTCCATTCAACACAGTTGGGACAAGATCATTCTGATTGACCCTCGTGATCACGCGGGCGCGTTTGAGATTTAACATGGCAGTCGACACGGACGTCCTCGCGGCGGGCTGTCGCCCGCCTTTGGTCCGCCGGTCACTTCTACGTTAGTCCTATATGGAAAATAGCGGCCTCTTACAGCAAATTGAAAAGGCATTCCCATCATTGCTGATGCCAGAAATGTCGCTGCGCCAGGCAGTTCTCGCCGATCAAACGCTAACCCGCTGTATTCTCGGCGAGGAATGGGCTACGGAGCGCCGCAAAGACGGGATTACTCCTTGGACAATTCTCAGCGATGAAGCGCTTTTCGAATGCAGTGATGGATTGGCACATCTGGATGAAGAGTCCTTTGTCTATTACCTCGGTGCATTCTTGTGCTTCGCAGCCAATCATGTCGGCGCCCAGATTCTAGATCGCGAAGGTGAATTGCTATGCAATATTGTCACCACTATCACGAGCCGTTCCAACTACAACCTTGTTCGGCTGAAAGCGCTGAATGACTCCCAAATAAGTTGCGTCATCGGGGTCTTGAATCTCCTCTCTAAAAATAGTGAGACACACAGCGCCGATTCATTGAAGGCTTAGACCGCTACTGGCTGACACCGGAGGCTTACAGAATGACGGCTACTTATGCGCCTGAATAATCGATAGCAATTGCGGAAACAGTTTTGGCGTACCCGCGACCACGCTTCCTCCGTGCAAATAATCGCTGTCGCCGCTGAAGTCGGTAATCAAGCCGCCAGCCTCTAAAATCAGAAGGCCACCTGCGGCCACATCCCACGGGCTCAGGCCCATTTCCCAGAAACCGTCGAAGCGGCCACAGGCGACGTAGGCCAAGTCCAAGGCGGCGGCACCAGGGCGGCGTACTCCGGACGATTTTTGCGTGACTTCTTTAAACATGCCCAAATATTTATCAAATTTCTCAAACTCTTTATAGGGAAAGCCAGTGCCGATCAGGCCGTCTTTTAGGTGAATCACTTTTGAAACCCGAATCCGACGTTCATTTAAAAAAGCGCCACCGCCGCGCGAGGCGGTAAAAAGATCGTTGCGGGTAGGATCAAAAATCACCGCGTGCGAGACCACGCCTTTAACCGCGAGCGCAATCGATACGCAATATTGTGGGAAGCCATGCAGAAAATTGGTAGTGCCATCGAGTGGATCAATAATCCATTGATATTCGGATTCACCCGAGCCGGGGGCATTTGCTGCGCCCCCGGAGCCCCCGGAGCCCACAGAGACGCCAGATTCTTCGGCGAGAATGCTATGCTGGGGATAGCTTTCAAGGATCGTGGCGATGATGGTGTTTTCCGCCGCGCGATCCACATCAGAGACAAAATCGTTATGGCCCTTACGCTCGATGGTGAGCTTGTCGAGGTCGTCGGTGGCGCGGTTAATAATAGCGCCGGCGCGGCGAGCCGCCTTGACGGCGACATTGAGCATTGGATGCATGGCAGATTTTCACAAAGAACGATAAGAATCGGTATTTTACTATGACCACCCCAGACTCGTCTGCTTCAATATTAAATCGCGTCCGCATCGTGATGATGGAAACCTCGCATCCCGGCAACATCGGCAGCGCTGCCCGAGCGATGATGACGATGGGGCTGTCAGATTTGGTGTTGGTTAACCCGAAAGAAAAAAATCCCACCGAGCATCCTAACGCGATTGCGCTAGCCTCTGGCGCGACCGAGGTGCTGGCAAATGCACGGGTGGTGGGCACGCTGGCCGAGGCGATTGCGGATACCCGGTTTGCAGTGGGGTTCACCGCGCGGCGGCGTGAGCTATCGCACCCTATTGTGTCGCTGCGTGAAGCGGTGGGCATCGCTTTGACTGAAGCGGTGGCTGAGCCCGATAGCCGTATTGCGCTGGTATTCGGTAACGAGGCTATGTGCTTATCTAACGAAGATGTCGCGCAATGCCAGCTCGCGGCCACCATTCCCGCCAACCCGGCATATTCATCACTGAATGTGTCGCAATCCATTCAGGTCGCAGCCTATGAAGTGATGATGCAGGCGGGTTCTGCAGCTGAGATGTTTAAGGTGGCAGATCACCCGGCGCGTCCTCAGGCCAGCGTGGGTGACATCGAGCATTTTTTACGGCATCTGGAAACCGCGGCAATTAGTTCCGGTTTCCTCGACCCCACATCACCCAAACGATTTATGACGCGCATGCAACGATTGTTTACTCGAGCGCGCATGGAGCCCGAAGAGGTGGCGATCCTGCGTGGCCTGCTGGCTTCGTTTCAGGCAACAACGGCTACTAAATTAGCCACAAAAATAAATTAAGATTAGAAAATGTTTGATCGACTCAAAGAAGATATTGAAAGCGTTTACGCCCGTGATCCCGCGGCCCGCAATGCCTGGGAAGTGCTCACGTGCTATCCCGGTATGCACGCGATCTGGCTGCACCGCCGGGTTTCAAACCCGCTGTGGCGCTGGGGTTTCAAATGGCTGGCGCGGTTTATTTCCAATATTGGCCGAGCGCTCACCGGCGTGGAATTGCATCCCGGCGCTAAGCTGGGACGCCGGATTTTCTTTGATCATGCGATCGGTATCGTGATCGGTGAAACCGCAGAAATTGGCGACGATTGCACGCTGTATCACGGCGTTACCTTGGGCGGTGTGTCATGGGATAAAGGCAAGCGTCATCCCACCCTGGGTGCGGGCGTCACGGTTGGCGCAGGGGCCAAAATCCTGGGTCCGTTTACGGTCGGTGCAGGGGCTAAAATTGGTTCAAATTCAGTGGTTGTTCGTGCCGTGCCGCCCGGCGCAACCGTGGTGGGCATTCCCGCACGAATAGTCGAAGGCGTAGAGGAAGGTGTCGCAGGACAGGCATTCTCGGCTTACGCCATCACCACCAATGAAAATGATCCTTTGAGCGCCATTCTAAAAGCCCTGGCCGGGCGCTCCGATCATAGCGATGCGACGATTACAGCGTTGATAAAGCGGATTGAGGAGTTGGAGAAAAATAGTAAACTCTAGTCTGGGCGTGCTTCTTAGAGCCCTTTTTCCTTAAAAAGCCTGCCGAATAGGGAGTTTCATTTTTTAAAATTAGGTTTAATTTTCATGCCCACTGCATCAAAGCAGTCAAACCTTGCATAGAACAGCGCGAACTTTGTTAATGTATCGTATGCAATTATGCAATTTTAATCTCCAGTAGTTTGTTCATTATGGTCGTTCGCCTCATTAAGCCCGTATTGGCCCCGGTACTCATCGCGCAAGCCAAGCGCCTGCGTCGGGTAGCACTTGAGCTGCCTGAACCAACGGGGCCACGGCACGGTGTCGCTGTTTGTATAGATGCTGCGTCCGATTCGCGCCCAGTCTCGCTGCTCATCGCCGGAGATTCCTCCGCTGCCGGTGTCGGAGCTGCAACGCAAGATGATGCGCTGTCTTCGCAACTCGCCGCCGCCTTGGCGCAACGCCTTCAGCGCGATGTGCATTGGCATCTGATCGCACAAACAGGGTTGACCTCAATCGGTTTACTCGATCTTTTACGCGGCCAAAAATTACCTGATGTCGATGTGGCGGTAGTCATTGTGGGGGTTAACGACATTACCAACAACGTAGCGGTCGGTCATGCGTTACGCGCGCGCAACCGCATTGTTCGCATGCTGCGCGCGCGCACCGGTGTGCAACATATTTTATTTCCGGGTTTGCCCGCCGTCGAGCGCTTTCCGCTGCTGCCGCAACCTCTGGCGTGGTACGGCGGTGCCGAGGCACGACGCAACAATCATCTGCAGGCGCGTTGGGCAGCTCACGCACGGCGCGCGTCATTCGTTTCGCACATACCGATGGAAGGGTTTACGCATCCAAAGTTGATGGCCGAAGACGGCTTTCACCCTTCGCCTATCCTGTATGCGATGGTGGCGGCGCATTTAGCAGAGCATCTTTCGCTCAAGGTTGGCGTGCTCACCGATCCGGACTAGTTCTGCTTGAAAACGATTCATGCGATCGTACATGGGCCACGCTCGTGCAGAATCAACCGGCATTCTAAAATAAGATACTGTCGGCGAGACGACTTCACCCCTTCCTCGGCGCAGCCGAGCTGCGCAAGTTGCACATTGCCGGCGCATGTTTGGCGAAGGTGATTTTTTGACTGAGGCGGGCCTGAACCATCTGACCCGCAGCACCGCACTCGAGAAACGAGAAGATATATGCGTTGTTGAAATCGGGATTAAAAAAAACTTGAATTCGACCATCTGCCTATCAGGCTGTCGCCCAATCGAGACAAATCAATTTTCAGCATGATTCGCCGTTACCTCGTTCAACGAATTGAACTTTATCGTTTTGAATTTGACTAAGAGGTCACGGAATAGCTTTGAAATGCAAATGCCATTGAGCCCTATTGTGATGGCTGTTGATGTTCCCCGCTCCCCGTCAATCGTTTAATTTTAATTTTTTTACCCACACCATTTTGACCCTAGGAGTTACACATGAATCGTACTATTACTTCGCTAGTTGTCGGTGCTGCATTGGCCGTGTCTTCCACCATGGCCATGGCCGCAAAAGATATTGTTGATACCGCCGTTGCTGCTGGCAATTTCAAAACACTGGTTACAGCCGTAAAAGCCGCTGGCCTAGTTGAGACACTGAAAAGCAAAGGCCCGTTCACGGTGTTTGCACCAACCGATGAAGCGTTTGCTAAAATTCCAAAAGCTGATCTAGATGCGCTGCTTAAAGACAAAGCCAAACTGGCTGCAGTTCTTACCTACCACGTGGTACCTGCTGCGGTGATGGCGAAAGATGTAAAAGCCGGTGAAGTCAAAACGGTTAATGGCCAAAGCATCAAGATCACCACCGACAATGGCGTGATGGTCAACAATGCAAAAGTGATCAAAACTGATGTTGCGGCGTCGAACGGTGTTATCCACGCCATCGATACCGTGCTGATGCCCCAGTAATTTGCGAGACTAGTCTCAGCAGCGTGATGTAATCGGGCGATTGCAATCATTGCTGCCGTAACTATTTGTGTCACCAAAAAGGGGGCTTTATCGGCGCCCTTTTTTTAATTTTGGATTCTACGGCAGGCTTATTTATATGCGAGTTACCTGCAATCCATCGTACTTATGCTGCCGCTCATCACCCCCTGCTTCAGGCTTCAGCAAAGCTACTGTATCTTCATGTTTGGAAGTTGCTTCAAAAAACGAAAACATGGATGTTATGCGACGGTGGTGATGGATAACAACCTTTTGAGGAAAGACCGAATATGAAAATTTTGCTTTGGTTGTTGCTCTTGATGGTCTGCTGGCCCCTGGCGTTGTTGGCACTGGTGCTCTATCCGTTGCTATGGATTATTGCGCTGCCGTTCAGGCTGGTAGGCATCGCTGTGGAAGGCGTATTTGAATTGCTGCGCTCTATCGTGTTGCTGCCGTCACGTTTGTTAGGCAGCAGGCGATGATGCCCTCATGACTTTGTATGGCTTAGTCCTGCTTTAACTATTTTCGTCCATTTTTATTTCCCTAGCGCGTACAGCGCACACGCAATGTCCCCATTTGATCACTTCACCATAGCCCGATCAGGCGAATAAATGCGGCGCCTTGCAACCCATGACGAGCCGGATGATCACTGCGTATACCTGCCCAGCCCTGATGCACCATAGTTACCCGCGTACCTGTGCCATTGCTGACGTGAACGGCCTGGAATAGCACCTCGACTTCGGTACTGTCAATGGATGCAAAATTAGTGGCATGCCCACTAAACATCAGACGTGATGATGACTCCCCAATTTTAACTTGCCCTATTTCGATAATCGTTTCACCCGCTGTGGTGGTGAATGACTCAAACACACGTCAGCGATATGCGGCTCCAGACAAGCAATGCCGCGATCACCCACTGCACGCCAAAAACGCGGGCCGCGCCGTCACCAGCTTTCGATTTCTTCGGTAAATAAACGAACGGCTTCTTTAGGCTCAACCGCCACCGTGATAGTGACAGTAGCCTGATCTGACGCTAAAGTCGGTCGCTCAGGATTGGGATCGGCCAACGCTGTGTTGCTCATTTTTTAGGCACGCGTTGTTTTGCTTTGAGTATTAGCCCAGGCTTTAATTTACGCGGGCTTTGACGCAAAGCTTCTGCATGTTTTTTAAACGCGTGAAGTTGATCAGCCCAAAATGTTTCCATTTCGGTAAGCCAATCACGTAGAGAAGTGAACTGCGCTTGTTCAAGCCGACACAGGCGGAATCGTGCGTCATTTTCTACCGCATCATCGGTAGTCAGCCCGATTTGTCGCAGCAGACGCAGGTGTCGGCTCAGCGCAGCTGCGCTCATTCCCAGCGTGTCGGCCAGCTTGTCAGCCCGCGTGTCGCCGATAGCGCCAGCACGCTCCGGCCTGCACTTAAAATTTCGATCACCGCCACTCGGGCAAGGTCCGACAGCGCGGCGCATAGCCGAGCTACGTTGCCCGTGCTGGCCATCACTTCGGATCGCCTTTGCTACGGATACGCTGGGTGAACCACCACATATGACCTTCCGGATCGAGCGCGCCGTAGCTGCGATCGGCCCAATAATCTTCGCCGTAATCTTGGATGGCGGGCTCATTTACAATGCGCGCACTCTTGCTGCGCGCGTGCGCACAATGCGCATTGACATCATCGACAAACAGCATGATGCATTGGGTATTACCACCAGCAGTCTGGGGGCTAAGCTGATTAACGCCAAACTTCGCCCCCGACCCCATGCTTTGTTCACTCACCATCACCACGCTCTCGCCGTAGGTTAATTCGCTATGTACGATCTGTCCATCATCGCCCTCAACTTTAAGCCGCAGCTCAAACCCGAACGCATCGCACAACCAATCGATCATGTTGCCAGCCTCCTTATAAAACAGGCATGAAGTCAATCTGGGCCAATCTGATGGGGTCGGTTGCATGCAGATCTCCGGTTGATAATTTTAGGTAAATGCTGACACTTGATGCGCTTTTATTTTGTTAATAGTTAATGATACTGTCAACTACATTGCTGTATGTGACGGCGTTTTTAATTACCGTTTCTCCAACTTGACACACTGCAATCTACTGCAATCTACTGTTATACTTAACTACAACACCAAACAATCGTCACAGCGCCACCACTCAACCCAGCAATCCACCACAAGGAGGTCGGAACTATGAATGCCGACTGGCACGACAACACACCGATTTATCGACAGCTTAAAAGCCGCGTCGTCGAGATGATGCTAGATGGATTGCTCAAGCCTGGCGACGCGCTGCCTTCGGTCCGACAGATCGCAGCTGATTACCAACTCAATCCGATTACCGTCTCACGCGCCTATCAGGAATTAGCCGATGCAGAACTCGTGGAAAAAAGAAGAGGACTTGGCATGTATATAACCGAAGGGGCGCGCGAGAAATTACTCGCTAGCGAACGTGCTCGTTTTATAAATGAAGAATGGCCAGCGGTAATAGATCGCATGCGCCGCCTGGGTCTGGGCGCCAAAGAATTGTTGGCGGCCGTTAAGGAAAACGCGAAAGCAAATACCGGAGGTGCCGCATGAATACCAATACGAATAGCGTCGTGAGCGCGCGCGGCCTCACCAAGCATTATGGCAAATCAGTCGCGGTTGATTGCATCAGCTTTGAAATTCCTGCCGGGCGCATCATCGGTTTGATCGGGCCAAATGGCTCAGGTAAAACCACCACGTTGAAAGCGATGTTGGGCTTGATTCCCTTTCAGGGCGAGTTAAAAGTGCTTGGCCTGGATCCGCGTACGCAGCGCGATAAATTAATGAAGCAGGTCAGCTTTATTGCTGACGTCGCGGTATTGCCACGCTGGCTGCGGGTGCGAGAGGCGATTGATTTTGTGGCCGGTGTGCATCCAAAATTTGATCGCGCCAAAGCTGAGCGTTATCTTAAAAACACTAAGCTCAAGCCCGCCATGAAGGTGCGGGAAATGTCGAAAGGCATGATCGTGCAATTACATCTAGCGCTGGTGATGGCGATTGACGCGAAGCTACTGGTGCTCGATGAGCCGACCCTCGGTCTCGATATTTTGTATCGCAAACAGTTTTATCAAAACCTGCTGGAAGATTATTTTGACGAGCAAAAAACCATCATCGTCACCACCCATCAGGTAGAAGAGATCGAGCATATCCTGAGTGATCTAATGTTTATTCGCGACGGCAAGATCACGCTTTCAGCGACGATGGATGAAATCAGCGAGCGTTTTATTGAAGTGATGGTGTCGGCTGAAAATACTGACACGGCGCGCGCGCTCAAGCCGATTGATGAACGCCAGGTTTTTGGTAAATCAGTGATGCTGTTCGATAACCTAGCCAGCGGTACCTCGCGCCAGCAAATTGAAGCGCTGGGTGAAACCCGCAGTCCCGGCATCGCGGACATCTTCGTCGCCACCATGAAAGGAACCTACGCATGAACACGATGAAATGGCTGATCAAACGTGAATTTTGGGAGCACAAAGGCGGGTTCTTTTGGGCGCCGATTGTGTTCGGCGCGATCATGGTGTTGCTGGTGATGCTGTCGTTGCTGGCGATGATGTTCGGCGGCGATAAAACCGCGCAGATGAACGGCATGCCGCTGTGGGATTTCTTTGCCAGCATGACCGATCTGCAAAAAGCAGATTTTGCCCGCATCAGCGTGATGAGCTGGTATGGGATCGCGTCCACCACGTTTTCTCTGCTATACGGATTTACCGCGTTCTTCTTTTGCCTCAACGCGCTGTTTGATGAACGCAAAGACCGCAGCATCCTGTTTTGGAAATCATTGCCCATCACCGATGAAGTCACCGTCATATCAAAAGCGATCTTTGCGACGATGGTGGCGCCGGCGATCGCGTTGGGCGTTGCGATTATCACCTCGGTATTGGCCCTATTACTGACCTGCTTGATGTTGGTTATCAAGGACGTCGGGCTGGCAAGCACCATCCTCGCGCTACCGCTTACCTATCTGGTTCCGCTGCAATGGATCGCGGCTCTGCCCATTTATGTTCTATGGGCATTGCCCACCGTAGGCTGGCTGCTCATGGTCGGCGCATGGGCGCGCAGCAAACCGTTGCTGTGGGCGGTACTCATTCCCGTTCTCGCTTACGGGCTGATTACCTGGTTGAACAAGCTGTTCCAGTTTGGTTGGGACCTCGCCTGGTTCCAAAGCCATATCGTGCTCCGCATGCTGTTTAGCGCAGTGCCTGGTTCGTGGTTCAAACTCCAGCCACTGCTGATACATGACGACCGACCTGAATTAATGTTGTCGGGTCATGCCCTGGAAATGCTGTCGCAATCATGGCAGCTTGTGGGTACCGCCAATTTATGGATAGGCGTAGCGGCAGGCGCGGCGATGATTTACGCAGCCAGTCGCATCCGTCGCTGGAAAGATGAAGGCTGATAGATGAAAGCTGCTATATGAAAATTAATATGGAAACGCTTACAAACATCGCCTACGCATCATGGTCCTGCGGGTTGCTATGTGACCTGACATGCGAGTTGAGCTCGATATAAACAAAAATCCTGCCTCCCAGTTAGGCATAACCAAACAACCTTTGCTGTATATGGCCGGTATTTTTTAGACGGGGCCAGTTGTTGGCTTTGGCTAAGCGATGAAGCGCTTAACCCGGAGGCGCAGCGCGCCATGACCGCATTGCCCAGCATCCCGCCAGAGCAAAATGCCTATAAAGATCAAAAGACGAAGAAACGAAAAAACGAAAAAACGAAAAAAAACGGTGCTGACCATGCGCGTAGACGGATAAGTGCGCGGTAGTATGCGCGTTAGCGCACCGACACCGTTGGTCATCAACGTACATACTTACTGTGGTAGAAACTTAATCTATAATTAGGCGACTTTAAACCAGTACACTTTTGCTGAATTCTGATTGTGAATGCATCAGTATCAGTGACCTAAATTGATTCCCTATAAAAGGAAGTACCTATGCAAACCCAAACCACCAATTCCCGTAACACCATGCTATGGGTCGTCGGTATCGCGATCATTCTGTTTTGTGGCGTCGGCATCGCCGCGATCATGGGCTGGATTCCGACTTCAATGGCGGGCGGCAGCTCGAGTGTTGCTGCAACGCCAACACCCAAGGCAGCAGTCGCAACGACAGCAGCAAAAACGCACACCGCGCCGGTGCAGGTGGCTAGCAATACACCCGCCCGGTCGGTATGTGTGGATTGCGGTGTGGTTGAATCAACCCGCGACATGAGCGAAAACGGCAAGACCACCGGTATCGGCGGAATCAGCGGCGCAGTGGTGGGCGGTGTGCTCGGCCACCAAGTGGGCGGCGGCCGCGGCAAGGACCTGGCTACCGTGGCCGGTGTGGTTGGCGGCGCGTTGGCAGGCAACGCCATCGAAAAACGTGTCGGGGCAACCAGCAGCTATGAAGTTACCGTTCGCCTTGAAAATGGTTCAAGCCGCGTATTCACTGAAACCAATCCGACTTGGCGCACGGGCGATCGTGTACGCATCGTCGATGGCATGATCCGCTCACGCGACTAGGTTTTAAGTTGGGTAATAGGCTTTAAAAGAGCTTGGTCATTTGAATTAATAAACTCAATTTTTCGCAGTAGCGACCCCAGCACAGGAGCGGCGTTTGAGGCAAAAAAGCTTCAAATGCCTCATCGATGCTGGGGTTTCGTTTTTTAAATCAGCATACTTTGAAAAGCCCGCACATGTTCGCGCACCATACGTGCGGTGGTATCAGCGTCTGCTTCGAGATGGCTGTCGCCGCGCTCGTATGCACCACCCAGCAGAATTCCGTCGGCCCGCGGGAACATGTAGAGCAGTCCTTGGCCGCCGCCGTGGGTGAGGTAATCGACACGTTCATCCGGTGGCAACAACACCACCTGTCCGCGGATGGGTGTGAGCTCGGTGTCGTTGAATAATTCCCGCGCGCCCAGCCCGGTGCAATTAAAAATAACGGACTCATCTAGAGTCAACAGTTCGGCAAGATTCTGAAATGCGCGCACCATAATTTGGCCCCCGGCCGCATTCACATCACTGATCAAGCGCGGCAAGTAAATGGAGGGCTCGATCAACATGGAAACATGTCGCATCACATAAGGCGATGCAAACGGATGATCGTCCGGTGATAGCGTCGCGATGGATGGAAACAGCTCTGGATAATCACGCAAATAAAAATAGTCGGCGGCGGTTTTGGGACTGTCATTGAGATAATAATTTTCGCGTTGGCTCACGCCATATCCGGGCACATTCACCAGCTTTGAAAATAATTGATGCGATAGCACTAGCGCTTGTCTGAACTGCGCTGCAAACGCCGCATCAATACTGAGTGGAGAAAATACGCTGGTCGGCGCCCATAAACCGCCGGCGATGTTGGAGGTGGTGTTGGGCGGTAAATCTTTTGCGTAAATCGTCACGTTCCAGCCGCGATCCTGGAGCAGCCGTGCGGTTGAAAGCCCCATCACGCCGCAGCCGATCACGGCCGCATTTTTTTGTGCTGTGTCCGGCGCTTCGGCAACGGCAAGCGCGGATGAACCCCACGACATCGTAATGCCGCCACCGCCGTGACCGTAATTATGAATGATGATTTTGTCTCCCACGCGCTCACCGCGCACCACAAAACCTGCGGCGCGATAGGGTCGCAAGCCGACTAATACGCGGCTGATTTGCGTGGCATCGATATGGGGTCGGCTAAACGGCAGTGATGATAATGGTCGCGCGTACGGTGGCCCCCGGCGTGTAGCAGGCAGCAGGGTTGAGCAGCCCGACAAGGTGGCATAGGTAGCACCCGCGCCCGCCAACTTTAGCCACTCGCGGCGGCTCAGATTAGGCGCAAGATTCAGGTCGAGATGATGACTGGTTTTCATGGCGACTTATTTTTTTCATAGTTGAAAGGATTTGCGGTTGCCGCCAGCGCACCCGCGACGTTCAAAAAATCGAACCTTGTTACTGATTGTGCGGCGAGCGTTCCCAGCGTTCCGTACAGACTGAGAATATTGCCTTTATCTTTGTTTTTATCATCCGGGTAAACACGGTTGGATAAAAATACATAAAAGGTTTTGGAAAACGGATCAATCCATAGGACGCAACCGGTAAAGCCAGTATGGCCATAGCTTCCGATTGGAAAAAGTGTGCCCCGCGGCCGTGCATACGGCGAATCAATATCCCAACCTGCGCTGCGCCGCCATCGCGCCGGCGATGCAACGGTTAAAGGTGATTGCACCGTAGTCATCAGCCGCACGCTTTCGCGACTCAGCACCCGCACGCCATCCAGCTCACCTTGATTCAGCATCATCCTCGCGTAGCGCGCAAGATCAGACGCGGTGGTGAAAAGACCGGCATGGCCCGCCACCCCGCCCATTCTTTGGGCGGTGGGGTCATGCACCATGCCCTGCCCTATTTTGCCCTCTGACAATTCGCTGTGCGCAACTTTTCCGGCGTTGGCGGCAGCATTGATTGCAGCGTTGATTGCAACATCAACTACCGCATTCGCCGGCAGGATTTTTTGCGTGGGCGCTATCCGTTCAGCGCTAAATTTCTGCAGGGGTAAATAACCGGTGTGATGCATGCCGAGCGGGCCAAATATTTTTTGCTGAACAAATAAATTCAGCGGCTGCCCGCTCACCCGCTGCACCAACTGGCCTAACAAAATAAAGTTAATGTCAGAGTAACGAAACAAGGTGCCGGGAGGGGCAGTCACTTTTTGACCGCAGGCTAATTTAAGCGCGGCCGCTTCGCCCTGCCAGGCCGTGCCATCGGCTAGCGTGGCCGGAATGCCGGCGGGCAAACCCGATGTATGAGTCAGTAAATGACGAATGGTGATCAGCTCTTTCCCGCCACTATGGTCATCGCTGTTTTCATCGCCATCGCCACCGGTATTGCCGCCAACGCATTCGGGCAAATATTGAATCAGCGGCGCATCCAATACCACCTGGCCATGCTCAATCAGCCACATCACAGCAGGGGTTGTAGCGATCACTTTAGTGAGTGAGGCCGCGTCAAAAATAGTATTCATTTCGACGCGTGCCGCATCCTGTTCATAGCTTAATTTGCCGTAAGATTTTTGATATGACTCACTGTTGCGCTCAAGCCAAAACACGGCACCCGGCATTTGTTGATGCGCGATATAAGATTCAATAGCTAAATCGATCTCTCGCCATTTTTGTTTATCCAGCATTGGTACAGGCGCCGGTAAAGCTAAAACCAAAGGTGAAGGCACCGAGCCGCAACTCATCAACAACAGGCTGCTCATGCACGCTGCTGTTGCTGTGGCCATGGGTAAAAGGGAATCTCTGCTTAACAACATTAAATTTCCTGTTTTGTTTTCGCGCACAAGCCTCGCTACACGCTATGATAAAGACTCATCCATCATAACGAGGAAGCCGCCATGGGCAATCGAGATAAACAAGGCAAAGAGCCTAAAAAACCAAAGCAACCCAAGAAGCCCAAACCATAAATCGTATGAGCTTGCGGGTTAGGCGCATTTAATGGCCGCCTATAAATTTTATCCCGCTTAACATCAACGCATTAAAAAAACATAAAACAAACATAAAACAAACATAAACTCTAGCACTGACGGCATTCTTCAAGCTTTTCTGCCCTAAAAAGTCCGCCAGTGCTTGAGTTTGATTTTAAAATTACCATCACTCACGGCCGTTAAAACCCCGACCCTGGCTGTGCTAAAAATATTATTTCTTCAGCGGTGCTGTCACGCCCCAGCGCTGAATTGCGATGCGGGAAGCGTCCAAATCGCTCGATAATGATGCGATGTTTTTCCGCCCATAGATGTAGTTCACGGGTTTCCGGGAATGCCGATAAGGTGTTGAACAAAGCAACCGATTGCGCCTGGTCGGCCAATAATTCGCTGTGTTCTAACGGCAGATAAATGAATTGCCGCTCGACCGGCCGCATCGCATTATCAAAGCCCCGCGCAAGCATCTGGCGGGTGGTTGCACGAGCTAGTGAATCAGTGGCGAAAGCACGCGCATTCTGGCGGAACATATTGCGCGGAAACTGATCCAGCAGCACAATCAGCGCCAGACCATCGCTGGGCTGCTTCCAGCCGTACGCGGATAGGTTCGCTTCAGGTTGGGTTTGGGTTTTAGTTTGTATAGCCGCTTCATACACCGCTAAAAACCGGGTGCGAATTTCTTCATCAAAACCAGCGTCTTTTTGAAACCATTGCGGGCGACTTTTGCCGAGCGTATCACCGGTGCCGAACCAGAAATCAAGAATTTCCTGTGCGACGTCGGTAAAATAATGGCTTGCGCCGGTCATAATCATCCATACCTTTCATTTCCCTATGCCGAAAATTCAGCAACACCCGTTATCCCAAATCAGCCGCCGTTCATTCAGTGTTTAGTGTTGAGTGTACAGTCGGCGCGATCACGGCCCATGCAAAGCCGTGTGGTGCTGTCTGCTGCGTGCGTAAACTTGCTATCCGAATCTTAACCGCACTCTCACAACAGAGTCATTAAAAATGGACAACCCGCCTGCTCATACTGATTGCAGTATCGATGATGCTGGTATCAACACCTGCGACGGCTTTGAACATTTTTAATGACATCAATACATATCGCCTCTGAGGGCGCAGCCGACGTAAAATAGGTAATATTAATTTTGGAGCATCCCGCTTGTATGAACACTGATCCCAATTCTGATTTTGATTTCACCAGCTTGGCCGGGGCAGAAAAACCTCGCGCCGCGGCTAAAGCTGCGCCATCGGTACCGGCCAAGAGCAAATTTTATAACGCCGCTGTCGCGCAAAAATTATTTGAGCTGGGTGGTGCCCGTGAAAAAATGGTCGAAGGTGGCGTGTTCTTCACCGAGAACGACAAGCCCGGCAAAGGGGGATTGTTCAGTAAAGCTGTCCCCAACAAGATGTACTTTATTGCTGCGGGTGAAGTGAGCCTCACGATTGGCGGCGTTGCTTTGGATACCATTGGTGTGGGTGAAATTTTCGGCGAAATATCCGTAATTACTGGCGGCACACGAAGTGCTACTGCCACCGCCAAATCCAAATGTGCCGCCTATTCGCTGGATGCTGAACAATTCCAGCAGGCGATTCAGAAAATGCCGGAATTCGCACTCATGCTGATGAATGTGATGTTCGATCGTTTGCGTCTGGTCGCCGCAAGACTGGCCTCGCGCAGCATTGCCCCCGGCAACGGCGGCGAACGCGGTGTCACCATTTTTGATCAGACGATGCTAAAGCAGCTTCATCGCCAGCTTGATAAGCAGCTCGATCATGCGGCCACATTACGTTATGCCTCGATGCAGGCAATCATGCGCGAAGGCGAAACTGGTGCCTATATGTACGTGGTGCTTGAAGGCCGCGTTGCGATTTCAATCAAAGGCAGCGTAGTCGAAACTTCCGGTGTAGGCGGCGCCTTTGGCGAAATGGCGCTGGTTGATCAATCGCCGCGCACCGCCACTGCAACCGCCGAAACCGAGGTGGCCCTATTAGCCATTAACCGCAGCACCCTGCTGACACTGGTGAAAGAACAGCCCGCCTTTGCCATGGCATTATTGAGAGCCGTGGCAGACCGACTGCGCTATATGAACGGCTTGCTGGCTTGATGTACGCATAGGGTCTACATAAACTGCACTTAACGTGCGCTGCAGTTCGCACCGGTCCCACCGTTTTATCCCATGCCCTTTTTTATACAGCACCAACAAACCGTATGAACACTCCAATCAGCTCACTTTCTGACACGCGCATCGGCAGCCTGATTGCTGATAGCGCCATCAGCAAACGTGAATCTGAAATGATCGTGGGCGCCGTTCTCGGTTGCAGCCGGGCGAGCGTGATGGCTCATCCTGAACGTGTGCCGGATGCGTTACAGCACCGCAAAATTACGGCGATGCTGGCACGCCGTTCAGGCGGCGAACCGATGGCGTATATTTTAGGCATGCGCGAATTTTACGGGCGCGAATTTATCGTCACGTCGGCTGTATTGATCCCGCGCCCAGAAACAGAGGTGCTCGTAGAACAAGCACTGGTGCGGCTTTCGAGCCATCGCTCCAACCAATTTGGGGCGGACAGCGCAAATGTGCTGGATCTCGGCACGGGTAGTGGCGCCATTGCGGTGAGCGTGGCCGCAGAGTATCCGCAAGCAAGTGTGGTGGCTACCGATATTTCCGACCGCGCGCTTGCCATCGCCAGACAAAATGCATTGCGCCACGGTGCGCACATCCAGTTTGTTGAAAGCGACTGGTTTAGCGAATTGGCCGGCGAAAAATTTGATTTGATACTGTCGAATCCGCCTTATGTCGCACACGGTGATTCGCATTTAACCACCGACGATTTACGTTTTGAGCCCCTGCAGGCCTTGACTGATCAAGCGGTGGGGCAGCACGGTTTGGCCTGCATCCGTCACATCATCGGCGCAGCGCCACGGCATCTGCATCAAGACGGGTGGCTGCTGTTTGAGCACGGCTACGATCAGGCCGAGGCCTGCCGAGAGTTACTCAAGGCGGGCGGCTTTGTTGATCTGGTGGCGATTGCAGATTTAGCCGGTATTACCCGGGTATCTGGCGGGCGGTTGTGCTGAAAAGCATCAAGCCAGATACCCTGGAACGCGTTAAAATATTGGAACATAATTTGTTTTATTCAAGCAACCGTCAAGCACAACCAAAGGATTCAGTATGGACACTCAAGAACGTATTCGCGAAACCGTTAACGGCCACCCTGTGGTGCTGTTTATGAAAGGCTCGACCCAGTTTCCCATGTGCGGTTTTTCCGCTTCGGCCACGCAGATTCTGAAAGCCTGCGGTGTCGATAAACCTTTCACGGTGAATGTGCTGGAAGATGAGGAAATTCGCCAAGGCATTAAAGAATTTGCCAATTGGCCGACCATTCCACAACTGTATGTAAACGGTGAATTTGTCGGCGGCTCTGACATCATGCGTGAGATGTACCAGTCAGGAGAATTGCAGCAAATGCTGGCGCCGAAATAATGGGTTGGATGGGCGGTCGGCGAATGCGTTAAGCGCGCCTAATAAAGAACGCTCATCAAAGTACAATCCGCCCAGCCTCCAGATGCAGCCGCACGACATCGGGCAAATCGATAATCTCGCGGTCATGGCAAGCCACCACGACGCAATTATTGGCTGAAGCAGTCTGTTGAAGCAGGTCGACAATTTGTATGCGGGCTGCCCGATCCAGATTGGCGGTCGGCTCATCCACCAGCAGTACACGCGGGCTTAAAACTTTGGCGCGAGCCAGTGCCACTTTTTGTTTTTCGCCGCCTGACAGGTGCTTCGGCGCGACTTGGGCGACCTGTTGCAATCCCGCCCAGATGACGGCTTCTTTGGCTAGTTCGCGCCGCTTCTCGTGGCTCACGCCGCGCATTTTCAAACCATATTCAATATTGGCTGACACGCTGGTATTAAAAAGATAGGGATGTTGATGCACATAAATAATATCGCGCCGCCAGTCGGCAGGATAAGCGGGATCATCAGCGTTGCTGAAGCTGCGATTATCAAACCGGCATTGCATCGTATCG